>NZ_JBICTE010000011.1:0-174273 GCF_043197485.1 Micromonospora sp. NPDC049102 | reverse complement strand
CAACTCGACCTCGAACTACACGGCGGACGCAGCATCGAAGGCGTCACCGCACGCATCGCGCAACGCCTCCTCGCGATGACCGCCGCGATCTGGCACAACCGGACCACCGGCCAACCCGTGACCAGATCCCTGATCGCCTACGACCACTGACCAGACTTCGGACTTACTCGTCTAGGCCTCCACCCGTCGACGGTGCGAGGTGCCTGGCAATCCGCGTCTGCAGTTGCCCCCATGGCGCGGTTCGCACTCGTTGCCGAGCGGCGAATGCGGAAAGCGCGCTGGAACGGTATCTGTTGCGGGCGCTGCCAAGGGCGACTGCACCTTATCCTCGCCGCCAAGGTTGAATTGTGCTTGTTTGAGGCTGTTGGCCATCACCAACCAGTGATTTCGGCCGTCGTTACGTTAGGTGCTGAACGAGCCCGAATTCTCCTGATCAAATGCCTCCCTGGCGTCACTCAAAGTAGCGCTGAGTGGGCGTGTTGACACGGGCCGTTGTTGGTCCTTACCTTCATGCCACTTGAGCCACGGGGGAGGAGCGACGTGCGAGTTCACGTTGTGCGAAGAGCTGCCTGGGAGCGACCAGGAATGTCTATGTTGCCTATGGTTGGCCGCTGGTGACCGGGCCCTCGGTCTGACAATTACTTCTAGGTAGACACGCGAGAGATCGGATCCTCGCTGCGCTTCTCGCTCGCCTTATTTTCTGGCGACGCGGCGGAGGCGGCGCGCCATCAGCCTGTCCGCACTCACGCCGGATCCCCTTGGCCTCGTCACAGCCCCTCGGTTTTCGGCTCGCTGTGCCCGGCGCGATGACGACGACCAAGACGTCACCGGGCCGGCCGGTGTGTGGCAGGCCTTTCCCGACCACGAGATCAGCGTCTGGCAAGCCAGGTCCAGCAATCCCGACCAAACGACGACCCAGGCCCGGCAACGGAGAACGTTGCCGGCCTCGCACCGACCTCCGTACACACCATCGACCCGACGAAAAGGGCACCCCGATGAGACTTGCTGGCCCACGTATCCGCGCTCGCTCACGAGTCAGGTTGGACCCCAGGACGCGTGATTCGGCACTTGTAGAACCACATCTACACCCACAAGTGGTAGTCCGAGGGGACGTACGTGTACTACCAGGGTTGAGGAGAAGTTCTTCCGTCGGTTCCTACGGTCGGCCCTCCGAGTTGTCGGCAGGCGGGTTTGGCCGCTCGGCACTGGGCTGTCGTCACCCTGGAAACCCCAACGCCTGTCGGGAATCGCGGTCCGCCTTGCGCGCAACGCCGAGCGTCAAGTTGATTGCGACTCGTTGCATGATGTCATCTTCTCCATCGATGCTGAACGCCCGGTACAGCTGAATTCCGTCCCCGAGTCCGCTCCGGACCTCAATTCGCCCGTCAACGTCGATGTAGCTGGACGCCGTGACGCAGTCTTGCTCGAAGAGGCCATTCGGTCCGGCTACTACTGGCTTGTCCACGATGGTAGTCAGATCGTAAGGGGCAGCGAGGACTTGATTTAGGCGCTCCTTCGCGCGCTGTATTCCTTCGGCGTCATTCGACTCAAATATCCACACCCAGATCTGGTCCGGGTGTGCGTTCCAGCAGATGAGATCGGGACCGGGATAATTGTCATCGACGTCACACGACAGCAGTGCCTCTGGAAAATGTTGTCGTAGTTCCTCCACACGCACTGCGAGCCCGCCCGCATACGCCGCATGGATTGAGATGTCCCAATCGTCCATGGCTCCTCCTCGCTGAGTATCGTCGGATGATACGGCCGCTCCCGATGAAGGCATGATGCAGCCGGACCTCGCCGAGGTCGTCACGGCAGGTAACGGACGAGACACGGCCCACCCTCGGCGCGGACGGTGGAGCCGCCGAGATCACCTCGGTAGGGTAGGTCCCGGTCGGCTCCGACCACCTAGATCCACACCGCCGGGGGGCGCCACGCATGGCTGATTCGTTCGCGCATCTGCACGTGCACACCGAGTACTCGATGCTCGACGGAGCGGCCCGGTTGAAGGACCTGTTCGCCGAGGCCAACCGGCTGGGCATGCCGGCGGTGGCGATCACCGACCACGGCAACATGCACGGCGCGAACGACTTCTACAACCAGGCGATGGCAGCCGGGATCACCCCGATCCTGGGTGTCGAGGCGTACGTGGCGCCGGAGTCGCGCTATCACAAGGCGCGGGTCAAGTGGGGTCGGCCGGAGCAGAAGAGCGACGACATCTCCGGTAACGGCGCGATCACCCACAAGACGATGTGGGCGAAGAACGCGCAGGGGCTCAAGAACCTGTTCACCCTCAACTCGCGCGCGTCCATGGAGGGGCACTACGTCAAGTGGCCCCGGATGGACATGGAGCTGATCGCCGAGCACGCCGAGGGCATCATGGCGACCACCGGCTGCCCGTCCGGCGCGGTGCAGACCCGGCTGCGGCTGGGGCAGTTCGACGAGGCGCTCAAGGTCGCCGCGAGCTACCAGGACATCTTCGGCAAGGACAACTACTTCCTGGAGATCATGGATCACGGCCTCTCCATCGAGAGCCGGGTCCGCGAGGGGCTCACCGAGATCGCCCGCAAGCTGGACATCCCGCCGGTCGTCACCAACGACTCGCACTACACGCACGAGGCGCAGGCGACCGCGCACGACGTGCTGCTGTGCGTGCAGACCGGCAGCAACATCGACGACCCGAACCGGTTCCGCTTCGAGGGCGGCGGCTACTTCGTCAAGAGTGCCGACCAGATGCGCGCGGTCGACTCGTCCGAGCTGTGGCAGCAGGGCTGCCGCAACACCCTGCTGGTGGCCGAGAAGGTCGACCCGAAGGGCATGTTCGAGTTCCACAACCTGATGCCGCGCTTCCCGGTGCCCGAGGGCGAGACCGAGGAGTCGTGGTTCCGTAAGGAGACGTTCGCCGGCCTGGGCCGCCGCTACCCGAACGGCATCCCCGAGGGGCACGTCGTCCAGGCGGAGTACGAGCTCGGCGTCATCAACCAGATGGGCTTCCCGTCGTACTTCCTCGTGGTCGCCGACTTCATCCAGTGGGCGAAGAAGCAGGGCATCGCGGTGGGTCCGGGTCGTGGCTCGGCCGCCGGCTCGCTGGTGGCGTACGCGCTGGGCATCACCGACCTGGACCCGATCCAGCACGGCCTGATCTTCGAGCGGTTCCTCAACCCCGAGCGTGTCTCGATGCCGGATGTCGACATCGACTTCGACGAGCGTCGGCGCGGTGAGGTGATCAAGTACGTCACCGACAAGTGGGGTGAGGACAAGGTCGCCCAGATCGCGACCTTCGGCACGATCAAGGCGAAGGCCGCGATCAAGGACTCGGCCCGGGTGCTGGGTTTCCCGTACGCGGTCGGCGACCGGATCACCAAGGCGATGCCACCGGCCGTGATGGGCAAGGACATCCCGCTGACCGGCATCTTCGACCCGAAGCACCCCCGCTATGCCGAGGCCGGCGAGATCCGGGGCCTGTACGACTCGGACCCGGACGTGCGCAAGGTGATCGACACGGCCAAGGGCATCGAGGGGCTGATCCGCCAGACCGGTGTGCACGCCGCCGGCGTCATCATGTCCGCCGAGCCGATCATCGAGCACATCCCGTTGACGCGCCGTGACGCCGACGGGGCGATCATCACGCAGTTCGACTACCCGACCTGCGAGTCGCTCGGGCTGCTGAAGATGGACTTCCTCGGCCTGCGCAACCTGACGATCATCGACGACGCGGTCAAGAACATCGAGCTGAACCACGGTCTCAAACTCGACCTGCTGGGCCTGCCGCTGGACGACAAGGCCGCGTACGAGCTGCTGGCCCGCGGTGACACGCTGGGCGTGTTCCAGCTCGACGGCGGGCCGATGCGGTCGCTGCTGCGGCTGATGAAGCCGGACAACTTCGAGGACATCTCGGCCGTCCTGGCGCTGTACCGGCCCGGCCCGATGGGTGTCGACTCGCACACCAACTACGCGCTGCGCAAGAACGGCCTCCAGGAGATCACGCCGATCCACCCGGAGCTGGAGGAGCCGCTGCGGGAGATCCTGGCACCGACGCACGGCTTGATCGTCTACCAGGAGCAGGTGCAGCGCGCCGCGCAGATCCTCGCCGGCTACACGCTCGGTCAGGCGGACCTGCTGCGCCGGGCGATGGGTAAGAAGAAGAAGGAGATCCTCGACAAGGAGTTCATCCCGTTCCGGGACGGCTGCCGCGAGCGCGGCTACTCCGACGAGGCGATCCAGGCCGTGTGGGACGTGCTGGTGCCGTTCGCCGGGTACGCCTTCAACAAGGCGCACTCCGCCGCGTACGGCCTGGTGTCCTACTGGACGGCGTACCTCAAGGCGCACTACCCGGCCGAGTACATGGCCGGACTGCTCACGTCCGTGGGTGACGACAAGGACAAGATGGCGCTGTACCTGTCCGAGTGTCGCCGGATGCGCATCCAGGTGCTGCCGCCGGACGTGAACACCTCGGCCGGGCCGTTCACCCCGGTCGGCAAGGACATCCGCTTCGGTCTGGCGGCGGTGCGCAACGTCGGCGCGAACGTGGTCGCCTCGATCATGCGGTGCCGCGACGAGAAGGGCGAGTACGCCGACTTCTACGACTTCCTGTCCAAGGTGGATGCGGTGGTCTGCAACAAGAAGACGATCGAATCGCTGATCAAGGCGGGCGCGTTCGACTCCCTCGACCATCCGCGCAAGGGCCTGCTCACGGTGCACGCCGACGCGATCGACGCGTACGCCGACGTCAAGCGCAAGGAGGCCGTCGGCCAGTACGACCTGTTCGGCGCCGGCTTCGGCGACGCGGACACCGGCAGCACGACGGTGATGCCGATCATCGGCGACAGCGAGTGGGAGAAGCGCGACAAGCTGGCCTTCGAGCGCGAGATGCTCGGGTTGTACGTCTCCGACCACCCGCTGTTCGGCCTGGAACACATCCTGGGCGCGGCGGCCGACACCACCATCGCCTCCCTCGCCGAGGACGGCGCGGTGCCCGACGGGGCGGTCGTCACCCTCGCGGGAATCCTGTCCGGGGTCCAGCGGCGGGTCACCAAGCAGGGACGGGCCTGGGCCTCGGCCACCCTGGAGGACCTGGCCGGCGGCGTGGAGACGCTGTTCTTCCCCAACACCTACGAGGTGATCGGCCAGTACATCGCCGAGGACGCCATCGTGGTGGTCAAGGGCCGGGTGGACCGCCGCGACGACACGCCCCGCATCATGGCGATGGACATGTCCATGCCGGACGTCAGCACCAGCGCCACCAACAAGCCGGTCACCCTCACCATCCCGGTGCACCGCTGCACGCCGCCACTTGTGGAACGCCTCAAGGAAACCCTGGTCCTGCACCCCGGCGACACCGAGGTGCACGTCAAGCTCCTCAACGGCGGGCGTACCACCACCCTGCGGCTGGGTCCGTTCCGGGTGGCGGCGACCACCGCGCTGATGGGTGACCTGAAGAGCGTGCTCGGCCCGGCCAACGTGAGCTGAGCTGGCTCCGGTCCGGCCGGCATGAGCCGGCCGGACCGTTGGATTCAGACCTGGTCGGGGGCGGCGATCTCGCGGAGCCGGCCGTCGGCCAGCCGCAGCCAGCGCTGCACGCCGATCTCGGCGAGGAACCGCTCGTCGTGGCTGACCACGACAAAGGCGCCCTGGTACGCGCTCAGCGCGCTCTCCAACTGGGCGACGCTGACCAGGTCCAGGTTGTTCGTCGGCTCGTCGAGCAGCAGCAGTTGCGGTGCTGGTTCCGCGCAGAGCACACACGCCAGGGTGGCGCGCAGCCGCTCACCGCCGGAGAGCACCCCGACGGGCAGGTTGACCCGGGCGCCCCGGAACAGGAAGCGGGCCAGCAGGTTCATCCGCCTGGCGTCCGGCAGGCTCGGCGCGTACGCGGCGAAGTTCTCCGCCACCGTCCGGTCGAGGTCCAACAGGTCCAGGCGCTGCGACAGGTACGCGATCCGCCCGTCGGCCCGCTTGATCTCACCGCCGGCCGGTTCGAGGTCGCCGTCGACGAGCCGCAGCAGGGTCGACTTGCCGACGCCGTTCGCCCCGGTGAGCGCGATCCGCTCCGGGCCCCGGATCACCAGGTCGGCGCCGTCGCCACCGAACAGATCCCGGTCGTCGAAGCGGGCCCGCAGCCCCGTACCGGAGAAGACCGTCCGTCCGGCCGGGACGGTGGTGTCGGACAGGTCGACGGTGATCGTGTCCTCGTCGCGGACCGCGCGACCGGCCTCGTCGAGTCGGGCCTTGGCCGAGCCGAGCCGGGCGGAGTGGGTCTCCTGCGACTTGCCCGCCGACTCCTGTGCGCTGCGCCTGAGCCCTCCGGCGACGATCCGGGCCAGACCGGCGTTCTTCAGGTTCTTGGCGGCATTGCTGGCCCGCCGGTCGGCCCGCTCACGGGCCTGCTGCATCTCCCGCTTCTCCCGCTTGACCTCCTGCTCGGCGTTGCGCAGGTTGCTCTCGGCCACCTCCCGCGCCGCCTGCACCGCCTCGGTGTACGCGGTGAAGGTGCCCCCATACCAGTTGATCTCGCCGCGTTCCAGCTCGGCGATGCGGTCCATCCGGTCCAGCAGCTCCCGGTCATGGCTGACCAGCAACAGGCAACCGCTGAAGTCGGTGAGCACGTCGTAGAGCTTGTGCCGAGCCGCCACGTCCAGGTTGTTGGTGGGCTCGTCGAGCAGCAGCACGTCCGGGCGGCGGAGTAGCCGCGCAGCCAGGCCGAGGGAGATCACCTGACCGCCGCTGAGTGTGTGCAGCGGCCGGTCGAGCGACAGGCCACCGAGGCCGAGCCGGTCCAGCTCGGACCGGGTGCGCTCCTCGACGTCCCAGTCGTCGCCGATCGTGGCGAAGTGTGCCTCGCTGGCGTCGCCGGCCTCGATGGCGTGCAGCGCCGCGATCCGTTCGGCGATGCCGAGCACCTGTGCCACGGCCAGGTCACCGGCCAGCGGAAGGGTCTGCGGCAGGTATCCGAGCAGCCCGTCGACGGTGATGCTGCCGCCGGTGGGCCGTAGCTCCCCGGCGATCAACCGCAGCAGCGTGCTCTTGCCGGCCCCGTTGGGTGCGACCAGGCCGGTGCGACCGCCGGAGACGGTGAAGGACAGCTCCGAGAAGACCGGGGTGTCGTCCGGCCAGGAGAAGGACAGGTTCGAGCAGACGACGAAGGCGTCAGACATTGCGAGTGACCTCAGAGGGTGGGCTGGGCGTGCGTGAGCCGCCCGACGACGAACGGGACCGGTGGAACGACGACATGGCCACGCCGGCCGCGCTCAGGCACGCCGAACCGATGGCCGAACACCTCCGGTCTCACCCGGAGATGTCGTCGTCACCCGCCATGTCTGGTCTCCCTGGTCGTACCTCTCATCCAACCGGGCCAGTCTAACAACGAATCTGCGGCCCGCCAGCGGGTTCCCGGGTGGCCGCACGCTGCCCCGCGGAACGGCCGGCCAAGTTGAGGAGAGCGTTAAGTTTGTCAGCTCGCGTACCACCGTCGGTGGCCTTCGGTGTGCCGCCCCACCGGTGGTCGTGGGCGGGGTGGTACACCGACGGTGGCCTGCGCCCGAGGGCCGTTCGTCTCCTCGATGCCCGGGCCGTTCCCGGGCCTCCACAGCCCGGCGGGATCACCCTGGGCACGCCGATGGCCGGTGCGAAATCAAGAGGACGTCCAGTGGCCATCCATTGGCCGTTGTCACAGTGCTCGCCGCAGGTGAGGCACGACAATCCACATCGTTGTCGGCCATCCGGAAAAGGCGGATCATCAGCGACCTTTCCCACGGTTTGAGCAGCTCCGGAAGGTTTCATGACCCCCCAACATCGCCCCGAACATCGATCTGCGACGCCGCGCCTCGGTCGCCGGTCCTTCGCCTCCCTCGTCGGCTTCGCCTCGGTCGCGGCCGGCGGCGCGGTCGTCGCCTCCAATTCGGACCGACTACCGTTCTTCGGTGCGGACGGTCCGCCGCCGAGCGACGTGGGGCCACGGACCGAGGCGGTCAGCCTCAACACCTCCGCCAACACGTCCGTCGAACAGAGCTACATGGACGCCAAGTCGGCGACCGAGCTGCGCAAGGCCGCGGAGGCGAGCGCCTCGGACGTCATCCTGTCCCGGCCCTCCGCCGCCGCCGCGCAGGCGAAGGCGTCGGTGCCGGAGGGCTTCCCCAACGATCCGATCCTGCACCTCGCGAACCGGGCCACGTTCGGCGCGACGCCCGCGCTGCTCGCCCGGATCAAGTCCATGGGCATCGACGCCTGGATCGACCAGCAGTTGAAGCCGGACTCGATCCCGTACACGACTGCCGAGGTGAAGATCAAGGAACTGCCCGGGATTCACCTCACCCTGGCGCAGGCCTCCGCCACGATCCACACGAACAAGGTGATGGACAGCCTCGCCGACGAGTACCTGTGGGCGACGACGGCGCGCATGATCTGGTCCGACCGGCAGTTGTTCGAGCGGGTCGTCGACTTCTGCACGGACCGGATCAACGTCCCCATGCACTTCGACTTCGGGTCGGTGAGCGCGCCGTACTTCGGGCGGGACGTCATCCGCAAGCACGCGTTCGGCAAGTACGCCGACATGCTCGTCGCCGCGGTGCAGCACGCCGGCCTGGTCATCTACCTCAACCAGTCCCAGTCGCAGAAGGCCCGGCCCAACGAGAACCTGGCTCGGGAACTCCTCGAACTGCACACCGTCGGGGCCGGCGGTGGCTACACGGAGGAGGACGTCCGCCAGGCAGCTCTGCTGCAGACGGGCCTGGGGGTCATCGGTGGAAAGGTGGTCACGGACGCCGGGCACTACACCTTCGCCTTCCGCCCCAACAACCACTACACCGGGCCCATCAAGATCATGGGCTTCAGCCACCCGAACGCATCGGCGGACAAGGGTCTGGAGGTGATCAAGGCGTACGTGAACCACGTCGTGCGCCTGCCGGCCGCTGCCAAGAGCTTCGCCCGCGAACTGGCCACGAAGTTCGTCTCGGACAAGCCGTCGGACGCCCTGGTCGACAAGCTGGCCAAGGTCTACCTGGACAACGACACCGCGATCGTCCCCGTCGTCCGGGCGATGTTCAGCTCGGTGGAGTTCTGGGCCTCACCGTTCGCGAAGATGCACCGACCGAGCGAGTACCTCGTCTCGATCTACCGGAAGCTGGGGGTGCAGCCGCAGACGGCTCCCGGCTACAAACCGCCGAGCGCCCCCGCGCGGACGCCGTTCGCCGACGGCCTGCGGGGGATGGGCACCGTGCTGAACAACATGGGTCAGGTGCCCGTGCACCGCGGCACGGCGGACGGCTGGTCCGATGTCGCCACCGCCTACCTCGGCATCTCGTGGATGTCCACGGCGTGGACCGAGATCGACTTCGTGTTGCGCGGGGGCCGCCCGGCACTGCGTTTCCCCTCCGCGGCCAACCTGTTGCCGAGCCCGCAGCCCGCTACCGCCGGCGCCTGCGTCGACGCCCTGGCGCAACGACTGGTCGCCCAGAAGCCGACGAGCGCGCAGCGCGCCCTCCTGTTGTCCATTGCCGAGGTCGGTGCCGACAGTCCGGCCAGCGCCACGGCATTCCAGGGTGCGCTCGTCGACATCGCCAAAGCCCTGCTCGCCTCGCCGCAGAGTCTCCTTCGATGATGGGAAGCAACGTGTACCCCAACGGCCGTGGGCAGGCGAAGCTGCCCGACCCCGCAGAGGCGGCGCTGCGTGCCGCGTACGAGGCCACCGCCTCGAACAACGCCGCGATCCGCGACGACTTCCTCCGACTGTCGGATGTGGAGGAAGCTCAGCAGGAGGGTCGTGGCGTGACCCGACGCGCGGTCGTCGGCGGTGCCGTCGGGGCGGCAGCCGCCCTGGCGACCGTCGAGTTCGCGGTCACGAAGGCGGCGTACGCCGCGGCGCCGACGGGATCAGGCAAGACGCTGATCAACATCTTCCTCGTCGGAGCGTGCGACGGGTTGGGGCTTCTCGCGCCGGGCGACGACGCGATACTCAAGGCCGTCCGACCCAACCTGCTGCTGGACCGTACCGCCATCCCCCTCGAACGGGGGTTCGTGCTCAACAGCGCGTTCACTCCGCTGAAGCCGCTGATCGACGCCGGTCGGGTGGCCTTCGTTCCGGCCGTGTCGGACAACAAGCTGCCACGCAGCCACTTCCAGAGCATCGACATCTGCAGTCTGGGTGGGCTGCCCTCGGAGACGAAGGGCACCGGTTGGCTGGACCGTCTGCTGGACAACCTCGGGCCGACCACCGCGTTCCAGGCCGTCAACATCGGGGCGCAGACGTCCCGGACGCTCGTCGGCAACCACGTCCCGCTCTCGATCGCCAGTCTCAAGGCCCTCGGAGTACGAGGTGACGCGCGCTACCACGAGCGGACGTTGAAGGCCATCGAAGGGCTCTTCCACGGGCTCGCCCACCCGGCCGGTGACGTGATCGCCAACGGGATGCAGGCCATTCGGACCGCCGAGAAGCTGACCTCGACCGCGTACAAGCCGGCCAACGGAGCGGTGTACACCGGTGCGGTCGGCACGGGGTTGCAGTCCGTCGCCCAGCTACTGCGGGGTGACGTCCCGGTGGAGGTGATCAACATGACCTTCGGCGGGTACGACACCCACGCCGCCGAGGGCGTCAACTCCGGGGGTCACCTGTACAACCTGCTCTCCGACCTCGCCAAGGGGCTGGCCGCCTTCTTCGCCGACCTGGGTACGAAGGCACAGAACACCACCGTCATCGTCACGACCGAGTTCGGTCGCCGGGTCGCGCAGAACAACGACGGGACCGATCACGGACACGGTGGCGTCGCGATCGTGGTTTCCGGTCGCAAGCTCGCCGGCAAGGTCATTGGCGGGTGGAAGGGGCTGAAGGAACTCGACAACGGCGACGTGCCGGCGACGAACAACATGTTCGGGCTCTACGGCAAGGTCGCCCAGGGCGTCTTCGGCCTCACGGACTCGGCGGTCAAGAAGATCTTCCCCAACAACCCGGCGGTCTCCTTCTCCATCTTCGGCTGACCGCCACTTTCGTCGTGCTGCCCGCGGTCGAGTCGGCCGTGGGCGGCACGACGGCATCGGACCGCACCGGTCGATGCCTCTCGACAGAAGAACGGATACGAATGCCCACTCGGATCAACCCGCGTCGCCTGGTGGCGGCAATGGTCACGGCGGCGCTGCTCGCCGTGGCCTTCGCCGTACCGGCAGCGGCGGCCGGCCCGTCGACAGTGGTCGGCGTGGCCAGTGGCCGTTGCCTGGACGTGGTCGGCAACCTCAAGACCGCCGGCACCGGCATCAACATCTACGACTGCAAGGGCTCGGCGAACCAGGCGTGGACGCTCACCTCGACCGGTGAGCTGCGGGTCTACGACGAGACGATGTGCCTGGACGTCGTCGCCCAGGACACGTCCTCGCCGGCCACGGTGCAGATCTACGGCTGCACCGGCGGCGCGAACCAGCGGTGGCGGATCAACACCGACGGGACCATCGTCGGTACCCAGTCCGGTCTGTGCCTGGATGCCGCCGGTACGGCCAACAGCGCGCTCGTCAGCCTGTTGACCTGCACGGGGCAGGCCAACCAACGGTGGACGACGGCGCTGGGCAGCACGGACACCCAGCCTCCCAGCACGCCGGGCAGTCCGCGGGTGAGCGGCCTGACCTGCAACTCGGTGACGTTCGCCTGGAACGCGTCGACGGACAACGTCGCCGTGGCCTTCTACGACGTCTACCACGACGGTCAGTTGATCAAGTCGGTGAGCGGCTCGACGCTGTCGACCAGCCTGACGGTGGTCGGCGGGGCGACCTGGGGCCTGTACGTCAACGCCCGGGACGCCGCCGGCAACGTGTCGCAGGCCAGCTCCACCGTCTCGATCACCCCACCGCCCTGCCAGGCGGACACCCAGGCGCCCACCGCGCCGCAGCAGCTCACCGGTGTCGCCTCGGGTACGACGGTGACGCTGAGCTGGGTCGCGTCGACGGACAACGTCGGGGTCGCCGCGTACGACGTGTACCGCGGTGGCGTCAAGGTGGGCACGGTCGCCGGTACGCCGCCGGCCACCACCTTCATCGACAGTGGACTCGCGGCGGCCACGGCGTACCAGTACTACGTGGTGGCCCGGGACGCGCAGGCCAACGTCTCGTCGCGCAGCGGCACGGCGACGGTGACCACCGGCGCCGCGTGCGCCAACCCGGTGTGCACCGTCCGACAGGTGACCACCGACACCGACATCCCGTGGGGGTTGGTGACGTTGCCGGACGGCAGCGTCCTCTACAGCCGCCGTGACGCGCAGGACATCGTGCAGCTCAACCCCACGACCGGCGTCAAGACGTCGGTGGGCACGGTGCCGAACGTGCAGAGCACCGATGGTGAGGGTGGTCTGCTGGGTCTGGCGATCTCGTCGAGCTTCGCCAGTGACCGCTGGCTCTACATCATGCACACCTCGCCCAGTGACAACCGGATCGTGCGGATCAAGCTGGAGAACGGTCGGTTGACCACGTCCAGCGAGCAGATCCTGGTCAGCGGGATTCGGCGCAACAAGTTCCACAACGGTGGCCGGCTGCGGTTCGGTCCGGACGGCAAGTTGTACGCCAGCACGGGTGATGCGCAGAACGGCACGTACGCGCAGGACCGCACCGCCCTGGAGGGCAAGGTTCTGCGGTTGAACCCGGACGGAACCGTGCCGTCGGACAACCCGTTCGGCAACTACGTGTGGAGCTACGGTCACCGCAACCCGCAGGGGCTCGCGTTCGACTCGCAGGGCCGCCTGTGGGAGCAGGAGTTCGGCAACTCCATCATGGACGAGACGAACCTGATCACCAAGGGTGGGAACTACGGGTGGCCGGCGTGTGAGGGCACCAGCGGCACCTGCGGCACGGCGGGCTATATCGCGCCAGTGCGCACGTATCCGACGGCCGAGGGTTCCTGCTCGGGCATCGCGGTCGTGCGGGACGCCCTGTACGTCGCCTGCGCTCGTGGTACGCGCCTGTACCGGGGTGTGATCAGTGGTAGCGCTCTGACGAACGTGCAGACCTACTTCAGTGGCACCTACGGCCGGCTGCGCACGGTCGAGCCGGCGCCCGACGGCGGGCTGTGGTTGACGACCACGACCACCGGTGACAAGGACAGCATCCCGAACAACAGCAACGAAAAAATCCTGCACGTCACCCTCGGCAACTGATCCGTTGTGCCCCCGCCGACCCGTCGGCGGGGGCACACGGGCATCCGCCGACGCCACCCCGGCCCGCTCAGCGGGGGCGGTACTCGACCTCGGGGCGGCCGGGGGTGCCGTAGCGGGGGGTGCGGACGGCCCGGTCGATCGTCACCAGGTACTCCAGGTAGCGACGGGCGGTCACCCGGGAGATCCCGGTCGCCGCGCTCACCTCGGTCGCCGACAACCCCGCCTCCGGGCCGGCGCCGCCGGCCAGCGCCGCCCGTACCCGGGTGAGGGTCTGGGCGTCGAGCCCCTTGGGCAGGCTGTGCCCGGCGGTGCCCCGCAGGGTGGCGAACATCCGGTCCACGTCGTGCTGGGCGGCCACCTCGCCGTCGGCGAGCGCCTGGGCGCGGTAGTCCGCGTAGCGTTCCAGCTTGTCGCGGAAGGTCGCGAACGTGAACGGTTTGAGCAGGTAGTGGGTCACCCCGAGGGACACCGCGGTGCGCACCACCGCGAGGTCCCGCGCGGAGGTCACCGCGAGCACGTCGACGCTGCTGCCGGCCGCGCGCAGCGCCCGACAGACGTCCAGGCCGTGCAGGTCGGGGAGCCGAAAATCCAGGAGTACGAGGTCCACGTCGCCGCCGTCGTTGGCGCGCAGGGCCGCCATCGCCGCCCGTGCGGTGTGTGCCACCCCGACCACCGCGAACCCGGGGACCCGCCCGGTGTTCGCGGCGTGCGCCTCGGCCAGCAGCGGCTCGTCCTCGACGACCAGTACCCGGATGTCGGTCATCGCGTGCCGCCGAGCGGTAGTCGGACCGTGAACAGGCTGCCGCCGTCGTCCGAGCGGGTCACCTCGGCGCTGCCGCCGTGGCGGCGCACGACCTGCCCGATCAGCGCCAGACCGAGGCCCCGCCCGGTGCTCTTGGTGGACCAGCCACGTCGGAACGCGTCCGCCACCCGGTCCTTCGCCAGTCCCGGGCCGCTGTCGGCGACCCGGACCACCAACTCGTCGTCGACAGCGCCGACGAAGACCCGCACGGTACGCGGCGGGGGCGTACCGGCGACCGCCTCCAGGGCGTTGTCGACGAGGTTGCCGACGACGGTGAGCAGGTCGTTCGTCGGCAGCGGGCTGTCGTCGAGGCGGCAGTCCGGCTCGATCACCAGGTCCACGCCGCGCTCGCCGGCCTGTGCGGACTTGCCGAGCAGCAGCGCGGCGAGGGCCGGCTCGGTGACCGCGTCGACCACCCGGTCGGTGAGCTGCTGGGCGAGGGCCAGGTCGCGGGTGCCGAGCCGGACCGCCTCGTCGGCGCGGCCCAGCTCCACGAGCGTGAGCACGGTGTGCAGACGGTTGGCCGACTCGTGGGTCTGCGCCTGCAACGCCTCGGTCAGCGCGCGGACCGAGTCCAGCTCGCTGGCGAGGGCTCGCAGCTCGGTCTGGTCGCGCAGGGTCAGCACGGTGCCGAGCGCCGAGCCCTCGAAGCGGGCGGTCCGCTGGTTGGCCACCAGCACCCGGTCACCGGCCAGCATGGGTTCGTCGAGGGCGTCGCGGCCGGAGCCGAGCAGCTCGGCCACCGCGGGTGGTAGGTCCACGCCGGCCACCGGCTGGTCGGTGACCGGCTCGTCCGCGTCCAGCCCGAGCAGCCGTCGGCCCTCGTCGTTGATCAACGCCACCCGCCGGTCGGTGGTCAGCACGACGAGACCCTCGCGCACCGAGTGCAGGACCGCGTCGTAGTACTCGTACATCCGGGTCATCTGCGTCGGTCCGAGGCCGTGGGTCTGGCGGCGCAGGCGGCGGCTGAGCAACCATGAACCGGTCGCGGCGAGCGCGAGCGCCGGCGCGGTGACGCCGAGGAGCACGGGAAGCTGGCGCAGCAGCTTGCGGTTGATCGCCCGGGTGGTGATGCCCACCGAGACCAGACCGATGATGCGCTGCTGCTCGTCGTACACCGGAACGACCGCGCGCACCGACTCGCCGAGCGTCCCGACGTTGGTGGTGGTGAACGGATGGCCCGCCAGGGCGGGCCCGATCTCGCCGACGAACGGCTCGCCGATCTGCCTGCGGGTGGGATGGGAGAAGCGGGTGCGGTCAGGGGCCATCACGACCACGAAGTCGGTGCCCGTGGCGTGCCGGGTCGACTCGGCGTACGGCTGGAGGGTGCGGGCGGGGTCGGCGGTCGTGAGGGCGGCGCGGACGTCGGGGGAGTTGGCCACGGTCTGCGCCACCGCGAGCACCTCCTCCTGCGCGGCCTGGCGGGAGTCCGTGCGGGCCAGCCAGACGGCACCCGCCGCGCCGGCCAGCACGAGCAGCGTGACCACCACCGCCTGGAGCGCGAAGAGCTGCCCGGCGATGCTCCACTGGCGTCGGGCCACCTCCAACACCTCCCTGAGGTTTTCGCGGTGAACAGAATGACCGCAAGGCTGTCAACGGGTGAGACGCGCTTCACATTGTCGACATGGACACCACCGCACCTACCACCACTGCGGAGCCGCCGGCCCGCCGGGACCGTACCCGCTTTTTGTATCTGGCCGTCATCGCGGCCGTGCTCGCCGGCATCGTGGTCGGCCTGGTCGCTCCCGATTTCGGCAAGGAACTCAAGCCGATCGGCACCGGCTTCGTCAACCTGATCAAGATGATGATCAGCCCGGTCATCTTCTGCACCATCGTGCTCGGGGTCGGGTCGGTCCGGCAGGCCGCGAAGGTCGGCAAGGTCGGCGGCCTCGCCCTCGGCTACTTCCTCACCATGTCGACGGTCGCGCTCGCCATCGGCCTGGTCGTCGGCAACCTCATCCACCCCGGCTCCGGCCTGAACCTGGGCCCGGACCTCGCGGGCGCGGGCAAGGCCGCCGCCGGTGGCGAGGCCGCCGATACGACGGAGTTCCTGCTCGGGATCATCCCGACCACGATGCTCTCCGCGCTCACCGAGGGCGAGGTGCTCCAGACGCTGCTGGTGGCGCTGCTCGTCGGCTTCGCCGTGCAGGCGATGGGTCGGCGTGGTGAACCGGTGCTCGGCGCGATCGCCGTCATCCAGCGGGTGGTGTTCAAGGTTCTTGCCATGATCATGTGGTTGGCACCGATCGGCGCGTTCGGGGCCATGGCCGCCGTGGTCGGCGCGACCGGCGTGGACGCCCTCAAGAGCCTCGCCCAGATCATGCTCGGCTTCTACGCCACCTGTCTGATCTTCGTGCTGGTGGTCCTGGGCGCGCTGCTCTGGTTCATCGCCCGGATCTCGATCTTCTCGCTGCTGCGCTACCTGGGCCGGGAGTTCCTGCTGATCCTCTCGACGTCGTCGTCGGAGTCGGCACTGCCCCGGCTGATCGCCAAGATGGAGCACTTCGGCGTCAGCAAGCCGGTCGTCGGCATCACGGTGCCGACCGGCTACTCGTTCAACCTGGACGGCACGGCCATCTACCTGACGATGGCGTCGCTGTTCATCGCCGACGCGCTGGGCAATCCGCTCTCCATCGGCGAGCAGGTGTCGCTGCTGCTGTTCATGATCATCGCGTCGAAGGGTGCGGCGGGCGTGACCGGCGCCGGCATCGCCACGCTGGCCGGTGGCCTCCAGTCGCACCGTCCGGACCTCGTCGACGGGGTCGGGCTGATCGTCGGCATCGACCGGTTCATGTCGGAGGCCCGCGCGCTGACGAACTTCGCCGGCAACGCGGTGGCGACCGTGCTGGTGGGCACCTGGACCGGCGAGTTCGACCGGGAACGGGCGACCGCGGTGCTGCGCGGCGACGACCCGTTCGACGAGGCCACCATGCTCGACGACCACGACGACGAGCCGGTGCGGCGTCGGTCCGACGACGAGAAGGTGACCACCCCGGCCTGACTCCGGGTCGGCGGCGAGATCGGGGTGTCCGCGTTCCAGGGAGCCCCCGTCGTCGCCGCACTCGTGTCGATCACCATGAGTCCGTAGCGGGGTGGCGAGCCCTGCACATTGGCAGCCGCATATTTCGTTCATGCGTGGTGGTAATGTCGCTCTAGGCGACGATAGTGAAATTGCGTCAAGGTGACATGTTTGGTTACACGCCGACGATATTTGTGACTTACCTAACTGTTGTCTTCTCTATTGCGTCACGAATTGGGTGCGTAAACAGCGCCCGGTATCTTCCCTGAGTGCCTGACGCCTCTCGACAGTTGATTGCCGACCGTTACCGGCTGGTCCGTCCACTCGGCCAGGGTGGGATGGGCCGCGTGTGGCTCGCCCGGGACGAGATGCTCCACCGGGACGTCGCCATCAAGGAGCTGGTGGCGTCGCCCGGTCTGCCGGACGGCGAGCGCCGGGAGATGCGGGAACGGTCTATGCGCGAGGCGCGGGCGGTCGCCCGGCTGGGCCACGTCAACGTGGTACGGGTCTTCGACGTCCTGCACTCGGGCGACGACCCGTGGATCGTCATGGAACTGGTCCCGTCCCGGTCACTGCAGGAGGTGCTCACGGCCGAGGGGCCGATGTCGGCGTCCCGTGCCGCGAGGATCGGGTTGGGCGTGCTGGCCGCGTTGCGCGCCGCGCACCGGGCCGGCGTTCTGCACCGGGACGTCAAGCCGGCCAATGTGCTGCTCGCCCACGACGGCAGAGTGGTGTTGACCGACTTCGGCCTGGCAACGCTCCCCGGCGACCCACGGATGACCCAGACCGGGATGGTGCTCGGCTCGCCGGCGTTCCTCGCCCCGGAGCGAGCCACCGACGGTACGGTGGGCCCAGCCGCGGACCTCTGGTCGCTCGGTGCCACCCTCTATGCGGCGGTCGAGGGTCGCACCCCCTACCAGCGGTCGTCATCGATCGCCACACTGGCGGCGCTCGTGACCGAGCCGCCGCCGCAAGCCCAGCGGGCCGGTCAGCTGACCCCACTGCTTGAAGGGCTACTGCGCCGGGAGCCGAACCAGCGGATCAGTGGCGAGGAGGCTGAGCGGCTGCTCCGCCAGGCCGTCAGCCTGAGCGAGCAGGACGCTCCGGAGGGCAGCAACGTCGACGACCCGGTCGCTGCGGGGGATGGCGACGGCGACGGTTCGATCGCCGGGGCGGACGACATCCGTAGGGCGCTCCGGCCGGAGATCGTGCCCGGGCTGGTCACCGCCGAAGTCAGCCCGCCCGCGCCGGAAGGTGCTACCGACGTGCCCGTATCGACGAAAGGGCGCATGCGTCGGGCCCGGCTGAGCGGCGCACTGGCCGCCGGCCTACTGCTGGTGGTGCTGGTGACCGCGACGGTGCTCAACGGTGGGCTGCGCGGCGACGTGAGCGACAAGTCGGCTGCGGCACCGACCGCGAACCCGTCGACGAGCGGCTTGTCGGAGATCAGGGCGCTGCCGCCTGCGGGTTGGCACTACTACCGCGATGATCCCCGCTTCAGCCTGCCGTTGCCGGACGGCTGGCAGGCGCAGCGTGACGGTGGGCGGGTCGAGTTCCGTGAGCCGGACGGCAGGCGGCTGCTCGTCGTCGACGAACTCCGGCCCATCCCCGGGGACCTTCCTGCCGACCTGCGGACGAGGGAAGCGGCCGAACGCGAGCGGTACGCCGACTACCGGCAGGTGCGGCTCACTGCGCTACGTCTTCAGGTGCGGGCCGCAGAATGGGAGTGGACGTACACCGACGAGGACGGCACGCCGATGCGGGCGGTGAGTCGGGCGTTCGTCGCTCAGAACGGGCACGGCTATTCGATCCGCTGGACCACCCCGGCCGCCGAATGGTCCGCGAGCACGGACCTCTATGCGCTCATCACGGATGGCTTTGGAGGCTTGCCGGTGGTGGGCGCCCCCCGGTCTGGACCCGCCGTGGGGCCGTTCTCGACCGCGTCCGGGAAGTCCGCGCCGGAAAGCGGCCCCGGCGCGACGGTCCCGAGAGATCCGGCCCAGCAGTCGGCTGCCCCGTCGCAGGGCGCCACCGACCCAGGGAAGCAGATCCTCGGGTTCGCGAGCAGTCGTTGCATCGAGATTCCGGGCGGCAACGCCACGGCTGGTGTCCGACTGCAGATCGGGGACTGTAGTCGGACGGCGAAGCAGCTGTGGACTTTTCCCGGTGACGGTACGGTCCGCTCGATGGGCAAGTGCCTGGACGTCGCCGGTGGCTCCACCGCAGAGGGTGCCGCCGTTCAACTGGCCGACTGCTCTGGTGCCAGTTCGCAGAGGTTCAACCTGAACAAGGCCCACGACCTGGTCAACATCCAAGCGGCCAAGTGCGTTGACGTGCTCGACGCGAACATGGACAACGGTGCCCGGCTGCAGATCTGGCAGTGCAATGGCAGAGCCAACCAGAAATGGCGGACCAGTTGAGCGCACGCGCCGTCGGCGACGGATCGGTTCTGCCCCGCTGTCGGTGACGGAGGTTTCAGCTGACCAGCGGTCATCGAACGCACAGTCCATTATGGAGCAGCAACTTTATTTTTGGTTTATTCCCAGCTGGGGGCCCGTGCTCGGCCGCGATCGAGGGAAAGTGTTGACAGGCGGCTTTCCCGAATCGAATAATTTCCCTGCCTTGCTGCGAGCCGCACTTGGCATCCCACTGTGCTCGACTGTTGATACCTAGTCTTTCCGGAAGGGGAGGATCGGTAGATGACCAACTACCGCAGTTCACCGCAGCTTTCAAGGCGGGGTGTTCTTGCGTCGGCGGGTGCCGGTGCGGCGGCGGCGCTGCTGGGCGCCGCTGGTCGGCCGGGGGCCGCCGAAGCAGCCTTGCCCGGTCGTGCCGGGACGCGGGTCGTGGTGATCGGCGGTGGGATCGCCGGGGTCGCCGCCGCTTGGCTGATGGATGGGTATTGCAATGTGACGCTGCTGGAGGCGGCGTCCACGCTGGGCGGTCACAACGCCACCGTCCAGCTCGACGTCGACGGCCGTCAGGTGGCCGTCGATCTCGGTGCGCAATTCTTCGGGCCAGCCTCACACCCGATCTATCACAAACTCGTGACGTCGGTTCTGCAGTTGCCGACCGTACCGAACGCCTTGTACAACACCGTCGCGCAGTATGGGGTGCAAACCCCGGTGATGGTCTCACCCTCGGCCGGGCGTCCGATCACCGACGTGCTGCCCTACCTGCCCGGGCTGCAGGCTATCGGCGCGGTCATGGCCGGGGCAAAGGACCTGGAGACTCGCCAAGACTGGGATACCACCGTCGGCGAGTTCGTCGAGGCATTGGCCGTCGATGAAACTCTGAAACAGAGTCTTGTCTATCCGTTCGTTGCGTCCGTGAATGGCGCTTCGATCCCTCAGGCCAAGGCTTTCTCGGCGCGCGCCGCGTTGGCGCTCGGAGTTCGGCCGCTCGTCGGCGACGGTGCCGAGCAACGGACGGAGTACGTCAACGCACGGGACGGTCTG
Source organism: Micromonospora sp. NPDC049102 (assembly GCF_043197485.1). Lineage (NCBI taxonomy): Bacteria > Bacillati > Actinomycetota > Actinomycetes > Micromonosporales > Micromonosporaceae > Micromonospora > Micromonospora sp. NPDC049102. The sequence continues at coordinate 153,873 of NZ_JBICTE010000011.1, read as the reverse complement.
CAAGCCGTCATCGCGGCTCTCGCCGGTGAGTTCACCACCGTGACCGCGCTGACCAACTCGGCTGCCACTGGGCTTTCTCGGAACGGTGCGCTGTACCGGGTCGTCGATGCCGCGGGTCGGGTGCACGTCGCGGAGCACGTGGTGCTGGCGCTACCACCGGAGCCGGCGACGACGCTGGTCGCTCAACTACCCGGTGCCGATCCGCTCGTTCGAGCCTACCGCCGCTTCGGGTACATGCCGGCGCGGATCGTCGTGCACCGGGACCCCGTCTACATGCCGGCTGCGTCCACGGACTGGTCGTCGTTCAACATCCTGCGAGACGGCGACCACGCAGAGGCGTCGATCGCCTTCCAGCAACTGCGCGGCGACGTCACCCTCTACAAGAGTTGGGCCCTGAACCGCCGGCAGGAGCCGGAGCAACTGCTGGCGGAGACGACCTTCCGCCACCCCGTGATCACGCCGGACTTCATCCGGGCGCAGTCCGTGCTGCACAGCAGAAACGGCTGCGATGGGCTCTGGTTCGCTGGCAGTCACGTTCTCGACGTGGACAGCCAGGAGAGCGCCCTCGTCACCGCTATCCGGGTGGCCGCCAAGCTGTCTCCGCTCTCACCGAACCGCCGCCGGCTGGGCACGTTGCCGCCGTCACCGGTGATCCCCTGACCATCCGCCGAACCTCGCGTCCTGGCCGGGCAGTATGACCCTGAGGGGCTGCGGCGCGTGCGTGGCCGCGGCCCCTCAACGCGACAACCCTCTCCGGAGGCCACTCCGAGTGCCACGAATCGCCTGCCGTCGTGGATCTGGAGCATCCGGTGCGACGACCAGGCTGGCCCTCGCGGTCAGCTCGTCGCCACGACGGCCGTCGCACAGAACTCCTGCGGGCGATCACGACCCGCCCATTGATCTCCCTGGCATCGTCACCGATGTCCCGGACGTGGAGTTCGCAGTAGTGGTGCCACGCGTCTGGCGCACCCACGCCGAGGACCGTGCGTCGGTCCGGTCAGGGGATGACAGGTAGGCCGCTGTGGTAGCGGTGCTCGAACTGACGGTGGACCCAGAGGATGCGGCCGTCCGGGCGGACGACCTTGCGGAGGTCGGCGATGGTGACGTCCTGGGCGCGCAACGCGACGTGCAGCGTCCGCAGGGTGGCGCCCTCGGCGATGATCGGTGACGTCGGTGCGCCGGGGACCCGCTGCGCCAGACCGGCGCTGTGGTCGCCGGCGGTGAGCTGGTTCGTGGCCTCCGCAGCGGCGTTCAACGTCTCGTTCGCCATCGCGACCTGCTCCTCGACGGCCTTCCACTGATCGTCGTTGAACTCGAGTTTGAGTTCGGCCATACCCACGCCGAGCAGAGGCTTGAGGAGCATGGTGGTGGCCCTCAGGAGCGGTACGGCCCGGACCCACCACTCCCGTGAGACGTCGATGGTGTAGACGCCGGCGTCGCGCCGATCGGGCTCGAGGACGTGGACGGGCTGGAGCGAGTGCTCGCAGTACAGCGTCAGCCGCATCCGGATGGACGTCCACTGCGGATTGCGCAGGGACGCCCCGACGGGAGTGAGGGTGAACAGCCGGGGGCCGTCCGCGGCCTCGTCGTTGAGTTGCCACATCAACGCGGTCAGCTGTGCGTTCACGCTGGCGAGGTTGGCCTTGACGGTGTCGCTGAGGTCGGTGAGTCGCTTACTGAGCCCGCGGACATGGCTGTCCACCAGCGCCACGCCGTCCTGTAGGAGGGCCAGCGCGTCGTCGCTGGCGCGCGAACCGCCCAACAGCGAGTCGATGGCGGGGAAGGCGTCGCACCCGGAGATGGGACACTGCGCGACGGTCTGGCCGTGCGCGTCGCGCAACTTGATGAGCTTGTCGACGTCGAACAGGCCCGCGCCCGGCGCGGCCAGGCCGCAGTCGTCACGGCAGCCGACGAGGGCGACGGTGGTCAGGCCCGGCCAGAACCGCTCGATGCAGTAGCGGATCTCGTCGGTGACCTGTCGCAGGTAGGTGACGGCGTCCGGGCCGCGCACCTGGACCTGGACACCGACATCGGTACGCACCGTGAGAAGTGCGCGGGCACCGTACCGGCTCTGCAGGACCATGCCCTGCTGCCAGTGCAGGCCCTGCAGGGAGTCGGGTTCCGTGTAGCGCTGGTGATGCAGGCGGACGATGAGCCGGTACATCAGGGAGTCGGGAATGACCACGCGGCCCGCGGGCCCCTCCGAGATCCGGCACACCTCCAGGTACTCGCGGTCGCCGGGGCGGAAGTCGACCCACGCCCTGCGCAGGTCCGGCTGTGCGACGGGAACGAGTTGCGCGATGAGGCTCACCGGCTGGGGAGAGGCGTCGAGGGAGACCTGGTACGTCAGCTCGAAGCGCCCCATGAGCGCCAGGAACAGTCGCTGCTGTTCCCTCGTGTAGACCGTGCCGTCGGGCGCCTGCGCGGCGCTCCACAGCCTACCGAGCGTGCGGTGTTCGACGAGACCGAGGGCGTCGACAGCGTCCCGGCTGTCGAGGACGGCGGCGATCGCGACGTTGAGCCAGTCCGGTTGGAGGATCACGAACGCGGCCAGTGCGTCGTCGTCCGCGTAGTAGATCCACTTACCCAGGTGGTGGGCATTGCTGGCCAGTGTGCGGGCCTGGAAGGCGTTCAGTCCCTGCGTGGCGGCCGCCGCCTCGTAGCCGTGGTAGTCGATCACCTGCTGGCCACCGGCGCTGACCGCCTCGATCGTCCGCTGCCAGCTCGCCGGGTAGTTGCGGTGCACGTGTGGGAGCGTGCCGGCGGCCACGGCGATCGCCTCCCGTAACGCCTCCAGCCGGTCGTCCGGGACGGCACTGTCGACCTCGTGGAAACCGACGATCAGATCGCCGAAGCGCTGCCGCAGGTGCTGTCCGTCGATGGAGTCCGCCCGCGAGGACGGGCCGCCGTGGGACGCGACCACGAGGACCCGGGCGTCCGGTGCCCGGTGCGCGATCATGGCGATCCAGGATTCCACCATGCCGGCCACGACACCCGGACGTGGTTTCCAGACGACGACGTAGACCGCTGCGGCGCTGAAGAACACCTGGTGGGCCGGCTGGTACGCCTGTTGGCCGCCGAAATCCCACCCGTTCAGGGTGATCTCGCGGCCGGCGTGGCTGACCACCAGCGGTTTGATGTCCATGCCCTGCGTCTGGTGACGATCTCGCCAGGGTTCGCCTCGCAACGCGCCGAGCAGGGAACTCTTCCCGGCCTCGCCGGCACCCACGAACAGGAGCTTGGCCTCGGAGATCGAGATCCCGTCGGTGCCGACGTCCCGCAGGAACGCCAGCAGCGCTTCCGTGCCCTCCATCTCGGCGGCCAGGACCTCGGGCGCGAGCGGATTACCGCTCACGACGAGGGTCTGCAGCTTGGCGAGCCCGCCGATCGCGTCCGGCAGGGCCGTGAGCCGGTTGCCGTCCAGGTACAGCTCGACAAGGGAGGTCCAGTGCGCGACTGCGTCGGGCAGGGCCGTGAGCTGGTTGCCTTCGAGGGTCAGGTGGGTGAGTGAGGTCCAGGTGGCGACGGCGTCGGGCAGGGTGGTGAGCCGGTTGCCGTCCAGGTGCAGCACGGTGAGGGAGGTCCAGTGCGCGACGGCGTCGGGCAGGGCGGCGAGCTGGTTGTCGGCCAGCCGCAGCGCGGTGAGGGAGGTCCAGGAGGCGGACGTGGCGGGCAGGGTGGTGAGGTGGTTGCCGTCCAGGCCCAGCGCGGTGAGGGAGGTCCAGTGCGCGACGGCGTCGGGCAGGGCCGTGAGCCGGTTGCCGGCCAGCCGCAGCACGACGAGGGACGTCCAGCCGGCGACCGCCTCGGGCAGGGCGGTGAGCCGGTTGCGGTCCAGGCCCAGCGCGGTGAGGGAGGTCCAGGCGGCCACGGCGTCCGGTAGCCCGCTGAGCCTGTTGTCACTCAGGTCGAGGGATCTGAGGGAGGTCCAGGCGGCGACCGCGTCCGGCAGGGTGTCCAGGCTGTTGTCGGACAGATCGAGGACTGTCACGTGAGCGAGAGCCGGACTGTCGCGGAGCAGCTCGGCCAGGTCGCCACTGGAGAGGCCGAGACCGCCGAGCTTGACATGCCCGTCGGTGGCGGCAGCTATGCGGTGCCGGGCCTCGACAATCGCACCGTCGTCCATGTCGAAAAGCGTAGTCCCTTGTGCACAATCGGTGTCCATGGCCACGTCTGCCGGCGCCGCCGCCTCCGCGCCGGGCTGTCTGCCCGACCACGGCCGGGCAGACCCACCGACAGGCCGCCGATCGCCGATTGGCCGTCGCTCACCTGCGGTAACCCGCCTAGCGTCGGTGCCATGGAGATCGCGCAGGCGCAGCAGTTGTGGAAGCCGGAGCCCGGCTGGTTGAACACCGCCTCCTACGGGCTGCCGCCCGAGCCGGCCTGGACGGCGTTGCAGGACTCCCTCGCCCAGTGGCGGGTCGGCAGCACGTCCTGGGAGGGCTGGGGCGAGTCGGTGCAGCGGGCCCGGACGGCGTTCGCCGGCCTGATCGGGGTGCCCGACGCCGACGTGGCCGTCGGGGCGACGGTCTCCCAGATGCTCGCGCCGGTGGCGGCGTCCCTGCCGGCCGGCGCCACCGTTGTCGTTCCGGAGATCGAGTTCACCTCGAACCTGTTCCCCTGGCTGGTGCAGCAGGAGCGGGGCGTGACGGTCCGCACGGTGCCGGCGGACCGGCTGGCCGACGCTGTCGACGCCGACACGGACGTGGTCGCGTTCAGCCTGGTGCAGTCGTCCGACGGCGCCGTCGCCGCGTACGACGAGATCGTGGCCGCGGCCCGGGCGCACGGCGCGCTGGTGGTGGTGGACGCGACCCAGGCGTGCGGGTGGCTGCCGTTCGACGGCAGCCGGGCCGACGTGGTGGCCGTGGGCGGCTACAAGTGGCTGATGAACCCGCGCGGCACCGCGTACGCCTATCTCGCCCCCGCGCTGCGCGAGCGCCTGCGCCCCGACGCGGCGGGCTGGTACGCGGGCGGCGACCCGCACGCCTCCTACTACGGGCCGCCGCTACGGCTGGCCGACGACGCCCGCCGGTTCGACATCTCACCGGCCTGGTTCAGCTGGGTGGGCGCCGCCCCCGCCATGGAACTGGTCGCCGAGATCGGCGTGCCGGCGATCCAGACGCACGACGTGGCGCTGGCCAACCGGTTCCTGACCGGCCTGGGCCGGCAGCCGGGGGACAGCGCCATCGTCGCCGTCGACGTGCCGGACGCCCAGCAGCGCCTCGCGGCGGCCGGCATCCGCGCGGCGGTCCGGGCCGGCCGGGTCCGCGCCTCGTTCCACCTCTACTCGACCGAGGCGGACGTGGACGCCGCCCTGGAGGCGCTGGCGGGGTGACGCGGCTCAGGCCAGGTGACCGCCGATCTTCGTGTACCCGCGCAGCAGGTCACGGGAGATGATCAGCCGCTGCATCTCGTCGGTGCCCTCGAAGATGCGGTAGAGCCGGACCTGCCGGTACCAGCGCTCGATGGGCAGCTCCCGGGTGTAGCCCATGCCGCCGTGGATCTGGAGCACCCGGTCGACGACCCGGTTGACCATTCCGGCGCCGTAGAGCTTGCCCATCGACGACGCGTGCCGGGGGTCGAGGCCCTGGTCGACGGTCCACGCCGAGCGCAGCACCAGCCAGCGGGCCGCCTCCAACTCGGTCTCCGAGTCGGCGATCATCCACTGGATGGCCTGGTTGGTGCCGATCTTCGCGCCGAACGTCTCCCGGGTGTTGGCGTACTCGATGGCCATCTGCAACACCCGCTCGGCAATGCCGATGGCGTGCGACGGGATGGTGTAGCGGCCCTTGCCGATCCACTCCATGCCGAGGGTGAAGCCCTGCCCGATCTCGCCGAGGATGTTGCGGTGCGGCACGCGTACGCCGTCGAAGATCAGTGACGCCGGCCCGCCCTCGCCCATGGTCTGGATGAACTCGGAGCGCCAGCCCATCGCCCGGTCCACCAGGAACGCGGTCGCGCCGCCGTTGCGGGCGCCCTTCTCCCGGTCGGTCACCGCGACGACGATGGCGAAGTCGGCGTCGTGACCGCCGGTGATGAAGGTCTTCTCGCCGTCGAGGATCCAGTCGTCGCCGTCGCGGCGGGCGGAGAGCCGGATGTTGGCGGCGTCCGAGCCGGCCCCCGGCTCGGTGATCGCGAAGCAGGAACGGCGCTCGCCCTCGATCGTCGGGATGAGGAACTCCCGCTTCTGCTCCTCGGTGGCGTGGAACAGGATGTTGTCGGCCTCGCCGCCGAAGCGGAACGGCACGAACGTGTGGCCCAGCTCCGTCCAGATCAGTGACTGGAGGACGGCCGGCAGGTTCATCCCGCCGTACTCCTCGGGGGTCGCGAGGCCCCAGAAGCCGAACTTGCGCGCCTTGAGTTGCAGCTCGCGCACCTCGGAGTGGTCCAGGCTCGGCTGGTGCGCCCGCTCCCGGCGGAGAACCTCCGTTTCCAGCGGCATCACCTCGCGTTGGATGAACGACCGGGCGGTGTCCCGCACCGCCCGCTCCTCGTCGCTGAGCGAAAAGTCCACGATCGTCCTCCTGGCGTCGGCGTGGCCGGTCACCATTAAACTAGCGGTGTAAGTTTTGATGCGTCCAGACCCCATCGCCCAGACCCGACGAGGAGCGCAGTGCCCCGACCCCGCCAGCCCCGGCTCACCCGGCAGCTGATCGTCGAGACAGCCACCGCGCTGATCGACGCCGAGGGCCTGCCCGCCTTCTCCACCCGCCGGCTCGCCGCCGCGCTCGGAGTGCAGGGGCCCTCGCTCTACAACCACTTCGCCACCAAGGACGAGATCCTCGACGCGGTCGCCGACGGGGTCACCGGCACCGTCGACACCAGCGGATTCGTCAGCCGCGACTGGGTCGCCGCTTCGCGTGACTGGGCGTGGTCGTACCGGCGGGCGCTCACCGCGCACCCGAACATCGTGCCGTACCTGGCGCAGGGTCCGGGTCGACGACCGGCCGCCCTCGCCATGGCCGACGCGGTCTACGGTGGCCTCGTCCGCGCCGGCTGGCCGCCGGCCCGGGCCACCCACATCGGCGCGGCGCTGCGCTACTTCGTGGCCGGGTCGGCGCTCAACTCGTTCGCCCGCGGATTCGTCGAGGACCCGGAGCTGTACGCCGCGCACTACCCGCACCTGCGCCAGGCGCACCGGCTCGCCGAGCACCAGCAGAGCGTGGACGAGGGTGCCTTCGCTCTCGGCCTGGACGCGCTGCTGCACGGCCTGGCGGCCGAGTACGACCGCACCGTCGGCCCCCTCGGCACTGTGGAGTCTGGCCAGCCCAGCGGGTAGCGTCCAAACTCCCAGCGCTAGTTTCGCCGCCACCGCCCGCCGCACATCCCACCACCGATCCCGGTCGCCATCGCCCGTCGCCCACCCTCGAAGGGACGCCATGGACCTCGCCGCCCCGCCGTCACCGCTGCCCGACCTCCTGCGCCTCCGGCGCCACGTGCACATCGGCGGCGAGTGGACGCCTCCCGCCGGCACCGACGTGATCGAGGTGGAGAGCCCGAGCACCGGCGACACCGTCGGGCAGGTGCCCGCCGGCACGGCGGCCGACGTGGACGCCGCCGTCGCCGCCGCCCGCGCCGCCTTCGCGGGCTGGGCGGCCACCGCGCCCGCCGAACGCTCCGCTCACCTCGACCGGCTGCACACCGCACTCGCCGCCCGCGCCGACGACCTCGCCCACGCCATCGCCGTGGAGCAGGGCTCGCCGCTCAAGCTCGCCACCCGCGTGCAGGTCGGACTCCCGCTGACCGTGCTGCGCGACCACGTGGCGCTCGCCGCCCACCCTCCGGTCGAGGAGACCATCGGCAACTCCCTCGTCGTCCGCGAGCCGATCGGCGTGGTGGGCGCGATCACCCCCTGGAACTACCCCCTGCACCAGGTGATGGCGAAGGTGGCGCCCGCGCTCGCCGCCGGATGCACGGTCGTGCTCAAGCCCAGCGAGCTGACCCCGCTGACCGCGTACCTGCTCTTCGACGCGGTCAGCGAGGCCGGCCTGCCACCCGGTGTGCTCAACCTGGTCCCCGGCACCGGCGCGGTCGTCGGCGAGGCCCTGGCCGGACACCCCGACGTCGACCTCGTCTCGTTCACCGGCAGCACCGCCACCGGCACCCGGATCATGCGCAGCGCCGCCGACCGGATCGCCCGCGTCGCGCTGGAGCTGGGCGGCAAGTCCGCCAACGTGATCCTCGGTGACGCCGACCTGGCCACCGCGGTCAAGGTGGGCGTCGGCAACGCCCTGCTCAACTCCGGTCAGACCTGCACGGCGTGGACCAGGATGCTGGTGCACCGCGACCGGTACGACGAGGCGCTCGACCTGATCGCGAAAGCGGTGGCCGGCTACCGGCTCGGCGACCCGTTCGACCCGGCCACCCGGCTCGGCCCGCTGGTCTCCGCCGCCCAGGCGAAGCGGGTACGCGACCACGTCGAGCAGGCGCTCGCCGACGGCGCGCGGCTGGTCGTCGGTGGCCCGGACGCCCCGGTCCCGGCGCGCGGTCACTTCGTCGCCCCGACCGTCTTCGCCGACGTGCACCCGGACAGCGCGCTCGCCCAGGAGGAGGTCTTCGGTCCCGTCCTCGCCGTCATCCCCTTCGACGACACCGACGAGGCCGTGGCCATCGCCAACAACTCGCGCTACGGGCTGGCCGGCGCGGTCTGGTCCGCCGACACCGAGGCGGCGCTCGCGGTGGCGCGACGCCTGCGTACCGGGGCCGTCGACATCAACGGCGCGCCGTTCAACCCGCTCGCCCCCTTCGGCGGCTACAAGCAGTCCGGCCTCGGCCGGGAGCTGGGCACGCACGGGCTCGCCGAGTTCTGCGAACTGAAGGCGATCCAGCGATGACCGGTCCCGAGCTGTCCCCGGCCGCGCCGGGAGGTGTCGAGTCGGCGTCCGCGCCGGTCGTCGTTCGCGCGCTGGTCGCGCGCGGGCCCGGCGCCGAGCTTCGGGTCGAGCGGGTACGTCTGCCCGCCCCCGGCCCCGGACAGGTGCGGGTGACGATCCGGGCGGCCGGTGTCTGCCACTCCGACCTGTCCATGGTCAACGGCACCATCGCCGCGAGGTTTCCGCTGGCCCTCGGGCACGAGGCGACCGGGGTGGTGGCCGAGGTCGGGCCGGGCAGCCGGCTCGCGATCGGCACACCGGTGGTGCTGAACTGGGCGCCGGCCTGCCGGGCCTGCTGGTGGTGTCAGCGCGGCGAGCCGTGGCTCTGCGCCGACACGACGGCCCCGACCGTGCCGCGTGGCGAGACCGAGGACGGGGTCCCGCTGCACCTGACGCTCGGTCTCGGCGCGCTCGCCGAGGCGGTGGTGGTGCCGGAGAGCGCCGTCGTCCCGATCCCCGCCGGGTTGCCGCCCGAGCAGGCCGCGCTGCTCGGCTGCGCGGTGCTCACCGGCCTCGGCGCGGTCCGGACCACCGCCCGGGTCGCGCCCGGCGAGTCGGTAGCTGTCGTCGGGCTCGGCGGGGTCGGCCTGGCCGTCCTGGCCGCGGCTCGCCGGGCCGGTGCCACGACGATCCTGGCCATCGACGTCGCCGAGGCGAAACGGGACCTGGCCCTCGCGGCCGGGGCGACCGACTTCCTGCTCTCCGACGACCGGCTCTCCAAGGAGGTACGGGCGCGCACCGAGAGCCGAGGCGTCGACCACGCCTTCGAGTGCGTCGGTCGGGCCGCCACCATCCGGGCGGCCTGGCGACTCACCCGTCGTGGGGGCGGGGTAACCGTGGTCGGCATGGGCGCCAAGGATGACATGGTCAGCCTCGGCGCGCTCGACATCTTCCACTCCGCCCGTACGCTGCGCTCCTCGGTGTACGGCTCGTCCGACCCGGACCGGGAGGTGCCGGTGCTGGCCGGCGAGCTGGCCGACGGCACGCTGGACCTGGGTGTGCTGGTCAGCGGCACGATGTCGCTGGACGAGGCACCGGTCGCGTTCGAGAAGTTGGCGCGGGGCGAGGGCGCCCGCTGGGTCGTCACGCTGGACTGACTCGTCATGTGATCACGATGTCGACCCTGAGGAGGCGAACTGTGTCCGCCTGGAGCAGACCGGTTACCTGCCGGTGTACGCGGCCTGGGCCTGGATCGTGGTCCTCGTCTTCTCGCCGCATCCGCCCCCGGCCGGCCCGGCGGCCGCGTCACTTACCGGTGACGATGCCGGGGTTGATGCACAGGCCCGGGTTGGCGCCGTTCTTCTCGGCGATCTCCAGGCAGCGGGTCACCTTGTCGACCTTCGCGTTGGTCTCGGTGATCTGCTTGGAGATCTCGGCGTTCTTGCGGTCCTGCTCCAGGTTGCGGGTCTGTGCCAGCTTGTCCTGGAACGCCTTGATGTTGCCCTCGGTCTTGTCGTCGTGGTTAACCCGCGTGATGGTCACCGACAGGATGTCGACGTCGGTGGCGAGGCGGTTCTCGCCGCTGGTCTTGATGTTCGCCGCGAACGGCTTGAGGTCCACGTTCAGGTCACCGGTCCGCGCGTCGATCTTCTCCAACGGGTTGTACGCGGCGAACGCGTCGTTGACCGCGCTGTCGAGCTGCACGCCCACCCGCTGTCCCCGGAAGCTGTCGAAGTCGCCCTTGTAGTCCATGAACTGCTTGGGCGCGTTCTCCGGCTTGACCTGCCACTCGATGAGCACCTCGACGCAGGCGTCGGCGAGTGTCCCCGTGCGTACCCGGACGCAGTTGTCGCCGCCGATGTGGTCATACTTCTGTCGGCCCGCGTCCCACTCGCCGACCTTCTGCCAGGGCGCCACCCACTTCAGGCCGGAGCCGGTCACCTCGCCGGTGGGCTTGCCGAAGCTGGTCACGATGCCGACCGAGCGGATGGGCACCGAGTGGGCGCTGGAGGCGAGGCCGACCAGCAGGGTGAGGGCGACGAAGCCGAGCGCGGCGAGAGCGGCCACCCGCTTGAGTGACCGCGCGGGAGCGACGAGTGCCAGGACGGCGCAGACGGCCAGGGCGACGGCGAAGACGATCGCCATGGTGAAGCCGACAGGCATGGGGTGGAGAGCCTTCCGCTGGGCTGTGTGGATCATCAATCTAGGAGGTCGGGTCAAGTCGGGCCGCGCCGGTAAATTCCGCGCCGGGCGCATCCGCCGCGCCCACTCGCGGCGAACCCCGGATAAAGAACACCTATCCGGGGGTACGCCTGTGCTGACCGATCCGATGCCGGCCGACGCCGTGCAGACCGCGCTCAAGCAGGTCTCGCTGGCGGCCGAGGACCTGGACGGTAACCGTGTCGCCTCGCTGATGCTGGAGTTGGCCGCCGAGTGGGGCGTGCCGGCGCTCTGGGAGCAGGTCTGCCAGCCACTGCTGGCGCGCCTGCCGGGGCGCGACGCCGCCGAGATCGCCGTGGAACACGCCCTGTCCGAGGGCGTCCGGGTGGGGCTGGACGTCCACCGCCGGGAACCCGGGCGGTCCCTGCCGACCGGTGGGGTGCTGCTCGCCGGCGCCGACCGGGAGGCGCACTCGCTCGGCCTGCACGCCCTTGCCGCAGCCCTGCGGGAGCGGGGGCGCGGCTGCCTGCACCTGGGGTCCGCGCTGCCGTGGCCCGCGCTGACGAGCGCCGTGCGCCGGGCGCGTCCGTACACCGTCGTGCTGTGGTCGCAGACGCCGGTGACCGGCCGCGCGTACCGTCTGGTGCGCTTCGCCCGGGATTTCTCCCACCTGCGGGTGTACGGCGCCGGACCGGGCTGGATCGAACCCCTCGCCGCGCCCGCAGGCCACCTGGGCGCGCTGCCGGCAGCCGTCGACGTCTGCCTGGCCGAGCCGGAGCCGAGGGAGTGGCGGCGCGCGGAGACGTGACGCGGACCACTTGCGATACGAAACAGTTCCGTATCGTTAATGGCGGTCGTACTCTGGTCGCCGTTACGAGTCTGGCCCGTATCGTATTGCGGAGCGGGTGCAACCGGGGGGAGAACCGGGCATGGAGCTGCACGACAACACAGGACACCCGAGGAGGTGGGCGATCCTGGGGGTGCTGGTGATCAGCCTCCTCGTCGTCGTCCTCGACAACACGATCCTCAACGTCGCCCTACGCACGCTGGCCGACCCGGTGCACGGCCTCGGGGCCAGCCAGGGCGAGCTGGAATGGGCCATCAACTCCTACACGCTGGTCTTCGCCGGCCTGCTGTTCACCTTCGGCGTGCTCGGCGACCGCGCCGGCCGCAAGCGCTTCCTCATGATCGGGCTGGCGCTGTTCGGCCTGGCGTCGCTGCTCTCCGCGTACGCCGACAGCCCCGCGCAGCTCATCGCGGCCCGCGCCCTGATGGGGGTCGGCGGCGCGGCCATCATGCCGGTGACGCTCTCGATCATCTCCAACGTCTTCGACCCGCGTGAGCGAGGCCGGGCCATCGGCGTCTGGGCCGGCGCGGTCGGCCTGGCGGTGGCGATCGGCCCGATCCTCGGCGGCACGCTGCTGGAGCACTTCTGGTGGGGCTCGGTCTTCCTGATCAACGTCCCGGTGGTCGTCGCCGGCGTGATCCTGGTGGCGCTGCTCGTCCCCGAGTCGCGTGACCCCCGTCCCGGCCGCGTCGACCTGCTCGGCGTGCTGCTCTCCGTGGTCGGCCTGGTCGCCCTCTCCTACGGCATCATCGACGGCGGCGAGCACGGCTTCGACCGCCCGGTGGCCTGGGGTTCGATCGTGGTGGGTCTCGCCGTGCTGGCCTGGTTCGTGCGGCACGAGCTCCGCTCCGACCACCCGTCGCTGGACGTCCGGCTGTTCAAGGTGCCGCGCTTCGCCGCGCCGGTGGCCATCGTCGGCCTGGTGTTCTTCGCCGCGATGGGCGTGATGTTCTTCAGCTCGTTCTACCTGCAGCTGGTCCGCGACTACAGCCCGTTGCAGACCGGTCTGCTCTTCCTGCCCTTCGCCGGCGCCCAGCTGGTCTTCGCACCGCGCAGCGCCGCGATGGTCCGCCGCTACGGCGGCCGGGCGGTCGCCGCCGTGGGGCTGGGGCTGACCGTGGTGGCGCTGGCCGCGTTCGCCTTCATCGACGCGTCCACCCCGATCTGGGTCGTGCTGGTCGTGTTCTTCATCCAGGGCGTCGGGATGGCCAACATCATGCCGCCGGCCACCGAGTCCATCATGTCGGCGCTGCCCCGTGAGAAGGCCGGCGTGGGCTCCGCGGTGAGCAACACCGTCCGTCAGGTGGCCGGCGCGCTCGGCGTGGCGGTCCTCGGCTCGGTGCTCAGCGCGGTCTACCGCAGCGACGTGGGCGACGCGCTGACCGGCCTGCCCGCGCAGGCGCAGGACGCGGCCAACGAGTCGATCTCCGGGGCGTACGCGGCCGCCGGACGACTCGGACCGGCGGCTCCCACGCTGATCTCGGCAGCCAACGACGCCTTCGTCACCGCCATGCACTGGGCGGCGGCACTGTCCGCGATCGTCGCCGCCCTCGGCATGCTGGTGGTGCTGCGCTGGATGCCGGGTCGCGACGCGCTTGCTCCGGCGTCGGCGGCTCCCGCCGCCGAGCCCGAGTTGGCCGGGACGGCCTAGGTTCCGGGACAATGTCCGACATGACGTCCACCGCCGATGCTCCGCGGTCGCCCGGGCGACCGCGGAGCCTCCGCGCCGACGAGGCGATCGTCGAGGCCACTCTCGACCTGCTCGCCGAGGGCAGCACCATCGAGGCGCTCTCGATCGAGGCGATCGCCACCCGCGCTGGCGTCGGCAAGGCCACCATCTACCGCCGCTGGGCGGGCAAGGACGCGCTGCTGATCGACGCGCTGCGCCGGCTCAAGGGCATCATGCCGCAGCCGACCGGCAACTCCGTCCGCGACGACCTGCTCGTGCTGGTCGGCGCGGTCGGGCAGAACGTCGACCCCCGCGCGGCGAAGATCATGCCGTGCCTGGTGCCGGCGGTGAACCGCAGTCCGGACCAGTTCCAGCTCTACCAGAACATCATCGAGCCCCGGCGGCAGCTCATGCGCGAGGTGCTGCGGCGCGGCATCGACGAAGGGCTGCTACGACCCGACATCGACGTCGAAGTGACCATGGCGCTGCTCACCGGGCCGATGCTGATCCAACGCGTACTCCAGTGGAACCCGGAGTTGGACGACCGCAACCTGCCGACGCAGGTCGTCGACGCCGTCCTCGAGGGCATCCGCGCCCGCTGACCCGAGTGTGTCGGGTCAGCCCGCCGGGGCGCGCAGCCGGTGCAGGCGCAGCGCCAACTGCACCTCCAACGCCCGCTCGGGTCGCTGCCAGTCCGCGCCCAGCAACTGTCCGACCCGCTCCAGCCGCTGCGTCACCGTGTTGACGTGCACGTGCAGCTGCTCGGCGGCCCGGGCCAGGCTGCCGCCCACCCCGAAGTACGCCTCCAGCGTCTTCACCAGCGCCGTCCCGCGCCGGGCGTCGTAGTCGACCACCGGGCCGACCGTGGCGGTGAGGAACTGGGCCACGTCCCTCTCGCCCCGGTCACCGACCGTGCCCAACAACAGCCCGACGAAGCCCAGCTCCGCGGTGCTGGCCCCCTGACCCGCGCGGCCCAGCGCGCCCAGCGCCGTCAGGTAGCGGTCCGCCTCGTGGAACGTCCCCGCCAGCGTCCCCGGCCCGGTCGACGGGCCGCTCGCCCCGGCGGTCACCGGCCGGCCCGTCACCCGCGACAGGTCCCGTGCCACCGCGCGGGCGCTGCCGCCGGCGTCCTGGCCCGGCAGCATCAGGACCACCCGACCGTCGCGCGCCGCGGCCAGGCCGCCCCGCGCCGAGGCGTACGTGGTCGCCCAGGAGAGCACCCGCTGCCGAGCCGACCCGGTCGCCGCGATGGCGTCGTCGCCCACCGCCACCAGCACGTGCGGCGCGTCCAGGTCCACCCCGAGCCGGCGGGCCCGGCTGCGCAGCGCGTCGGTGTCGCGCAACGGGCGGGCGATCAGGTCGTCCAGCAGCTCGCCACGCACCCGCCCCTCCGCCTCCGCGACCGTCCGGCGGAACAGCAACAGCAGGGCGGTCACCAGAGCGGCCCGCTCCAGGATGCGCTGGTCGGCGTCGACCAACTCGTCGTCGGGGCGCAGCACCAGCGCGCCCAGGTTCTCCGTACCGGCCACCACCGCCGCGTACCACAGTGGACCACGGCGTACGCTGCGGCCCTCGGTGCGGGAAGCGGCCACCGCCTCCACGATGTCCGCCCGCTCGGGCCCGTCGATCTCGCCGACCCGGGCCAGCAGGCGGCCCTCGGCGTCCAACGCCAACAGCGCCCCGCCCAGCACGTCCGTCACCGCGGCGGCCACGTCTTCCACGCCGCCACCACGCAGCACCAGCGCGGTCATCCGGTCGTGCGCCGCGGCGGCCCGCTCCACCGAACTGCTGTGCGCCCGGATGGTGGTGTTCGCCGCCGACAACTCGGCCAGCGCCGCACGCGTCTCGGCCAGCAGCCGGGCCGTGTCGATCGCCACCGCGGCGTGCGCGGCGAGGGAGACCAGCAACGCCACCTCCTCCCGGGCGAACGGCCGGGCCGAGCGGTTGGCCGAGTAGAGCACCCCGATCGAGGTGGAGCCGAGCCGCAGCGGCACACCGAGGATCGCCACCAGGCCCTCCTCGCCCACGCCGGCATCGATCTCCCCGGTGTGGTGGAAGCGCGCGTCCTCGCCGTAGTTGGCGGTCACGTACGGAGCGCCGGACTGGGCCACCAGACCACCCAGGCCGGCGCCCATCGGCAGCCGCAGCCGCTGGAAGCGTGCCGAGACGGACCCGTCGGTCACCCGCATGTAGGTGTCGCCGCGCTCGTCGTCGTTGAGCGTCATGTACGCCACGTCGGCGCCCAGCAGGTTGCGCGCCCGGTGCACGATCGCCCGCAGCACGTCGTCCAGGTCACGCAGCCCGGCCAGGTCGCTGACCGTGTCGTACAGGCCGGACAACTCGGTCTCCCGGCGGCGGCGGCGCTCCAGCAGCGCGCGGACCCGCAACGCCACTGTCTTGGCCTGCTCCAGCTCGGCCAGTCGGTCCGCGGGCACCCCGGCGGCGCGCGCGGCCACCAACGGGCCCTCGAACTCCACCGCGGCGGCCTCGCGAGCGAGCAGTTCGAGGAACTCCACCGGCGACGACATGGTCGACATTGTGCTCAGGCCCACTAGTTGGCCGTCCAGCCCCCGTCGAGCGCGATCGACGCGCCCGTGATGAAGGACGCCGGAGGCGAGCACAGGTACGCCAGCAACTCGGCCACCTCCTCCGGCTCGATCAGCCGCTTGACGGCCGCCCGGGCCAGCATGATCTTCTCGACGACCTCGGCCTCGTCGATGCCGTGGCTGGCCGCCTGGTCGGCGATCTGGCTCTCCACCAGCGCGGTCCGCACGTACGCCGGGTTGATGCAGTTGGCCGTCACCCCGTGCGCGGCGCCCTCCAGCGCCACCACCTTCGACAGCCCTTCGAGGGCGTGCTTCGCCGAGACGTACGCCGCCTTGTACGGCGAGGCACGCAGGCCGTGCACCGAGGAGATGTTGACGATCCGGCCCCAGTTCCGGGCGTACATGTGTGGCAGCGCCCGGCGGATCAGCAGGAACGGCGCCTCCACCATCACCCGCTGGATGTACTCGAAGCGCTCGACGGGGAAGTCCTGCAACGGCGCCACGTGCTGGAGACCCGCGTTGTTCACCACGATGTCCACGTCCACGTCGAGGGATTCCACGGCCGCCGTGTCGGCCAGGTCCACACCCTCGGCGCGCCCCCCGGCCTCCGCGGCCACGGCCTTGGCCGCCTCCAGGTTGCGGTCCACCACGAGCACCTTCGCCCCGGCCGCGGCCAGGCGCAGGGCGCACGCCCGCCCGATGCCACCGCCGCCTCCGGTGACCAGGGCGGTCCGGCCGGCGAGGTCGACCTGTACGACGTGGGGGACCGCCACGGGTTCTGCCGTCATGGCGCAAGAAGTTACGAGGTGTGTCTCCGCCGGCACATGGGCCGAAGCCACATACTCCTGGGCAAATCTGTGTGCCCGCCAGGTGGTCATCCTGGGTCGCCGTGTGGTCAAGACCCGCGCAACTTCCCCGATGGTGCTGTCTCCGGCGAGCGGGATGCAGCAACTTCCCCGATGTCGTGAGGATCTTGGGCGCGGGGCGCGGGGCGCGGGGCGCGGGGCGCGGGGCGCGGGGCGCGGGGCGCGTGTCCCGTGGGGCCGGTGGGAAGGGCGGGGGTTAGGGTGTCGAACACACGTACTGGGGGAGGGGGCGGCGTGCGGGTGCTGGGGGTCGACCCGGGGTTGACGCGCTGTGGGGTGGGCGTCGTCGAGGGCGTGCCCGGCCGGCCCTGCACGCTCATCGCCTACTACGTGGTCTACACCGATCCGGCCGACGACCTGGCGCTGCGGCTGCTGCACCTGGACCGGTCGCTGAACGAGCTGGTGGCCAAGCACGAACCGGAGAGTGTCGCTGTCGAGCGGGTGTTCAGCCAGCACAACGTCCGTACGGTGATGGGCACCGCCCAGGCCAGCGGGATCGCGGTGCTGGCCGGGGCGCGGGCCGGGTTGCCGGTGCAGACGTACACCCCGAGTGAGGTGAAGGCGGCCGTGACCGGCTCCGGTCAGGCCGACAAGGCGCAGATGACCGCGATGGTGACCCGGCTGCTGCGGTTGGCCGAGCCGCCGAAACCGGCGGACGCCGCGGACGCGCTCGCCCTGGCCATCTGCCACGTCTGGCGCGGCGGCACCCGTTCCAAGCTGGCCGTCGCGGCCGACCGGGCACGACGAGGAGGAGCACGATGATCGCCAGCGTGCGCGGCACGGTGACCGCGACGGGTCCGGATCTGGCCGTGATCGAGGTCGGCGGGGTCGGTCTGGCCGTGCACTGCGCCCCCGGGACGCTCGCGGAGCTGCGGGTGGGGCAGCCGGCGCGGCTGGCGACCAGCCTGATCGTCCGGGAGGACTCGCTGACCCTCTACGGGTTCGCCGACGACGACGCCAGGGCGCTGTTCGAGCTGTTGCAGACCGCGAGTGGGGTCGGCCCACGGCTGGCCCAGGCGGTATTGGCCGTGCACACGCCGGACGCGGTGCGCAAGGCCATCGCCAACGCCGACACGGCCGCGCTGACCCGGGTGCCCGGGATCGGCAAGAAGGGCGCCGAGCGCCTGGTGCTGGAGTTGCGCGACCGCATCGGCCCGGTGGCGATCGGCGCCGACGGGGCCGGTGGCGTGACCGGCGGCGCGTGGCCCGACCAGGTCCGGCAGGCGCTTGTCGGTCTGGGCTGGACGGCGGGGCAGGCCGACCAGGCGGTGGCCGCCGTGGCGGAGACGATCGACGGGCCGACCCCGCCCGTGCCGGTCCTGCTCAAGCAGGCCATCCGGCTGCTGGGCCGTACCCGATGAGCGACACCGACGGGCTCGTCTCGGCGTACGTCACCGATGCCGAACTGGACGCGGAGGCGACCGTACGGCCCCGGCGGCTGGCGGAGTTCATCGCCCAGGACCGGGTACGCGACCAGCTCGACCTGCTGTTGCAGGGCGCCATGCGGCGGGGCTCGCCACCGGACCACATCCTGCTCTCCGGGCCACCCGGGCTGGGCAAGACGAGCCTGGCCAACATCGTCGCCGCCGAGCTGGGCGCGGGCATCCGGGTGACCAGCGGCCCGGCGATCGAACGGTCGGGTGACCTGGCGGCGATCCTGACCAGCCTCGCCGAGGGCGACGTCCTCTTCATCGACGAGATCCACCGGATCGCCCGGCCGGCGGAGGAACTGCTCTACAGCGCGATGGAGGACTTCCGGGTCGACGTGGTGGTCGGCAAGGGGCCGGGCGCGACCGCGATCCCGCTGGACGTCGAGCCGTTCACCCTGGTCGGGGCGACGACCCGCTCGGGTCTCTTGACCGGGCCCATGCGGGACCGGTTCGGCTTCGTCGCGCACCTCGACTTCTACGCCCCGGCGGATCTGGAGACGTTGCTGCACCGCTCGGCGCGCATCCTCGGGGTGCCGATCACGCCGGACGGCGCGGCGGAGATCGCCGGCCGGTCCCGGGGCACTCCGCGGATCGCCAACCGGCTGCTGCGGCGGGTCCGCGACTACGCGGAGGTCCGCGCCGACGGTGTGGTCACCCTGGGCACCGCCCGCAAGGCCCTGACGGTGTACGACGTCGACGCGCTGGGTCTGGACCGGCTGGACCGGGCGGTGCTGACCGCTCTGGTGGAGTCGTTCCGGGGTGGCCCGGTCGGCCTGTCCACCCTCGCGGTGGCGGTGGGGGAGCAGCCGGACACGGTCGAGGAGGTCTGTGAGCCGTTCCTGGTGCGCGCCGGCCTGTTGGCGCGTACGCCTCGGGGGCGGGTGGCCACGGAGGCCGCCTGGCTGCATCTGGGGCGTACTCCACCGAATGGTACATTTGGGGCAGATGTCGCGCCAGCACCCGATCTGTTCTCGGTCGATACCGATCAGCCGTAATGTGAACGTGATCTGTGCCGCATTCGGTGTTCTCAGGTGCAGGGATTAGACTTCGCCGCGGTCTGTACAGGATGTGAGAATCCGCCTCCGCTCCGGCACTCCCCGTGCCGGACAGGGGCCAATGGGAAGGCAGTAACCGTGCAATACCTTGCAGCGGGTGGTGGGGCCGGCGGCTTCACGCCGATCCTGATGATCGTCCTGCTCTTCGGCGTCATGTACTTCATGATGATCCGTCCCCAGCAGAAGCGTCGCCGCGACGCCGAGGCCATGCAGTCGGCGCTCGGTCCGGGCGACGAGGTCGTCACCATCGGCGGGCTCTACGGCACGGTCACCGGCGTCGAGGACGACGCCGTCCTGCTCGAGATCGCTCCGGGCGTCCAGACCCGCTACGCCCGGCCGGCCATCGCCCGGGTGGTCACCCGCGCGGAGCTCCCGAGCGAGCCGGTCACCGAGGACGCGGACAGCGTCAAGGAGTGACCTTCCCGCAGGGGGTCGGCGGTTTCGGCGTACGGCTGGCCGACCGGCCCCCGGGTCACCGCGCCCGACGGGGCAGCGGACGTGACGTGAAAACTGGATAGTTGGGTCGACGCCGGGCGTCGGCACGTTCCCGTGGCCGTCGGCGTCCCCCGTCCGGCGTGTCCGGCCACTGTGTCGGCACCCCGTCGGCTCAGGTCAGACCGTTGGCCGGGACCCCCGGCCCGACACTCGCCGCCGCCGCGCGCAGCGGCGCGACCGTACAGGGAGACAGGACAACCGTGGCACCACCTCAGGGACAGATGCGACCCGGCCGGCAACTCGCCGTGCTCGGGTTCATCTTCGTGGTCCTCTACCTTCTGGTGTTCTTCGCGGGCGGTGCCAGCGGCAGCTTCAAGGACCGGCTCGAGCCCAAGCTCGGTCTGGACCTGATCGGCGGCACCCGGATGACGCTGGAGGCGACCAACAACGTCGACGGCAAGCCTCCGACGGCGGAGAACCTCGAAGAGGCCCGCCAGATCATCGAGAGCCGGGTCAACGCGTTCGGCGTGGCCGAGGCCGAGGTGGTCACCGAGGGCAACCGGAACATCGTCATCTCCCTGCCCGGTGAGAACCGGGACCTGACGGACGTGGGCAGCGCCGCCGAACTGCGCTTCCGCAAGGTGCTCAAGGCAGCCGACGGCAGCGGTACGGCCGTCGCGCCGCCGGCAGCCACGCCGGCCCCCGGCAGCGTCACGCCGTCCGGCGCCGCGACGCCGCCGGCCTCGTCGGGCAGTGCCGCGCCGAAGGCGACCCCCTCGGCCAGCGGCGGACAGGGCGGGATGGCACCCGCGCCGAGCGCCAGTGCCACGCCGACCCCGTCGGCCTCGGCGAGTGCCGGCGCCGAGCCGGTGCCGGCGAGCATCGAGCAGCAGCGCAAGGCCGTCGAGCAGAAGGTCGGTGCTGCCGCCTGGCAGGCCGCCAGCGCGTTGCAGGCTCCCGCCGACCTGAGCACCGACCCGTCGTTGGGTGACAAGCTCAAGCCGTTCAGCACGCTGACCCCGCAAGAGGTCGCCGTACTGCCGGCGCAGATGCAGTTCAACGTGCCGACGATCGGCTGCGCCCAGCTCGACAAGCGCCCGCCGGCGTCGATCTCCGACCCCAAGCAGCAGGTCGTGTCCTGCGAGGACGGGGCCTCGAAGTACCTGCTCGACCAGGCCAAGGTTGAGGGCACCGACGTGGACGACGCCGACGCGGTGCTCGACCAGTCCAACTCCTGGGTGGTCAGCCTCGACTTCACGGGCGACGGCCAGGGCAAGTGGACGGCGCTGACCCGCGAGTCGTTCAACAACGAGGGTCAGGCGTGCGACGCCACGGCGCTCGGCCAGGACGGCAAGTGCCGGGTCGCCGTCGTGCTGGACAACGAGATCGTGTCGTCCCCGGAGATCCAGGGTGTGCTCACCGGCAACTCGCAGATCACCGGCCAGTTCACCCAGAAGGACGCCAGCACCCTCGCCAGCCAGCTCCGCTACGGCGCGCTGCCGGTGACCTTCGAGCAGCAGGAAGCGCAGAACGTCACCGCGACCCTGGGCGCCAGCCACCTGCGCGCCGGTCTGCTCGCGGCCGGCATCGGCATGCTGCTGGTCATCATCTACGCGTTCTTCTACTACCGGCTGCTCGGCTCGGTCATCTTCCTGAGCCTCATCCTCTCCGCGCTGCTCGTCTTCGGCGCGCTGGTGGTGCTCGGCCGGCAGATCGGCTTCACGCTCACCCTCGCCGGCATCGCCGGCATGATCGTCTCGCTCGGTGTGGCGGCGGACTCGTTCGTCATCTACTTCGAACGACTCAAGGACGAGATCAGAGAGGGGCGCAGCCCACGAAGCGCGGTGCCCCGCGCCTGGATCCGCGCCCGCCGGACCATCATCTCGGCCAACGCGATCACGCTGCTCTCCGCAGTAGTGCTCTACGTGGTCTCGGTCGGCACGGTCAAGGGCTTCGCGTTCGCGCTCGGCCTGGCCACGGTGCTGGACCTGGTCGTGGTCTTCCTCTTCCGACACCCGATCATGACGATGTTCGCCCGGACCCGGGCGTTCCTGTCCCCGCGGGTCAGCGGCCTGGGCCGGGCGCTTCCGGCCCGGAACCAGCAGACTCAGCCCCGCAACCCGCGCGCCAAGGAGGCCTGAGATGGCTGAAAACGGTCTGGCGAGCCGCCTCTACAACGGCGAGGCCGGTCTCAACATCGTCGGTCGTCGCAAGCTGTGGTTCGGCGTCGCCGGGGCCCTGATCCTGGTCGCGATCCTCAGCTTCGCGTTCCAGCGTTTCAGCCTCGGCATCGAGTTCGCCGGCGGCAACTCGTTCCAGGTGCCGGCCAGCGTCGGCACCCTGGACGACGCCGAGCGTGAGGTCAACTCGGCCCTCGCGGCCGAGAACACCGGCGTCAAGGTGGCCACCACCCAGAAGGTGGGCGGCCCGGGCGGCGACTCGTACGAGCTGCGGACGCCGCAGCTCACCGTCGAGCAGGCCAACGCGGTCAAGGCCCAGGTGGCCCAGGACCTTAACATCAACGTCGACGAGATCAGCGGCAACCAGGTCAGCGAGGCGTGGGGCAGCCAGGTGACCGAGCGGGCCGTGCTCGGCCTGGTCATCTTCATCGCGCTGGTGATGGTCTACCTGATCCTGCGCTTCGAGTGGCGGATGGCCGTCGCCGCGGTCTCGTCGCTGTTCATGAACCTGATCCTCACCGCCGGCATCTACTCGCTTGTCGGCTTCGAGGTCACCCCGTCGACGATCATCGGCTTCCTCACGATCCTGGGCTTCGCGCTCTACGACGTCGTGGTGGTCTTCGACAAGGTGCAGGAGAACACGCGGGGCATCACGGCCAACAACAACATGACGTACGGCGAGGCGGCCAACCTGGCCGTCAACCAGAGCCTCATGCGGTCGCTGAACACCTCCGTCGTGGCGCTGCTGCCCGTCGGTGGTCTGCTCTTCATCGGTGCCGGCCTGCTCGGCGCGGGCACCCTGAAGGACCTCGGCCTGGTGCTGTTCGTGGGTATGGCGGTGGCGTTCCTGACCTCCATCCTGGTGGCGACGCCGCTGCTGGCGCTGCTGAAGGACTACGACCCGCGTATCCAGGCGCACAACAAGCGGGTGCAGGCCCGCCGGGGTGCGTTGGGCCGTGGCGAGGCCACCGGCAAGATCGCCCCGCCCCCGGTCGGCGGCCCCGCGGCAGACGTGATCGACCCGGACTCCGCGGCGCTGGCCGGCGCGGCTCCCAAGGTGGGTTCGCGGCCGGCGGGCAAGCGGTCGACCGGCGTGCGGGGCGGTCGCCCCGGCGGCGGCGGTAACCGGCCCGGTGGCACCAAGCGCCGCTGACCGCCCTGGGGCTGACCCGCGAGGAAACGCCTGAACGGCGTCCGGCATGCTGTGCGAGCAGCAAGCCGGACGCCGTCGTCGTCGGAAGGGAACGCAACAGCCGTGACGGAGACCCACAGCACCGCCGCGCGCGGGGACAGCGGCCCGGAGGCCGCCCGACTGGTGGCCAGCCGGGTGCTGGACGTGCCGGACTTCCCCAAGCCCGGTGTCCTGTTCAAGGACCTGATGCCGCTGTTCGCCGACGGGAAGGCGTTCCGCGAGGTTGTCGACGGGATCGTCGCGTACCACGGGCGGGACGCGTTCGACGTGGTGGTCGGCATCGAGGCTCGGGGGTTCGTCGTCGCGGCGGCCGTCGCGTACGCGGCCGGGGTGGGTGTCGTGCCGGTGCGCAAGGCCGGCAAGCTGCCCCGCCCGGCGCACTCGGTCTCGTACGCCCTGGAGTACGGCGAGGCCACTCTCGAGGTGCACGAGGATGCCTTCACCGCTGGCCACCGGGTGCTCGTCGTCGACGACGTGCTGGCCACCGGCGGTACGGCCGAGGCGACGTTGGACCTGGTCGAGCGCGCCGGCGGTACGGTGACGGGTTTCACCGTGCTGTTGGAGCTCGCCTTTCTGGGCGCGCGGGAGCGACTGACGCCCCGTCCTGTCCATGCCCTGCTGACCGTTTGATCCCTGCCCTGCCGAGGTCGCGACGCCCTGCGCAGGGGTGTGCGCGCGCTCCGGGGTCACCAGGCGCGGCGGCGGCCCGCTCCGGGCCGGTCGCCCGGGCGTCGACCGTCCGGCGGAGCGGCAGGGGACCGTCCGTGCGGGTAGCATTGCCCATTGCTGACGCCGGCGGTACGCCGTCGGCGACGCGAGACCAGGCCGGCCGACACACGGCCGGCGTGTTTCCGGCGAGCGGTGAGGAGGCCGGTGTCCCACGATGTCGTCCCTCCGGCGGAGGGCACGGTGCATCCCACAGGCGACGCTGACGGCTTGGTGACCGACCGGGACGGCGACGCGCCGGCACGGGTGACGGGCACCGACAACGGCTCCGGCAGGGCTCCTGCCGACGGCGCGACGGCTCCGACCGGGGTCCCGGCGAGCGCCGTCGAGGCACCGCCCGGCGCAGACGGGGTCGTGGTTCCGTTCCCGGGCGACGCCGGTGTCGATCCGTCGCCGAGCGGTGGTTTCGGGCTCTCCAGTGCCCCCACCGGCCGGCGGGTGCGCGCCCGGCTGGCCCGGTTCAACGCGCCCTGGCAGACCTCGCAGGTCAGCGAGGTGCTGGAGCCGCTCATCGCGAGCCATCGGGAGAACCACCCGAAGGCCGACGCCCGGCTGCTCCAACGCGCCTTCGACACGGCCGCGCGGTGGCACTCCGGGCAGTACCGCAAGTCCGGCGACCCGTACATCACCCACCCCCTTGCCGTGGCGACGATCCTCGGCAACCTGGGGATGGACACCACCACGCTTGTCGCGGCGCTGCTGCACGACACGATCGAGGACACCGAGTACACCCTCGACGCGATGCGCGCCGACTTCGGCGGCGAGGTCGCCCTGCTGGTCGACGGCGTCACCAAGCTGGACAAGGTCAAGCTGGGCGACGCGGCAAAGGCTGAGACGATCCGCAAGATGGTCGTGGCGATGGCCAAGGACCCGCGGGTGCTGGTCATCAAGCTGGCCGACCGGCTGCACAACATGCGTACCCTGTCCTTCCTGCCGGCGCCCAAGCGCGAGCAGAAGGCGAAGGAGACCCTGGAGATCCTGGCGCCGCTGGCCCACCGCCTCGGTATGAACACGATCAAGTGGGAGCTGGAGGATCTGGCCTTCGGCACGCTCTTCCCGAAGCGGTTCGAGGAGATCAACCGGCTGATCGGTGAGCACCAGCCGCAGCGCGAGTCGCTGCTGCGGCAGGTCACCCAGAAGGTCGGCACCGACCTGAAGGCCGCCAAGATCAAGGCGGAGACGACCGGACGGCCGAAGCACCTCTACTCGATCTACCAGAAGATGATCGTGCGGGGTCGCGACTTCAACGACATCTACGACCTGGTGGGTGTGCGGATCCTGGTCGACACGGTGCGGGACTGCTACGCGGCGCTGGGCGTCATCCACGCCAACTGGCAGCCGGTGCCGGGCCGGTTCAAGGACTACATCGCCATGCCCAAGTTCAACATGTACCAGTCGTTGCACACGACGGTCATCGGGCCCACCGGCAAGCCGGTGGAGATGCAGATCCGCACGTACGCGATGCACCGCACCGCCGAGTTCGGCATCGCCGCGCACTGGAAGTACAAGGAGCACAAGGGCACCCAGGTGGTCGGCCCGCCGGCGCACATCGACGAGATGACCTGGCTGCGGCAGCTGCTGGACTGGCAGCGCGAGGCGGCCGACCCGAGCGAGTTCCTGGACGCGCTGCGCTTCGACCTGTCCAGCCAGGAGGTGTACGTCTTCACCCCCAAGGGTGACGTCATCCCGCTGCCGACCGGGTCGACGCCTGTGGACTTCGCCTACGCGGTGCACACCGAGGTCGGGCACAAGTGCATCGGCGCACGGGTCAACGGCAAGCTCGTGCCGCTGGAGTCGACGCTCTCCAACGGCGACGTGATCGAGATCTTCACGTCGAAGTCCGAGACGGCCGGCCCGACGCAGGACTGGCTGGGCTTCGTCAAGAGCCCCCGCGCCCGCACCAAGATCCGCCAGTACTTCAACAAGGAGCGGCGCGAGGAGGCGATCGAGGCCGGCAAGGACGCGATCGTCAAGGCGATGCGCAAGCAGGGCATGCCGTTGCAGCGGATGCTCACCTCGGACGCGCTGATGTCGATCGCCCGGGACCTGCACCTCGCCGACGTGGCGTCGCTGTACGCGGCGGTCGGCGACAGTCAGGTCTCCGCGCAGTCGGTGGTGCAGAAGCTGATGGCTGCGTACGGGGGCGAGGAGGGCGCGGCGGAGGACATCGCCGAGACCGCCGTCGCCACCCGACCGCCGCGCAGCCGGCAGAGCAGCGCCGATCCCGGTGTCGTGGTCCGGGGCGTCAGCGACGTCTGGATCAAGTTGGCGCGCTGCTGCACCCCGGTCCCGCCCGACTCGGTGTTCGGTTTCGTCACCCGTTCCGGCGGGGTGAGCGTGCACCGTGACGACTGCGCCAACGCGGAGGACCTGCGGGCGCAGCCCGAGCGTGTGGTCGAGGTGAGCTGGAAGCTCACGTCCGCGTCCACGTTCCTGGTGGCGATCCAGGTCGAGGCGTTGGACCGGCACAAGCTGCTCGCCGACGTCACCCGGGTGCTCTCCGACGAGCGGGTCAACATCCTGTCCGCGACCGTCACCACCACCCGCGACCGGGTTGCGGTGAGCCGGTTCAGCTTCGAGATGGCCGACCCGAAGCACCTGGGCCACCTGCTGGCCACCGTCCGCAAGGTCGACGGTGTGTTCGACGCGTACCGGGTCACCTCCGGCGCCTGACGCGTACCCCACACACGAGAGCGCCCGCCGGCTCAGCCGGCGGGCGCTTCGTCATCCTGGTGGGCGTCAGCCCTGCGGCGCGCTCATCGTGAGGGTCTTGATGACGACCTCCTTCTTCGGGTGGCCGCCACCGGCCTGCTGGGCGAACGCCCCGTCGTCGCCGGCCTTGGCCACGTCCTTGACGATGTCCATGCCGCCGGTGACGGTGCCCAGCACGGTGTACGCGGGGTCGAGCGGCGAGTCGCCGTACACGATGAAGAACTGGCTGCCGGTGCTGCCCGGCTGACCGGAGTTGGCCATCGCGATGACACCCTCCGGGTACGGCGGGCGCTTGTCGGTGGGCAGGTTCTCCTCCGGCAGCCGGAAGCTCGGACCACCCGTGCCGTCGGTGTCCCGCCAGCCCTTGCCGGTGGCGCTCGGGTCACCGCACTGCAGCACCTTGATGCCCTCGGTCACCAGGCGGTGGCACTTGGTGTTGTCGAAGAACTTCTTCTCCGCGAGGAGGCTGAACGCCCCCGCCGTGCACGGCACCTGCGACCGGTCGACCTTGGCCGTGATCGGGCCCAGGTTGGTGTCGATCGTCATGGTCTGCACACCGGTGGCGGACTGCTGGTTGCTCGGCACCCCGACGTCCTTGATCTGCGGGGACCGCTGGTCGGCCGGCATCGCGTTGTAGACGCACTCGGACGCCCCGGGCGCCGACGCGGCGTCCTTGCCCTTGTCGTCGTCGCCGCCGAGGGTCGTGGCCAGCCAGACGGTGCCGGCGACCACGAGCACCAGCACGGCGGCCGCGCCGACGATCGCCTGCGTCTGGCGGCGCTTGCGGGCCTTGGCCGATCGCTCGGCCATCTCCTTCTCGAGTCGGGCGCGTGCCGCCGCGCGCTGCCGCTCTCTGGTGGACGTCACGCCTGGATCCTCCTGGCTGTCTGCTGCGGGGTGCCGCTCGGTTGGGTGGGGCGACCGGTCAGCCGGCGCTCGGGCTGCTGGCCGGGGCGCCGGACGGCGGCGGTGCCGCGCCGGTGACCGGCTCGCCGACCGTGAGGCTCTGGATCACCACGTCGGTCTTGGGCTTCACCTTCGCCCCGGTCCCATTGTCCACGGTCGGCTGGGCGCCGATCTTCTCCACCACGTCCAGCCCGCCGGTGACCTTGCCGATCACCGGGTACTTCGGGTCCGCCGTGGTGAAGTCCTTGAAGAAGATCAGGAACTGGCTGCCGTTGGCGCCCGGCGGGTTGGAGATCATCGCCACGGTGCCCTTGGGGTACGTCGGCGGCTGTCCGGGCGCGGGGCTGGCCGACGGTGACGGCGCGGTCGGCACGTCCTCGTCGTAGAACGAGTAGGTGGGCCCACCGAGGCCGGTTCCGCTGGGGTCACCGCAGCGCAGCGCGCCGTCGGCGGTGATCTCGTGGCACTTGGTGTTGTCGTAGAACGACCGGCTCGCCAGGTGGGCGATGCTCGCGGCGGCGCACGGGGAACTCGTCAGGTTCAGCTCGGCGGTGATCGGCGCGCCCTGGTTGGTGGTGACGGTCATCGCCCGGGTGCCGTCGGTCGGCAGACCCTTGGTCTCCGGCGTACCGACGTCCTTGAGGTTGGTGTTCGCCGTCGCGTCCTGCGGCGTCCAGAGGCAGGTGTCCTCCGCGGCCGTGTTCTGCTTCGGGTCGGAGTCGAACGCCCCGAGCGCCCAGGCCGAGCCGGCCACGATCACCGCGAGGACCAGGAAGGCGCCGACACCGGCCTGGATCTGCCGACGCCGCCGCGTGGCTGCCGCCCGGCGTGCCATCTGCCGGTCGAGCTTGGCCCGCGCCAGTTTGCGCTGCCGGTCCCTGCTGGAAGCCACAGGTGCTCCCCTTTCTTCGCCTGATCGTCACCGGCGGCCGGCTCTCCCGGCCCGTCCGGGCGTCGCGTGTGCCGCGCCACACGCCCGCCAGAGTGTACGGCTAGTGACTGGGAATGTGGTGTACGAGGTCCACCCGGTCGCGAGCAGCGCTTATCGGAGGTTGTCACTGTGCCTGTCGGGGCGTGAGGGACGGACGTGGCAAACCCGCTCGTCCCGCCGGATAGGCTGCTGGGCAGGACGACAGCTCGACGGAGAGGACAGCGCCCGTGCTCGTGGCCGGCTTTCCCGCGGACGCCTTCGGCACCAACTGCTACGTGGTCGCCACCGCGCCGGGGGAGCAGTGCGTGGTGGTCGACCCCGGCATCGGGGTGCTCGACCAGCTCGACGCGCTGCTCGCCGAGCACCGCCTGCATCCGGCCGCCGTGCTGCTCACCCACGGCCACCTGGACCACACGTTCTCGGTGGCCCCGGTCTGCGGCGCGCGCGGGATCACCGCGTACGTGCACCCCGGCGACCGGGAGATGCTCGCCGACCCGGCCAAGGGTCTTTCGGCCGACCTGACCTCGCTCTTCGGCGGCCGGCTGAGCTACAGCGAGCCGGACGACGTGGCCGAGCTGACCGACGGCGCCACCCTCACGCTGGCCGGCCTGGAGATCGCCGTCGACCACGCCCCGGGCCATACCGGCGGGTCGGTGCTGTTCCGGCTGCCCGGCGCCGGGTCGGGCTGGGAGGCGGACGAGATCTGCCTCTCCGGCGACGTCCTCTTCGCCGGCTCGATCGGCCGCACCGACCTGCCCGGCGGCAGCATGCCGGCCATGCTCGCCAGCCTGCGCGACAAGATCCTTCCGCTGGCCGACGACACCGTCGTGCTGCCCGGCCACGGCCCCAGCACCACCATCGGCCGTGAGCGCGCCAGCAACCCGTACCTCGTCGAGGTCTCCGGCACGGCGCCGGCCGCGCCCACCCGGGGCCTCTAGCTCTCGTCCGCGCCGCGCGCGGACCCACGACACCACCGCGCCGTGGGCGCGGAACCGCAAGGAGTACGCCGATGAGCAAGCCCACGCCCATCTCCGGGTTCCCGGAGTGGACCCCCGGCCAGCGGATGATCGAGCAGTTCGTGCTCGACAGGATCCGGGCCACGTTCGAGCTGTACGGGTTCGCCCCGCTGGAGACCCGCGCGGTGGAGCCGCTGGACCAGCTCCTGCGCAAGGGGGAGACCTCCAAGGAGGTCTACGTGATCCGGCGGCTGCACGCCGACGGCGACAGCGGAGGCGGTGACGACCAGCTCGGCCTGCACTTCGACCTGACCGTGCCGTTCGCGCGGTACGTGGTGGAGAACGCCGGCAAGCTGGCCTTCCCGTTCCGCCGCTACCAGATCCAGAAGGTGTGGCGGGGGGAGCGGCCGCAGGAGGGGCGCTACCGGGAGTTCGTCCAGGCCGACATCGACATCGTCGACCGGGACACCCTGGCGCCACACCACGAGGCGGAGATGCCGCTGGTCATCGGGGACGCGCTGCGGGCCCTGCCCATCCCGCCGGTGACCATCCAGGTCAACAACCGCAAGATCTGGGAGGGCTTCTTCCGGGGCATCGGGGTGACCGACTCCGAGGCGGCGCTGCGCAGCATCGACAAGCTCGACAAGATCGGCCCGGCGAAGGTGGCCGAGCTGCTGGCCGAGACCGCCGGGGCGAGCGAGGCGCAGGCCAAGGCGTGTCTCGCGTTGGCCGAGATCTCCGCACCGGATGCCTCCTTCGCCGACGCCGTCCGCGCGCTCGGGGTCACCGACCCGCTGCTCGACGAGGGTGTCGAGGAGTTGGTCCGGGTGGTCCAGACCGCCGCCGACCACTCGCCCGGCCTCTGCGTGGCCGACCTGCGCATCGCCCGTGGCCTGGACTACTACACCGGCACGGTGTACGAGACGCAGCTCCGCGGCTACGAGCGGTTCGGGTCGATCTGCTCCGGCGGCCGGTACGACAACCTGGCGACCGCGGGCGCCACCTCGTACCCCGGTGTGGGCATCTCGATCGGGGTGACCCGGCTGCTCGGGCTGCTCTTCGGGGCGGGGGAGCTGTCCGTCTCCCGTCCGGTGCCCACCTGTGTGCTGGTGGCGCTGGCCGACGAGGAGCACCGTGCGACAAGCGGCCGGATCGCGGCGGCGCTGCGTCGTCGGGGTATCGCCACCGAGGTGTCGCCGAGCGCGGCCAAGTTCGGCAAGCAGATCCGCTACGCCGAGCGGCGGGGCATCCCGTACGTCTGGTTCCCCGGGGCCGACGGCACGTCGGACGAGGTGAAGGACATCCGCTCCGGTGCGCAGGTCACGGCCGACGCGCAGGCCTGGACGCCCCCGGCGGGTGACCTGAAACCGGCGGTGGTTTGACGGCTCCACTGGCGCTAACGGTCGCGGGGACCTACGGTAGCGTAAGTTACGCCACCGTAGGGAGTTACTCGTGACCGTGAGCACCGCACTGAGCCAGACCGCCCTGCTCGTCGAGCTGGAGCCGGTCGTCGCGCGAAACCTGGACCGCCATCTCTCGCTGGCGAAGGAGTGGTTTCCGCACGAGTACGTGCCGTGGAGCGACGGTCGTACCTTCGACGGTCCGCTCGGCGGTGAGGCGTGGTCGCCCACCGACTCGGCGATCCCGGACGTGGCTCGCACGGCGCTGATCGTGAACCTGCTGACCGAGGACAACCTGCCCTCGTACCACCACGAGATCGCCACCCTGTTCGGTCGGGACGGCGCGTGGGGCACGTGGGTGCACCGGTGGACCGCCGAGGAGGGGCGGCACGGCGTCGCGATCCGCGACTACCTGACCGTGAGCCGTGCCGTCGACCCGGTGGCGTTGGAGCGGGCTCGGATGACGCACATGTCGGAGGGCTACACCAACGCCCACGGCGACGAGGTGCTGCACTCGCTGGCGTACGTCTCGTTCCAGGAACTGGCCACCCGGATCTCGCACCGCAACACCGGCAAGGCCACCGGCGATCCGGTCTGCGAGGCGCTGCTGGCCCGGGTCGCCGCCGACGAGAACCTGCACATGGTCTTCTACCGCAACCTGCTCGCCGCGGCGTTCGAGCTGGCCCCGAGTCAGGCCATGCGGGCCGTCGCCGACGTGGTCGCCGACTTCCAGATGCCCGGCAACGGCATCGAGGGCTTCGGTCGCAAGTCGGTGGCGATCGCCCTCGCCGGCATCTACGACCTGCGCCAGCACCGTGACGAGGTGTTGCAGCCGGTCCTGCGCCAGTGGGACGTCTTCAACGTGACCGGCCTCAACGCCGACGGCGAAGCCGCCCGCGAGCAGCTAGCGGCCCAGCTCGACGTGCTGGAGAACGCAGCAGCCCGCTTCGAAGAAAAGCGCGACGCAAGAGCAGCCCGCCTCGCCTCCCGCTAAACCCAACCCGCCCCCACCCCCGCCCCGCCGATCTTGCACTTTCTGTCGTCACAAATCAGGGCACAGCCCTCGTGTCGACCACTGAAACTGCAAGATCGGCGGCGAGAGGGCGGGGGTGGGGTGCGGGAGGGGGAGGGGGCTGGGGGTCAGGGGAGGAGGTACGGCTTCGCGCCGGCTCCTGAGCCTGTGTCATGGACGCAGCCTGGCAGGGCGTTGCTGAGTCTGTCAACGAGACCTAGGCTGGTCGGATGAGGCCCGCGGCACTGGACTGGTCGGTGGAGAACTGCACCGTCTCCCGCGCGATGGAGATTCTCGGCGAGCGGTGGACCATGGTGGTGCTGCGGGAGGTCTTCAGCGGCGTACGACGCTTCGACGACATGCGTGTCCGCACCGGCGTGCCGAGGCAGGTTCTCACCAACCGTCTGGCCCTGCTCGTCGAGCGGGGCGTCCTGCGTCGCGAGCCGTACCGGGAGCCCGGCAGTCGACTGCGCCACGAGTACCGGCTGACCGCGATGGGCATGGCCCTCTGGCCGGTGCTGGTCGCCGTGCTCGGGTGGGGGGACCGCTACCTGGCCGACGCCGAGGGTCCGCCGTTGAGCGTGGAGCACCGTGACTGCGGCGCGCCGGTACGCGTCGAGCTGCGCTGCGCTGACGGGCACGCGGTCGTCGACGCCCGCGACGCACTGCCCCGCCCGGGCCCCGGGGCGCGCCGCCTTACCGCCTGACGTCGCCCGCCCGTCTCGGGGCGGCTCGGCGTCGCACGCCTTCACCCATGGGGGTGAATCGGCGTCGTACCCGTCGCCCGTTGTGGCATGGACGGCCTCCGTCGGCGGATGGTGTCCGAAAGAGACCCGCTGGTTCCCGGAGTGTGACGCCAGGTGCCCGCGAGCGTGTCCGTGGTGTTGCGGCGGCTCCATCGATGGGGGTCGACGAATTCGGGCGAAACCTGGTCTTGTCAATGATCTTAAGTATGTGAATACTTCAGTTCACTCGACCGGTTTTCGCAGATCGGCCGGGTTGCCCTCGGGTCAGCCACCCCCGGCCAGACCCGCCTCTCCCGCCCAGGAGGTTTGTTACATGCGACCCACGAGGTCCTCCTTCCGCGTTGCGGCAACCGTCGCCGTGAGCGGAACCCTGGTCGTCGGCTCGCTCATCGGCGCACCCGCCCAGGCCGCCCCCGCCGCCTCGCCCGACGCCGGCGCGGCCCTGTCCGCTCAGCTCGGCGACCGCTCCGCCGGCTCGTACATCGACGCCAGCGGCAAGACCGTCGTCACGGTGACCGACGCCGCCGCCGCCCGCACGGCCAGCAAGGCCGGAGCGAGCGTCAAGTACGTCACCCGTGGCGCCGCCGAGCTCAACCGGGCGACCGCCGAGCTGGAGCGCTCGGCGAAGATCCCGGGCACCGCCTGGTGGAGCGACCCGATCACCAACCAGGTGGTCGTTTCCGTCGACAGCACCGTCACCGGCGCCAAGCTGGAGCAGGTCAAGGCCGCCGCCGCGCGCGCCAACGGCGCGGTGCGGGTCGAGGCGGAGGCCGGCGTGCTCAGCACCCGGATCTCCGGTGGCCAGGCCATCTACACCGGCGGCTACCGCTGCTCGCTCGGCTTCAACGTGCGCAGCGGCAGCACCTACTACTTCCTGACCGCCGGGCACTGCACCAACCTCGGCACCAACTGGTACTCGAACTCCAGCCAGACGACCCTGCTGGGCACCCGTACCGGCACCAGCTTCCCGGGCAACGACTACGGCATCGTGCGGCACAGCAACTCCGCGAACGCCGCCGGTAACGTCTACCTCTACAACGGCAGCTACCGGGACATCACCGGCTCCGGCAACGCGTCTGTCGGCCTGTCGGTGCAGCGCTCCGGCAGCACCACCGGCCTGCGCAGCGGTTCGGTGAGCGCGACCAACGCCACGGTGAACTACGCCGAGGGCTCGGTCTCCGGCCTGATCCGCACCAACGTCTGCGCCGAGGGCGGCGACAGCGGTGGCTCGCTCTTCTCCGGTGGCACCGCGCTCGGCCTCACCTCCGGCGGCAGCGGCAACTGCAGCAGCGGTGGCACGACCTACTTCCAGCCGGTCACCGAGGCCCTGAGCCGCTACGGCGTCAGCGTCTTCTGATCGACGTACCGCACGCGGGCCGGCGGAGCACTCCGGCGGCCCGCGTCGCGCGTCCGGGCTCGCCGGGGGTCGCCCTACGCGATGCGATCCGGTCCGTCGGTCGGCAGCAGCGGATCCGGGGGTACGACACCGGTCGCCGGCACTGCCGGCCCGAGCGACGTGGTGCCGGCGGCCCAGTCGAGGTGCGCCCGGCGCGCCGAGAGCACCGCCAGCAGCGGCCAGAGTGAGACGCCCACCGCCGTCACCCGCTCGGCCAGGCCGGTCCGGGACCCGCTGGTCACCTCGAACGCGAACCAGCCGAACAGGGCGAGCAGCACGAGCGTCGCGCTCAACGCCACGCCGCGACGGAACGCCCAGGGCGGTTGCGACGCCAGTGGGTGCGCGGTGTCCGGGCCGTGCGGTAGCCGAAGCGCCGATCCGGCGGGCCAGAGTGCCAGCGCCAGGACGGCGACGGTCGCCGCGATGCCGTGGCTGAGTGAGCCGCCGACCGTCGGCCGGGGAAAGGCGACGAGCGCGATTGTCGCCACGCCGCCGACGGCCAGCAGGAAGCGGCTGGGCAGACCGGCCGCGTGCAGCACGGCGGCGATCGCCAGGTAACAGCAGCCGAGCAGCACCAGCGCGGTGATCATGATCCAGGCGTCGGTGGCGTCGTGCCCGGCCAGTTCGCTGATGGTGTCCCGGACCGGGTCGTACCCGGCGGGTTGCCGGGCGCCGGCGACCGTCCAGCCGCCCACCAGCAGCACCGGCGCGGCGACCGCCGTGGCGACGCCCCAGATCGGTACGGCGCGCATCTGGCCACGGTAACCGGCGTGCGGGGCCCGAAGAGCCGGGTTCGCCGGCTCGCCCACCAGCGAATCACGCCGGCCTGACGGGTGCCCCGGAGCGCAGCGGGTCACCCCTGACAGAATGCGGGGTGAGGACTGTTCCACGATGAGGAGTTGCCAGCCGTGATCCGTACCCACAATGCCGGAAGCCTGCGCGCCGCGGACGCCGGCTCGACGGTGACGCTCGCCGGGTGGGTGGCCCGCCGACGCGACCACGGCGGCGTCATCTTCGTCGACCTGCGCGACGGCTCCGGCGTTGTCCAGGTGGTGTTCCGCGAGGAGGACGCGCACGCGCTGCGCAACGAGTTCTGCGTGAAGGTCGTCGGCGAGGTGACCCGCCGCCCGGCCGGCAACGAGAACCCCGACCTGCCCACCGGTGAGGTCGAGGTGACCGTCACCGAGCTGGAGGTGCTCTCCGAGGCCGCGCCGCTGCCGCTGCCGGTGGACGACCAGGTCGAGGCCGGCGACGACATCCGGCTCAAGTACCGCTACCTGGACCTGCGCCGCAGCGGCCCGGCGAACGCGCTGCGGCTGCGCTCGCGTGCCAGCCACCTCGCCCGGGACGTGCTGCACGAGCGGGACTTCCTGGAGATCGAGACGCCGACGCTGACCCGCTCGACGCCCGAGGGCGCCCGCGACTTCCTGGTGCCGGTGCGGTTGCAGCCCGGCAGCTGGTACGCGCTGCCGCAGTCGCCGCAGCTATTCAAGCAGCTCCTGATGGTCGGCGGCATGGAGCGGTACTACCAGATCGCCCGCTGCTACCGCGACGAGGACTTCCGCGCCGACCGGCAGCCGGAGTTCACCCAGCTCGACATCGAGATGTCCTTCGTGACCGAGGACGACGTGATCGACCTCGGCGAGGCGATCGTCTCGGCGCTGTGGAAGGACCTGGCCGGGCACGAGATCACCCGGCCGATTCCGCGGATCACCTGGCACGACGCCATGGCCCGGTACGGCTCGGACAAGCCGGACCTGCGCTACGGCGTCGAGCTGACCGAGCTGACCGACTACCTGCGCGGCACCGAGTTCCGGGTGTTCGCCGGCGCGATCGACGCGGGCGGCTACGTCGGCGCGGTCGTGATGCCGGGCGGCGCGAGCCAGACCCGCAAGGAGCTGGACGGCTGGCAGGACTGGGCGAAGGCGCGCGGCGCGCGGGGCCTGGCGTACGTGGTGCTGGACGCCGAGACCGGCGAGGCACGTGGCCCGGTGGCGAAGAACCTCTCCGCCGAGCACCTGGGCGGGCTCGCCGACGCGGTCGGCGCCAAGCCGGGCGACGCGGTGTTCTTCGCGGCGAGCGCGACCGCGCGGGAGGCGCAGGAGCTGCTCGGCGCGGCACGTATCGAGATCGCCAAGCGCTCCGGCCTGATCGACGAGAGCGCCTGGGCGTTCTGCTGGGTGGTCGACGCGCCGATGTTCGAGACCACGGACGAGGGTGGCTGGACGGCCGTGCACCACCCGTTCACCTCGCCGAACTCGGAGTGGGTGGACCGGTTCGAGGAGGCGCCGGACCGCGCCCTGGCGTACGCGTACGACATCGTCTGCAACGGCAACGAGATCGGTGGCGGCTCGATCCGTATCCACCGGGGCGACGTGCAGCAGCGGGTCTTCGACCTGCTGGGCATCACCCCCGAGGAGGCGCAGGACAAGTTCGGCTTCCTGCTGGAGGCGTTCAAGTACGGCGCCCCGCCGCACGGCGGCATCGCGTTCGGCTGGGACCGGGTGTGCATGCTGCTGGCCGGCGCGGACTCCATCCGTGAGGTCATCGCGTTCCCGAAGACCCGTGGTGGCTTCGACCCGCTGACCGGCGCGCCCACCCCGATCACCGGCCAGCAGCGCACCGAGGCCGGCATCGACGCCAAGCCCAAGCCGGCCGCCACCGCCCACACCGCCCACACCGGCACCGCCGGCCCCGCAGCCCCGGTAGCCGACCCGGTCTGACCCCGACCCCCCCCGCACCCCGGCCCCTGCTTGGTTGATCAAGAGGTTTGCGTCATCATCGCCCCGCGAGATGACGCAAACCTCTTGATCGTCGATGGGGGAGTGGGCTGGAATGCGGGTTCTTGTTGTCGGGGGCAGCGGGTTTCTGGGTCGGGAGGTCTGTCGGCGGGGGGTCAGCGCCGGGTTCTCGGTGGTGGGGACGTACCACTCCGGGTCCGTCGGGGTGGCCGGCGTTGTCGGGCGGCGGCTGGACGTGACCGACCGTGCCGCCGTGCGCGCGCTGGTCGCCGAGGTGCGGCCGGACACCGTGGTCGCCACCCCCTACCGGTACGACGACTGGACGGTCACCGCCGACGGGGCCGCGCACGTCGCCCTCGCCGCCGCCGAGGCGGGGGCGCGGCTGGTGCACCTGTCCAGCGACGCGCTGCACGGTGGCCGTCCCACGCCGTACGCCGACGACGACCCGCCCAGCCCGGTCAACGCGTACGGGGCCGCGAAGGCGGCGGCCGAGACCGCCGTGCGGGCGATCGACCCGGGCGCGGCGCTGGTGCGTACCTCGCTGATCCTCGGGGAGGGCAGCAAGCAGATCGAGCTCTGCCGCGACGCGCTGGCCGGCCGGGCCGTCCTGTTCACCGACGAGTTCCGCTGCCCGGTCGACGTCGGCGACCTGGCCGACGCCGTGCTGGAGTTGGCCGGCTCGTCGTACGCCGGGCTGCTCAACGTGGCCGGCGCGGACGCGATCAGCCGGGCCGAGCTGGGTCTGCTGGTCGCCGAGCGGTCCGGTCTGGACGCGACGGGCCTGAAGACCACCACGGCCGCCGCCGCTGGCGTGGTCCGCCCCAGCGACGTACGCCTCGACTCCGCCCGCGCCGCCGGTCTGCTGCGGACGCGGCTGCGCGGGGTGCGCGAACTGCTGGCCTGACCGCCCTGCGCGTTCCATCTGCACACTTCCTGTGCATACCTCTTGTGCACAGGAAGTGTGCAGAGATAATGTGCTCGCATGGATGCCGCTCCCACACCGCCGAACGGCTCGCCACGCGCTCCCCGGCAGGTCCACCTCGACAGCCGGCAGGTCCGCACCCTGGCCCACCCACTGCGCATGCGACTGCTGGGCTCGCTGCGCGTCGACGGTCCTGCGACGGCGACCGCGCTGGCCGAGAAGCTGGGCACGAACACCGGCGCGACCAGCTACCACCTCCGGCAGCTCGCCGAGGTGGGGTTGGTGGCCGAGGACCCGGACCGGGGCAGCGGGCGGCAGCGCTGGTGGCAGGCCGCACACGACATCAGCAACTTCGAGCCCACCGACTTCGACGACGACCCCGACGCCCGGGCCGCCGTGCAGTGGATTCAGGGCGACCAGGTGCGGCTGATGGCCGACCTGGCCGAGCGCTGGATGGGCGTCGAGCACCATCAGTCCCGCGAGTGGCGCGACGCCGCCGGCATGGGTGACCTGGTGTTGCCGCTCGATCCGGCCCGGTTGCGGGCCCTCAACGACGAGCTGTGGGCGGTGCTGATGCGCTACCGCGACCAACCCGCCCCGGACGGCGACGTCAAGCCGGTGCACATGTTCGTCGCCGGCTTCCCGCGGTTGGAGGAGCGCTGGTGAGCGCGAGGAGTGAGCCGGGTTTGCGAGCCCCGCAGTCGCGAATGGAGGTGGCGTCGTGAGTGCGCTGACCGTACGCCAGGTCCGGCGTCGCTACCTGACGCTGTACGGCCTGCGCTGGCTGCCCACGGGGTTGATGATCCCGGTGATGATCCTGCTGATGCAGGAGCGCGGCCTGTCGCTGCCGCAGATCGGCCTGGTCAGCACCGCGCAGGGCCTCCTGGTGCTGGCGCTGGAGCTGCCCACCGGTGGGTTCGCCGACGCCCTCGGCCGCAAGCCGGTCCTGCTCGCCGCCGGAGCCCTCAACCTCGCCTCCCTCGCGGTGTTCGCGGTGGCCGACTCGTTCGCCCTGTTCTTCCTGGTCTGGGCCCTGCAGGGCGTCTACCGCGCGCTGGACAGCGGCCCCCTGGAGTCCTGGTACGTCGACGCGACACTGGCCGCCGACCCGCAGGCCGAGTACGAGAAGGGCCTCGGGTACGCCGGTACCGTCGTCGGTGTGGCCATCGGCGGCGGCGCGCTGCTCAGCGGTGGCCTGGTCGCGCTCGGGCCGGTCGGTCCGGTCAGCGCGCTCACCGTGCCGGTGCTGGCCGCGATCGTCGCCCAGGCGGCCGCGCTCGTCGCGCTGCTCGTCCTGCTCGTCGAGGAGCGGCCGGCCACCGGGGTCGCGGCGGTGCGGGCGTCGGTGGTCCAGGCGCCCCGGATGATCGGCGAGGCGGTCGGGCTGCTGCGCCGGTCCCGGGTGCTGCTGGCCCTGGTGGCGGTGGAGCTGTTCTGGGGCTTCGGCATGGTCACGTTCGAGTCGTTGCTGCCGGTCCGGCTCGCCGAGGTGATCGGCAACCCGGACCGGGCCGCCGCGCTCCTCGGGCCGGCCAGCTCGGCCGCCTGGATCGCCAGCGCGGCCGGCGCGGCACTGACCCCGCTGCTGCTGCGCTGGTTCGGGGCGGCTCCGGGCGCGGCCCTGCTGCGCATCCTGCAGGGCGTCACGGTGGTCGGGATGGGGCTGTTCGCCGGGCCGGTCGGCGTGCTGGTGGCCTACCTGGCCTGCTACGCCGTGCACGGCGCGTCGAACCCCCTGCACAGCGGTCTGCTGCACCGCCAGGTCGACGGCCCGTACCGGACCAGCGTGCTCTCGCTGAACTCGATGATGGGACAGCCGGCCGCCGCGCTCGGCGGGGTGGTGCTGACCGCGCTCGCGGCCGCCACCAGCGTGGGTACGGCGATGGTGGTCGGCGCGGTCGTGCTGGCCGTCGCCGCCCCGCTCTACCTGCCCGCCTGGCGGGCCGGCCGGCGGGCCGCCTCCGACCTGGCCGGCGTTCGGCCCGCGTCGGAGCCGGCTGTCCCTCGGCCCGCGTCGGACCCTGCCGGCGAACAGGTCGCGGCGAACCCGGCCGGCCCTCGGACCGCCGACGCCCTGCCCGGCCCGCGCCGCGACGGCACGGACCCCACCGCCGCCGTTCCGGTCGAGCGGCGTTAGCGCTCGGGGCCGAGGCGGATCGAGGTACGGGACAGGGTGCTGGTGAAGCCGAGGCGACGGTAGAGACGGACCGCCCCGACGTTGTCCGGGTAGACGCCCAGCGCGACGGTGTCGTGCCGGGACAGCAGCGCCCGGGTCATGCCGGCGGTCAGCGCCGCGCCCAGCCCCCGACCGCGCTGGTCGGGGGCGACCGTCAGGCCGGCCAGGAACCCGATGTCACCCCGGCTGCGGTCCGCGCCGCACGCCACCACACGGTCGCCGGCCCGGATGCCGTACCAGTCGACGACGGTCGGGTCGCCCGGACGCGTGGTGGTGCTCGGGAACGCCTCGTCGACGAGCGCCTCCAGCGCAGGGCGATCGGCGACGGTCAGCCGTACGACCCGCTGCTCGTCCGGCTGGCGTGGGGGAGCGACGGTGGTCCAATGGAAGTCCCAGTCGACGTGGTGGGCCACCGCCACCCGCCCGACCGCCAGAGCGGGGTCGAATCGGGGCAGGTGCAGCCGCTGTTCCGGCCGTAGCAGCCCGTCGGCGACCAGCGAGGCGCAGAGGTCCAGCACCGGTCCGGCCGGGCCGACGGCGTCGGCGCCGAAGCCGCGCTCGGGTGGCAGCAACCACAGCACGGCGTCGTCGCGCCGCCAGCCACGCGCCGGGCTGCCCGGCGAGAGCGAGTGCCGGACGAACGGATGCGCGCCGGCGGCGGCCAGGATCGTGGCCCGGTCGTGGAGCGCCTGGTCCTCGATGATCATGTTGGTCAGCCTAGGAGCCGACGTACCGGCCGACCGCGCCGGGCCGCCAGTGCGCCTCGCGCGCCGCGCCTCGCCCGAGATCATCACAACTTCCGGGATTCTGCTGCTTCAGCGGCGCCGGAGACAGCAACATCCCGGACGTTGCGCGGATCTTGATGAGGGAGCTGCCCGCACCCGCTCCACGGTGGAGATTGGCGAGCCGACCGATTGGGTACATCACGCGACGACCCACTGGGAACCCCCACCGGAGGACCGACATGCTCGCCATTCTCGCCGCCATCGTCTTTGGCTTCGCACTGCTGC
Source organism: Micromonospora sp. NPDC049102 (assembly GCF_043197485.1). Lineage (NCBI taxonomy): Bacteria > Bacillati > Actinomycetota > Actinomycetes > Micromonosporales > Micromonosporaceae > Micromonospora > Micromonospora sp. NPDC049102. The sequence continues at coordinate 113,046 of NZ_JBICTE010000011.1, read as the reverse complement.
TCGACCTGCTCGACACCGACTTCGGCGCGCCCGACCTGTTCAACTGGAACACCCTCGTACTCATCGGCCTCTTCCTGCTCTCGCTCTACCTCGGCGGCGTCGGCAGCGGCCCGCGCGGCGGTGGCGGCGGCCGCTGGTACCGGGGTCGCCGTCCCGGTCGTGGCTGACCGAGACCGATCAGCGGTGGCCCGGTCCGCAGCGCGATTCCAGCGTCGTGGGTCGGGCCCGGTACTGTCTTCGTGATGGAGTCCGACGCTCTCTTCTCCCTCGGTGCCCCCACCGGGTCGCGCGGCGCGCCCGAGGGTCCCGCCGGTGTCGACGGCTTCACTCCGGTAGCGGACGATTCGCCCCTGCCTGTCCGCATGCGGCCCGCCAGCCTGGACGAGTTGATCGGGCAGGACCACCTGCTCGCCCCCGGCGCGCCGCTGCGGCAACTGGTCTCCGGCGGCGCCGGAATGTCGGTCATCCTGTGGGGACCGCCGGGAAGCGGCAAGACCACCATCGCGCACCTGGTGGCCGGCGCCACCGACCGCCGCTTCGTCGCCCTGTCGGCGCTGTCCGCCGGCGTCAAGGACGTCCGCGCGGTGATTGAGACGGCCCGCCGCCAGCGCCGTTCGGGCGGCCCGCAGACGGTGCTGTTCATCGACGAGGTGCACCGGTTCAGCAAGACCCAGCAGGATTCGCTGCTCGCCGCCGTCGAGGACCGCACGGTCACGCTGCTCGCGGCGACCACCGAGAACCCGTACTTCTCGGTCATCTCACCTCTGCTCTCGCGGTGCGTGCTGCTCACCCTGCAACCGCTCGACGACGACGCCGTACGCGGCCTGTTGCGCCGCGCCGTCGCCGACGAGCGTGGCCTCGGCGGCACCCTCACCCTGGCCGCCGAAGCCGAGGACCATCTCGTCCGGCTCGCCTCCGGTGACGTCCGCAAGGCGTTGACCGCGCTGGAGGCGGCGGCCGCCTCCGCCTCGGCCCTCGGTGTCGAGCGCATCGACCTGGCCACCGCCGAGCAGGCGGTCGACGTGGCGGCGGTGCGCTACGACCGGGACGGCGACGCCCACTACGACGTTGTCAGCGCGTTCATCAAGAGCATGCGTGGCTCGGACGTCGACGCCGCGGTGCACTGGCTGGCCCGGATGCTGGTCGCCGGTGAGGACGCCCGGTTCATCGCCCGGCGACTGGTGATCTTCGCCAGCGAGGACGTGGGCATGGCCGATCCCACCGCGTTGAGCGTGGCCACCGCCGCCGCGCACGCGGTGGAGTACGTCGGCCTGCCCGAGGTGCAGCTCAATCTCGCCCAGGCCGTGATCCACCTGGCCACCGCGCCGAAGTCGAACTCGGCCACCACCGCGATCGGCGCGGCCATCGCCGACGTACGGGCCGGTCGGGGTGGTTCGGTGCCCCGGGGTCTGCGCGACGCGCACTACGCCGGTGCCCGCGGTCTGGGGCACGGCACCGGCTACCGATACCCGCACGATGACCAGCGCGGCGTCGTCACCCAGCAGTACGTCCCGGACGACCTGGTGGGCGTCGACTACTACCAGCCCGGCCCGCACGGTGCGGAACGGTCCGTGGCGACGCGGCTGCCGTTGCTGCGCCGGATCGTACGCGGGCTGCCGGCACCACCGGCCCGCCCGGAATCCCCGACCGCCACGCCACCCACGGCGACCGCCGTAGCCGGGTCGTGCGACGGCTCACCGGTAACGCCGCAGGCCGCGCCAGCGCTTGCCGTTCGGAACGGCCGGGCGGCGACGGGTGTGGACGGTCCCGGCACGACGCAGGACGACGGCACGAACGCCGCAGGAGAGGGTCAACAGTGAGATCGCGTGGTGCGGACCGCCCCGACGAGGGCCCGGACGAGCGGCGTGATCCCCGCGCCAAGGGCCGCCGCTGGGGTCGAGGGCGAGCCGAGGCCGAGCCGGAGGAGCCGGTGGCCGGCGAGGAGTTCGGCTGGATCGACGACCTGCGCTCGGCCAAGCAGCAGCGCGGCGAGTTGGGTCCGGACGGGATGCCCGCCGAGCCCGTACCCCCGCGTGCCGGCCTGCCGACGCCGCCGGACGCGCCGCCCGGCCCACGTCGCCCGGACGCCGAGGCCGCCGGGGCGCGCCGCCCGGTCGACGGACCCTGGCCGGGCGAGGCGCCCCCACCCGGTCGTCGCCCGGACGCCCGCCCGCCCGCCGACCGGCCCCCTGTCGAACGGCCGCGTGATGCCGGGCCGCCCGGCGTCCCCGACCAGCCGGCGTCGCGTGGCACACAGCCGGTTCCCGGTGTCGGCCCGCACCCCGCCGCCCCGCCCCGCACACCGCCGGCCGCCCGTCCAGGCGCGGGTGACCCGGCGAACCCCGCAATCTCCCGCCCGGCCTCCGGCGCTCCCACCGGCCCGACGCGACCGCGTCCGACCGTGGGCCCGTCCGGCCCGCCCCCGGAGTCACCGGCCGCGGGTGCTCCGACCGGCCCCCGTCCAGAGGTTCCCGCGCCGACCGGCCGGGCGGAAGCCGTTCCGCCGCTGCGCCGGCCGGACGCCGTACCGCCGGGTCGTCGACCCGCGCCCGATCCGAGTGAGGGCGGCCGGCCGCGCAGCGGTGACGGACTGCCCCCGCCGGCACGGCGTACGACCGAATCGGCGCGGCCCGCCGCCGGCGCTCCCCGCTCGGACGGGCCTGCGCCCGGCGTCGCCGCGCAGGTCGCCGACGGTCTGCGACCCGACCCCGCGATCGCTCATGACCCGCGTACGGCCCGGCGTCGTCCCGGGCCCGTCGACCCGGGGGCACCGGAGCCAGGCCGCCCCGCCGGGGGCGGCCACCGCCGCGCCGCCGAACCGGACGAGCCGGTGGTGCCCCGCTCGGGTAACGCTCCACCGTTGCCCGACGCGACGCCCACCGGCGCTGTCCCCACCGGCGGCACGGCCTCCGATGGCACCGGTCGCCGTCGAGCGGTAGCCGACGAGCAGGACCGACGCGTGCCGACCGGCGCTGAGCCGCAGCCGGACCTGCGGGACCGTCCGGAACGACCGGCCGACTGGCTGCGCCAGGCCGGCCGGTTGCCGCACACCGACCCGGGCCTGCCGGTGGTCAACCGCCGAGGGAACGCCCCACCGGCCGGCGAGCGGCCCGTCGGCCGACGGGCCGCCACACCGCCTGCCGGTGACCTGAACGACCGCTCCGGTGGTCCGCTCGCCGTACCCGATCCGGCCGCGGAGCGTGCCACCGGCCGCCGTGCCGCCGGGCCGCCCGCCGACCCGGGCGCGGACGCGCCCACCGGCCGCCGGGCCGCCCGTGCTCCGGACTCCACCGGCGAGCACCCGACCGGTTCGGTGTCGCAGCCGTCGGTCACTGGTGAGCGTCCCGTCGGTCGCCGGGGTGCCCCGGGGACCGCCCCGGACCCGATCAACCGACGTCGCCGCCCGTCAGCCGAGCCCGCCTCCGAGGGACGGCCCGGCCCGGCGGGCGAGCGCGGCGACGACCCGTACGCCGGTCCGCCCGCCGGCGGACGACCCGCGCCCGGCGTTCCCGTGCGGGGCGCCCGCTCCGGCACGCCCGGCGGTCGGGCCCGGCTCGCGCCCGGTGACGCGCCGGTCTCCGGCGCCGGCCGCCGTGGGCCCGACGGTGCACCCCGACCCGACGTCGCCAACACCGACGGTCCGGCGCGTGCGGCGGTGCCGCCGGGTGCCGGCCCGGACGGTCCGTCCCGGTCCCGCCCCGACGGTGTGGCCCGTGCGGCGGTGCCGCCGGGTGCCGGCGCCGACGGTCCGTCCCGGTCCCGCCCCGAGGGTCCGGCGCGCGCCGCTGTTCCGCCGGGCGGTCCGGACGCCGCGACCCGCGCCGCTGCCCCACCCGGAGTCGATCCGCAGCGGGCGGCCCGTGGGGCGGCACGACCTGGCGTCGGTCCGGATGGTCCACCCCGGCCCGGTACGGCCCGGCCGCGCCCGGACGGCCCGGCGCGCGCCGCCGTCCCGCCGGGCGTCGGTCCGGATGGTCCGCCACGTCTGGATGGTCCACCACGTCCGGATGGTCCGCCGCGTCTGGATGGTCCGCCACGTCCGGACGGTCCGCCACGTCCGGACGGTCCGGCGCGCGCCGCCGTCCGCCCGCCAGGGGTCGACCAGCCGCCCGGCGGTGACGTCCGTCCGGGCGCCGAGCAGGCTGGCCCCGGGTCGCCCGCGGCCGCCCGTGCCGCTGCCCCGCGACCGGCGGACCGCGCTGCCGCCCGGGCCCTGCCGCCGCCTCGCGAGGGTGTGCGCCCCGAGCCCACCGGTGTCGCCAGCGTGCCGCCGTCCGGCCGTCTCGGCGAGCCGGTCGCCCGCGCCGCCGTCGTGCCCCCGGCCACGGCGGGTCCGATGGACCGGCCGCCCTCCGAGCCGACCGATGGGCCGCCGGCGCTGCGCGCGGCTGGCCACGACGGCTCCGACGACGACGATGCGGCCCCGGGCGCCCGATCCGAGCAGCACCGGCAGTCGCGTGAACGACGTCGGCTGCGGGTCGCCGTCCTGGCACTGGTCAGCGTCGTGCTGCTCGGTGCGGTGCCACTCTTCTTCGGCATCCGCACGCTGGGCAGGGACCCGGTCTTCGACAATCTGGACCAGCTCGCCGTGCCCGCGTGGGCCGCGACGAAGACGGTCGACGACGTCAGCGGCAGCCGCTGGTGCCTGCTCGACTGTCGGCTACGCGAGCGCACGGTCACCTCGGAGAAGTCGCCGGAGGAGACGGCGAAGGTCTACGAGGAGGCGCTGCGCAACGACGGTTGGCGACCGTGGAAGGTGAGCCGCTGCCCCGAGCAGGGGACGAAGGGCAGCTACACGTGCTGGCGTCAGGACGAGCTGACGCTCGACCTGTGGGTGCGCGCGCCGGCCTGCGTGCCGCCGCCGGTCGACGGGGAGCCGGCGATCGTGCCGTCACCCGCACCGTCGGCCGCTGCGGGGGAGTGCACCGGCTCGTTGGTGTCGGTGAAGGTGCGCAACGCGATCGACGACGAGCGGACCAGGCCGCAGCCCAGCACCGATCCGTCACTGACCGGGGAGGATCCGTTCCCGACGGTCAGCGGCGATCCGCTGGGCGACGTGACACCCTCACCGTCCTGAGCCGCTCTCCATCACGGACGGTAGGGTCTGGGGCTGGCGGACCCACCCGCGCCCGTCGACGGGCGACGGCCCGGTGGGTTCGGTGGGTTCGGTGGGCACCACGGTTGTTGCGTTCCGAGGACGTCGGGTCCGGCGGAAATCTGCTTGAGGAGGACACGCGTGGGCGACATTTTAGAGGTCGCGGCGCTGATCGCGGCGAGCGCGTTCGCGGTGCTGGTGCTCATCCTGACGCTGCCGATCCTGCGGCTGCGGCACACGGTCGACGCCACCACCCGGATGATCAACGACCTCAACGACCGGACGGCACCGCTGCTCGGCGACGTCAACACCACGGTGAAGAACGTCAACATCGCTCTGGAGCAGGTGCAGACCTCGCTCGACGGTGTGAACCTGCAGTTGGCCAAGGTCGACACGATGACCAGTCACGCCCAGAACGTCACCGCCAACGTCGCCAACCTGGCGACGGTGGTCTCCGCCGCAGCCGCGAACCCGCTGGTCAAGGTCGCCGCGTTCGGCTACAGCGTGCGGCGGGCCGCCGCGAGCCGTCGGCACGCCGAGACCGAGCGCGAGGTGCGCGACACCATCAAGCAGCAGCGGCGGGCCGCCCGGCGCGGCAACCGCTGACCGGCCCGGCCACAGGAGGTAGCACGACATGAAGCGTCTGTTCTGGCTCGGCATCGGCGTGGCCGTGGGCGTGGTGGTGGTCCGCAGGGCGACCCGGACCGCACAGGCGTACACCCCGGCCGGCATCGCCAGCTCGTTGTCGGAATCCGCTGGCAGCCTGGCGGAGTCGGTGCGTAGCTTCGTGGAGGACGTCCGGGTCGGGATGGCCGAGCGCGAGCAGGAGATCCACCAGGCGTTCGTCCAGGGCGAGGCGTTCGACGACCAGTTCGCCGAGCTGCGGGAGTCCCCGCGGATCGGCGATCGAGAGATTTTTCCGGAGGAACACCAGCGATGAAGACGGCGGAGATCAAGCGGCGGTACCTCGCGCACTTCGAGGCGAACGGTCATGCCGTGGTGCCGTCCGCTCCGCTGCCCGCCATCAGCGACCCGAACCTGTTGTTCGTCAACGCGGGCATGGTGCAGTTCGTGCCGTACTTCCTGGGCCAGCAGACCCCGCCGTACCAGCGGGCGGTCAGCGTGCAGAAGTGCATCCGTACGCCGGACATCGACGAGGTCGGCAAGACCAGCCGGCACGGCACGTTCTTCCAGATGAACGGCAACTTCTCCTTCGGCGACTACTTCAAGGCCGGGGCGATTCCGCTGGCGTGGGAGTTGTCGACGAAGCCGGTCGCCGAGGGTGGTTACGGGCTTGATCCGGAGCGGATCTGGCCGACGATCTACCTGGACGACGACGAGGCGTACGAGATCTGGCGGTCGGTGGGTGTGCCGGCCGAGCGGATCGTGCGTCGGGGCAAGGCGGACAACTTCTGGTCCATGGGCATTCCCGGGCCGTGTGGTCCGTCGTCCGAGCTGTTCTACGACCGGGGCCCGGAGTACGGCGCCGAGGGTGGTCCGGCGGTCGACGAGGACCGGTACATGGAGTACTGGAACCTCGTGTTCATGCAGTTCGAGCGGGGTCCGGGCACCAACAAGGAGGACTACCCGATCCTGGGTGAGTTGCCGGCGAAGAACATCGACACCGGCATGGGCCTGGAGCGGATGGCCTCGATCCTGCAGGGCGTCGACAACCTGTACGAGATCGACGAGGTCCGGCCGATCCTGGCGCGGGCGGCGGAGCTGACCGGTAAGCGGTACGGGGCGCACTCCGGGCACGTGGCGAGCGAGTCGCACCCGGACGACGTGCGGCTGCGGGTGGTCGCGGATCACGTGCGGACCGCGTTGATGCTGATCGGTGACGGTGTGACCCCGTCGAACGAGGGTCGCGGGTACGTGCTGCGGCGGATCATGCGTCGGGCGATCCGGTCGATTCGGCTGCTGGGTTGGCAGGACCGGGCGCTGCCCGAGCTGCTGCCGGTGGCGCGGGACTGCATGGCGCCGTCGTACCCGGAGCTGGCGACGGACTTCGACCGGATCGCGCAGTACGCGTACGCCGAGGAGGAGGCGTTCCTGTCGACGCTGCGTGCCGGGACGACGATCCTGGACACGGCGATCGCGGAGACCCGTACGGCGGGTGGCACGGCGTTGTCCGGGGCGAAGGCGTTCCAGTTGCACGACACGTACGGCTTCCCGATCGACCTGACCCTGGAGATCGCGGCCGAGCAGGGCCTGAAGGTCGACGACGAGGGCTTCCGCCGACTGATGGCCGACCAGCGCACGCGTGCCAAGGCGGACGCGCAGGCCCGCAAGACCGGGCACACCGACGTGTCGGCGTACCGGTCGGTGCTCGACGAGGGCGGCCCGGTGACGTTCACCGGCTACAGCGAGGTGGCCCGCGAGTCGCGGGTGCGCGCGCTGCTGGGCTCGGACGGGCGACGGGCGGCGGCGACCGAGGGCGAGACCGTCGAGCTGGTGCTCGACACGACCCCGTTCTACGCCGAGGGCGGCGGCCAGCAGCCGGACCACGGCATCATCACGGTCGGCGACGGTCAGGTCGAGGTGCTCGACGTGCAGCAGCCGGTGCCGGGCCTCATCGTGCACCGGGCCCGGGTGATCCGGGGCGAGGTGCACCCCGGCGACACCGGCTACGCCGAGATCGACGCCACCCGTCGACGGGCGATCTCCCGGTCGCACACCGCCACCCACCTGGTGCACCAGACCATGCGCAATTTCCTCGGCGAGTCGGCGACCCAGGCGGGTTCGCTGAACGCGCCGGGCCGCCTGCGGTTCGACTTCAACACCCCGACCGGTGTGTCGCCGACTGTCCTGCGCGACGTGGAGCAGCAGGTCAACGAGGTGTTGCTCGCCGACCTTGAGGTGCACGCCTTCATCACCTCGCTGGACGAGGCGCGGCGGATCGGCGCGATGGCGCTCTTCGGTGAGAAGTACGGCGAGGAGGTGCGGGTCGTCGAGGTGGGCGACTACGCCCGCGAGCTGTGCGGCGGCACGCACGTGGCCCGCTCGGCGCAGCTCGGTCTCGTGAAGATCCTCTCCGAGTCGTCGATCGGCTCCGGTGTGCGCCGGGTCGAGGCGCTGGTCGGCATGGACGCCTTCGGCTTCCTGGCCAAGGAACACCTGCTGGTGTCCCGGCTGGCCGAGCTGTACCGGGTGCCCAACGACCAGGTCGCCGACCGGGTGGAGCAGACGGTCACCCAGCTCCGCGACGCGGAGAAGGAACTGGAGAAGCTGCGCGCCCAGCTCGTGCTCGGCGGGGCGGGTGCGCTCGCCGCGCAGGCCAAGGACGTGCGCGGAGTGGCGTACGTCGGCACCGAGGCGCCGGAGGGCGCGGCCGGTAACGACGTACGGACCCTGGCGCAGGAGATCCGCGGCAAGATCGACCCGGCGCGACCGGCGGTCGTCGCGGTGGCGGCCCGGGCGAACGGCAAGGCGTCGCTGGTGGTGGCGGTCAACGCGGCGGCCCGCAGTCGGGGCATCGCCGCGTCGGACCTGGTGAAGGCGGCGTTCTCCGGGCGCGGCGGGGGAAGCCCCGACCTGGCCCAGGGTGGCGGACTGCCCGCGACCGAGGCGCCGAACCTCCTGCTCACGGTCGAGAAGGCGATCACCGAGGCGTGATGGACAGTCAGTGTCGACCAGGGCGGGCCATTCGGTCCGCCCTGGTTCGTCGACAGCCCGCGGGTGACCGACGGTGACCGGGTTTACACGGGGCGTTCGCCTCGGTGTGGACGTCGGGCAGGTGCGCGTCGGCGTGTCGCGCTCCGATCCGCACGGGGTGCTGGCCACGCCGGTGGTCACCCTCGCCCGCGACCTCACCGTCGCGCCGGACGCGGTGCCGACCGACATTGCCCAGATCGCGGCACTTGTGGTCGAGCACGAGGCCGTCGAGGTGGTCGTCGGTCTTCCGGTCAACCTGGCCGGTAAACACGGCCCGGCGGCGGTCAGTGTCAAGGCGTACGCTGACCGATTGGTCAATGTGATAGCGCCGATCCCGGTAACGCTTACCGACGAGAGGATGTCGACCGTGGTCGCTTCTCGTAGGCTTGCCGAGCGTGGCGTTCGTGGCAAGCGTCAACGTGCGGTTGTCGATCAGGCGGCCGCAGTGGAGATCCTGCAGAGCTGGCTGGACGCGCAGCGGAGGCGGACGTAATGATCGACGATCTGGATCTTGGGTTCGACGAGCCGGAGCGAGGTGAGAAGGGCCGGCACCGGCGTAGCTTCCGCAAGCGCAAGGGAGGCTCCGGCGGCGGCCGGGGCAAGACGTTCCTGGCTCTGTTGATGGCCCTGGCCCTGCTGGGCGCCATCGGCGGCGGCGCGTTCTACGGGTTCGACCGGATCCAGAACTACTTCGTCACGCCCGACTACGACGGCGCCGGATCCGGTGAGATCACCGTCGAGATCAAGAACGGTGCGTTGCTGGCCGACATGGCCGACGCCCTGGTCGCGGCCGACGTGGTCAAGAGCCAGAAGGCGTTCATCGAGGCCGCCGAGGCCAACTCACGCAGCAAGAACATCCAGCCGGGCACGTACAAGCTGCGCAAGCAGATGAGCGGCGCGAGTGCCGTGACGGCCATGCTCGACCTCAAGAACAAGATCGTCAACGGGTTGACCATTCCCGAGGGTCGCACCAGCAAGAACATCTACAAGCTGCTCTCCGACAAGACCAAGATCCCGGTCAAGGAGTTCGAGGCCGCCGCGAAGGACCCGGAGGGGCTCGGCGTCCCGGACTGGTGGTTCAAGCGCGACGACGGCAAGAAGGTCGTCAAGTCCGTCGAGGGCTTTCTCTACCCGGACACGTACGAGATCCCGCCGAAGGCCACCGCCGAGAGCATCCTCAAGCTGATGGTGGACAACTTCCTCTCGGTGACCGGTGAGATGAAGTTCGCCGACCGGGTGCAGAAGGAGCGCAAGGTCAGCCCGTACGAGGCGTTGATCGTGGCGTCGCTGGCCCAGGCCGAGGCCGGTAACAAGGACGACCTCGGCAAGGTCGCCCGGGTGGCCTACAACCGGGCGTACGGCGAGTTCCCGTGCACCTGCCTGGAGATGGACGTCACGGTCAACTACTACCTGGAGTCGATCGGCAAGCCGACCAAGTCGTCCAAGCAGATGACGGCGGCCGAGTTGGACGACCCGAAGAACCCCTACAACCGCAAGCTGTCCGGCATGATCCCGACCCCGATCAACAACCCGGGCAAGCAGGCCCTGGAGGGGGCGATGGCCACGCCGGTGGGCAAGTGGCTCTACTTCGTGGCGATCGACAAGCAGGGGCACTCGGCCTTCGCCGAGACGTACGCCGAACACCAGCGCAACGAGGCCAGGGCCCGGGAGGCCGGCATCATCTGACGCCGCACACTGCGAAAAGGCTCCCTTTCCGGCGACCGGCGACATCGGTCGCGCTCGAAGGGGAGCCTTTTCGCGTCAGATCGGCTGGCGTGCCACGGTCAGTGGCTCGTGCCCGTCCACGTGCCGGTGCGCGGGTTGAGGAACGTCCACACGCCGTTGCTGTTCTGCTTGCGCAACGCGAACGTGCGGTTGTAGCCGTAGTAGAAGTACCCGGTCTGCGTACTCGTGTCGTAGCCGGTGTTCCGGTTGACCGCGCCGTACGCCTTGCCCCAGGTCTGCGGCCCGACCTGCCCGTCGACGCCGATGCTCATCACGCCCTGCCAGGTCCTGGTCTTGGCGGCGGTGTTGGAGCCGAACTCGCCGTCGATGAAGCTGGTGCCGACGGTGCCGCTCAGGTCGTCGGCCCAGATGATGGCCTGCCACAGCCGCACGATGTTGCCGGCGCGCACGCACGAGCTGGACGTGCACAGCTGGTGGTTGTCCGACCAGCTGCCCGCCGCGCTGTCCGCCCGGGCGGGTGCGGCGGCCACCAGCGTGAGGCTGAAGGCCGCGGCAATCGCGATGAGGACGCGCAGAATCCGTTTGTTCATGGTTCCCCCCTGTTTCCGATCGATCGTCCTACCTCGGAAAGCTTTCACCGACATCGATGGAACGTCAAGCAAATACCATCGCCACCGCCGGTGCTGGCTGGTGCGGTCGTCCGTGCGCTCGGTAGGGTCGAGGCGACGTGTACGAAGGGGCGGACATGACGCGGACCGGGGCGGCCCGTCGGGCCGCGGTACTGGGCAAACCCATCGCACACTCGCTCTCCCCGGTGATCCACACCGCCGGGTACACCGCCGCCGGGCTGACCGGGTGGTCGTACACCCGGATCGAGTGCGCGGCCGCGGAGCTGCCGGATCTGGTCGCGGGCCTGGGCCCGGAGTGGGCCGGGCTGTCGGTGACGATGCCGGGCAAGGAGGCGGCGCTCGCGGTGGCCGACGCCGCGTCGCCTGTCGCCGTCGCCGTCGGCGCGGCCAACACGTTGGTACGCCGACAGGACGGCTCCTGGTACGCGGACAACACCGACGTCGGCGGCATGGTGGACGTGCTCACCGAGGCCGGCGTCACCGCCGGCGCGGCGATGACCGTGCTCGGTGCGGGCGGAACGGCCCGCGCCGCGCTCGCCGCCGCCGCACGGTTGGCCTGCTCGTCGGTGACGGTGGTGGCCCGTCGGGCCGAGGCGGTCGAGGGCCTGCGACCGGTCGCCGAGGCGGTCGGCGTTGCGGTGAGCGCCGGCGCCTGGGTGGACGCCCGTCGCCACCTCGCGGCCGACGTGGTCGTCTCCACGGTGCCGAAGGGCGTGGCCGACAGCCTCGCCGGTGAGGCGGACTGGCACGCCGGCGCGGTCTACTTCGACGCGCTCTACGACCCGTGGCCGAGCCCCCTGGCTGCGTCCGCGCTCGGGGCCGACGTGCGGGTGATGTCTGGACTGGATCTCCTTCTGGCTCAGGCGGTGGGCCAGTTCGAACAGTTCACGGGCGTACGCGCCCCGGTCCAGGCCATGCGCGCCGCGTTGAAGTCGGCCCGGCCCGACTGACACCCGGAGGTCCATTCTCTCCTTCCATCGACGACGGGCACATTCGTGTCGCGTGCGCCCGTGGGCTGCACGTGTGTCGGGTGCTCTCAGCTTCGGAGCGAACCGGTGAATATCCGGGCTCGCCGTGAACCAAGACCGGATCTTGTTCGTTTGGGGGCACGGCGATCTGGCTCTACGGGTGGGGGTGAGTGGGGATGAGTCAAGCGGGTCTTGATGGCGGGGCAACCGCCTGGGTGTTGGTGTCGGCCGTCTTGGTGCTCTTGATGACGCCAGGAGTGGCTTTCTTCTACGGTGGCATGGTTCGCGCCTCCAACGTCGCCGGCACCGTGATGCAGGGTTTCATGACGATCGGTGTCGTCACGGTCCTGTGGTTACTGCTCGGCTACTCCCTGGCCTTCGGGCCGAGCAACTCGTTCGTCGGCGGGTGGTCATTCGTCGGGCTCACCGATCTCGCGGCCGAGGTACCGGGGATCGACCTCGCCGGGGTACCGCCAATGGCCTTCGTGCTGTTCCAGATGATGTTCGCGGTGATCACCCCGGCGCTGATCCTCGGAGCTGGGGCGGAGCGATGGCGTTTCAGTGCCTCGATGATCTTCGTCGCGCTCTGGTCTCTGTTGGTCTACGCGCCGGTGGCACACTGGCTGTTCTCGCCGCTTGGTTGGGCGCACCAGCTCGGCGCGCTCGATTTCGCCGGTGGAGCGGTGGTACACGCCAACGCCGGTGCGGCGGCGCTTGTCGTCGCCGCGCGTCTGGGGCGTCGGGCTCGCGCGGAACACCGTCCGCACAATCTGCCGATGATGCTGCTCGGCACGGCGCTGCTCTGGGTCGGCTGGTTCGGCTTCAACGGGGGTTCGGCCCTCAGCGCCAGCGGCCTGGCTGTGCTCGCGGTCGTCAACACGCAGGCGGCCGCCGCAGTGGCGATGATCGCCTGGGCCCTCGTGGAGCGACTTCGGTTCGGCAAGCCGACCACGCTGGGGGCCGCGTCCGGGGCAGTGGCCGGCCTGGTCGCGATCACTCCGGCGGCCGGGTACGTGACGCCTACGAGTGCGCTGCTGATCGGTCTCGTGGCGGGCGTCCTGTGCCACTTCGCAGTGGGGCTCAAGGCGCTCCTCCGACTCGACGACGCGCTCGACGTTGCCGCCGTCCATCTGGGCGGCGGGTTGATCGGCGCGATCTCGGTCGGCCTCTTCGCCACCGCTTCGGTCAATCCTGGAATAGCGAACGGCCTGTTTTACGGGGGCGGGTATCGGCTGCTCGGAGTGCAGGCGCTGGCCGTCGGCGCGGTGGTGGTGTACTCCGCGGTGGTTTCCTTGATCATCATGGTCTTCGTGTCGCGGATTCGTGGCAACCGCATCGGTGGCCGCGCGGAGAGCGTCGGGTTGGACCTGTCACAGCATGGCGAGACCCCGTACGTGTTCCCGTCGACGCGGCAGCCGGCGGTCCGGTCGTGACCAAGCCAATTGCCCTTCGCCAGCGGCGCGGGCCATGGATCGCAGTCGCGTTGCTGCTGATCACCGTCCTGACCACGGTGTACGCGATGCTCGCCGTGCAGTCGCGCCGCCAGCTCGACGCCGACGCAGCTCGGGTCACGAGCGAGCAGCAGGGGGTGCGCTACCTGCGGGCAACCACCGACCTGATCAGCGAGTTGACCCGACTCAGGGCGCAGACGGTGCGCAATACGGTGGTCAACCCCGGCGCGCTCCAGCGGGCGGTCGTCGAGCTCGATGCGCTCGACGGACGCGAGGGCCAGGCGCTCGGCCTTGGTCAGCGTTGGCCCGGATTACGTCCGAAGGTCAAGCAGCTCATGGACGACAAGCCGACCGGGCGTCAAGCGCTCGACCGGTACAGCGAGGTACTCACTCTCGCGGTGGACATGGCCGCCAAGGTAGTGCGTCTCGCGCATCTGAACGGCAGTACGGACAGCTACGGAAACTACCTTGCCGATGCGAGCTTCGTTCAGTTGCCCATCGTGCTGACCGGCGCGAATTCGGTGGCTGACCAGGCTTACCTCGGCGACAAGTCCGGGTCGACCGCGGTCGCCATCGCGGTGACCCGCGCGCAGGTGGCGGCTGCGGCCGCCGCGATCGAGGCCGGTCTGCGGGTCGTGACCGAAGCCGCTGGTCACGCTGCGCTGATCGAGCCCCTCGACTCGTTCCGCGACACCGTCAGCCGGTTCGGCGACACTGCGCTGGCCGGTACGGCCGGGAAGAAGGCAGTCGCTGCCATTGCAGTACAGCTGCAGGACGCGAGCTTGAACGTGGCCGACGCGATGTCCATCGAGCTGGATCGGCTACTCAAGGACACCGTTCGCTCCCTCGACAGGCTCCGGCAACAGCAGATGGCCATGGTGATCGGCGGGGCATTGGTCGGGCTGCTGTTCTTCTGGTGGGCGGTGCCCGCCCGCGAACGGGAGTCGGGCGACGACCGGGACGAGGAGGTTGGAACGCAGCCGATCGCCGATATCGCGTCCCTGTCCGTCGCGATGCCGGAGGTTGATGCTCGGGAACTGCTCGCAACCGAAGAACTGCTTCGAGTCGGCCGCGGGGTACGACCTCGAGCGGATGACGAAGAGTTGTCAGATGCTTAGTGGACTCCGCATTACGCAGCGACTCAGTCTCCTCTCGCTGCTGTCGGTGGCCGTGGCGCTGTGCGCCACCGTGCCGCTCGTCGCGCGGGGCATCGACCAGGCGCGCTCGGCTGCCGTCGTCGCGGACAGTGCGAAGACTGCGCGGTCGGTGAGTCGGCTGATCCGGGACCTACAGCGAGAGCGCCTGCTCGTCGTGGGACGGCTCGGCGGAGCACCGGTCGGTCACGATGCGCTTCCTGTGCAGATGCAACAGGTGGACGACAGTTGGGAGAGCGTGGCACGTGCGCTGCCGTCCACCGCCGGCACCGAGCTCCGTACGGTGCTAGACCAACCGGGTCGCCTGCAAGAGCTTCGCGTCCCTGCTTCAGTGGACGCCCGCGACGCGGCGAAGCTCGTCCGTGGCTACGACGACCTGATCCGGGCACTGCTCGATGGTCTACGGCTGACCGCCTCAGCAGGTGTCGACGCGTCGGGGCTGCGACGGACGGCGGCGGTGGATTCCCTGCTGCGACTGGACGAGGCGGCCAGCCAGAGCCTCACCGCGGTGCTACTCGAGCTGGTGAACCCGAGCGAAGCCCAGCGGTGGGCGGCCTCGGCGGAGTCAGCGGCGCTGATCTATCGGGAGATTTTCCAGCAGCAGGGGGACGCGCACCACCAGGCGTTGGTAGCGGCGGCGGACACAGGACCAACGTTCGGGCGAGCACGAGCGGCGGTGGCCGCCGTGACGAGTCGTCGCGCGTCAGCACAGGTTCCTCCGATTAGTCGACAGACGTCGATGATTGAGGCTGCGCTCTCCACTCGGCAGGAGGTCCAGGACGAGATCACGCGCGATACGACGCGGCGAGCGGCGGACGCCGCAGTCGCTGCCCGTCGCGCCGCCGGCCTGGAGGTCGGGGTGGTCGTGGGACTGCTGGCCGCGATCTGGCTCTTCGCTGTCGCGGTGAACAGGTCTGTGGCACGGCCCCTGCGGCGGATGACGCGCGCGGCCAACGCGGTAGCCGACCTCGCTGCTCACGAGATGACACGAATCAACGAGCTCGAGTACGACGAAGAGGAACTTCAACCGAAGTTCGCCGCCGTGATGCTGCGGTCGGCGGACGAGATCGGCGAACTCGCATCAGCGTTCAACCGGGTGCAGGCGACCGCGGCGCTGCTGTTGCAGCAACAGGCACTCAACCGGCGCAACGTATCGGTGATGTTCGTCAACATCGCGAACCGCACTCGCAGTCTGGTTGAGCGGCAGGTAGCTCGTATCGACCAGTTGGAGCGCGACGAGTCCAATGAAGAGCGGCTTGCCCAGTTGTACCAGTTGGACCACCTGACAAGCCGGCTCCGGCGGGGGACGGAGAGCCTGCTCGCGATTGCCGGTCGACGGGACGATGAGCAGTTGGATGCGCACGTCCCGACACCTTTGATCGACGTCATTCGCTCCTCGATCGGCGAGATCGAGCGTTATGAGAATGTTCACCTGGAGTCGGTGGCCAATACGACGGTGGCGGCGGGCGCCGTGGCCGACCTGACCCTGATCCTTGCCGAGTTGCTGGAAAACGCGACATCATTCTCGCCGCCGTCCGCGCCGGTCGTCGTCTCGGCGAGCCTGACTCCGGAGTGCATGATTCGCATCGTCGACTCCGGTATCGGCATGAGGCCGGCCCGGATCGTCGAGGAGAACAGTCGACTTGTCTCGGTGGGACGGCCTGACGTCGCGCCGACCACCATGCTCGGATTGATCGTGGTGGGGCGACTGGCCCGGAGGCACGGGATGACGGTACGGCTGATGCCGTCGCCGGTCACCGGGGTGACCGTCGAGATCACGGTTCCGCAGCACATGTTGCTGCACCTGAACGTCGATCAACCGGCGGCCCGGCCGCGAGGAGGGGCTGAGCCCGCGCCGGTGCGACGGGCAGCGCAGAATGCCCCCGCCCCCGCCGCCGTGGGTGTCGAAGCGTCGCCCCGACCGCTGACCGAGGCGTTCGGTGACCGTGCCTTCAACTGGTGGACTGGCCGGTTGGACGCTGCTGCCCAGACGCCTGGCCAGCACGTTCCGTTGCCAACTGTTCCGCGTGGTGGTCAGCCGGAGACGGCGCCGCCCCTAACGGCAGCAGAGTCGGAAGCCACCGAAATGCGTGCTGGGCTGCGGCGACGCCGGCCGGGTGCAACCCAGGCGACCCTGGATTGGGATGGTCCGGCCCGGTCCGAGCCCGCAGGTTGGAGCGGGCAGCACGAAACTCTGCCGTACCCATCCCGACGTCCGGAGGCGGAGCGGGCCGAGTTGGACGAGATGGTCCGTGCGGAGGCGCGAGCTACGGGCGCGGTCGAGCCCGGTCGGCGTGGGCCAGGTCGTGACGCGCAGACGTCAGCCGGGTGGGCCGCGGATATCGGGCCGTTGCCGCCGCGCGTTGCCGCGTTCTCGACGGCTCGGGGGACCGCGCAGGTCAGCCCCGGCGGTTTGCAACGGCGTCGCCCGGGAGAGCATCTCAACCTGCAGTTGGCCGAGGAACTCAGCGCCGACACACGCTATCGGGCGGCAGAGCTACCCGCCGAAAGGCTGGGCGTGCGGCGTGATCCCGAGGCCGAACGGGCAGCACTCGACGACTTTCACGATGGGCTCGCTCGGGCGGCGACCCTCCACAACAACCGGAGCGGACGATGACAGCAGGCGGGCACCAGACAAGCAACGAGGCGCAGCAGTTCAACTGGCTGCTCGAGAGGTTCGCCAGCGATACCGCAGGCGTCCTGGAGGCGATCGCGGTCTCCTCCGACGGGTTGCTCGTGGCGCTCTCCGCCACCCTCTCTCGCACGGACGCCGACCGACTCTCCGCCATCACCTCTGCCCTCTCGAGCCTGGCGAGCGGCACCTCACGTGTGTACGACCTCGGCGCCACGAACAAGGTCATCATCGACATGCAGCGGGGCTATCTGCTGGTGAGCGCTATCAACACACGTTGTTCACTCGGAGTGCTCGCACAGAAGGACGCCAGCCTGGGCAACCTCGCCTATGAGATGGCGGTCTTCGCCAATCACGCCGGCCCGGTACTCACGCCGCAGCTTATCGACGAACTGAAGCTCACGGTCCGGGCCTGACCGGGGTGGTGGCAGACGGGGCTCACGAAACGGCAGGAGCACGACATCGCCAGGTGTCCCGGGTAAGGCCTTATCTGTTGACCGGCGGTCGAGTACGCCCCATGGGGGTGACGTTGAACGTGGCAGCGCAGGTGATGGCCACCCGGGACGGCCTGCTAGGGGCGTCCCGCCTGCACTACGAGCATCGGGACATCGTGGAGTTCTGCAGGCAGTGGGTAGCCATCGCGGAGATCTCCGCCCACGTCGGGCTGCATCTCGGAGTCACGCGAGTACTGGTCGCAGACCTGATCGCGCTGAAGTTTCTCACCACCCGCGGATTGGACCTCCCCGAGGACCGGCAGACGCAGATCATCGAAAGGGTTATCCGTGGACTTACCGCAATTCGCTGACCCGGCTGCCGAAAGCGCCCGGCCGCCCGTACCGGTGAAGATCGTCATCGCCGGTGGTTTCGGAGTGGGCAAGACCACTGCGGTCTCTCAGGTCTCCGAAGTTCCCGTGCTGACCACCGAGGCGCCGATGACCGAGGCTGCGGCCGCACTCGACCGCGCCGAGGAGGTGCCAGACAAGACGACCACGACGGTTGCGCTGGACTTTGGTCGCATCACCATCGACGACGAAATCAAGCTCTACCTCTTTGGCACGCCGGGCCAGGACCGTTTCGGTTTCATGTGGCGCGATCTGACCGAAGGGGCGCTCGGCGCTCTGGTGATCGTCGATGCGCGTCGCCTCGACGACTGTTATCCGGCAGTCGACTACTTCGAGCGAACCGGCATTCCCTTCGGGGTGGCCGTCAACCTGTTCGACGGCATGTTGACCCATGATCTTGACGATGTGCGGTGGGCTCTGGCGGTCTCCGACGACACGCCGCTGATCACCTTCGACGCCCGCGACCGTGGATCGGTGCTGGATGCGCTGCTGGTGGTGCTGCGCCGCAGTCTGACGATGCCGCGGCGGGCGGGCCTACCGGTCGACGTTGCGGGCCCGTGAGTCAGGGCCCGGTGCTGCCACCCGCCGCCTCCGGGAGCGACTCGCCTTCCGCGGGCTTTCTTAGCTGACGGTTAAGACGCGCTTACGGGAAACTGTCCTACCGACGACATGCCCTGGTCATCGATACGCTGCTGACGGTTGTCGCACCAGACACAGGGAGTTCTCCTTGACCAGGCATGGACTGCACCGCATCACCCGGTTCCGCAACGGCCCCCGACGCAAGGCGATCGCCATCGGCGTCGTCGGCGGTTCGGTGGTGGCCGGCATCGTGGCGACCATGATGCCCCTGTTGGCCAGCGACGACCTGTCGATCCGCGCGGTGGCGGACACCACCGCGACAATGGTCTCCCAGGACGGCGACAACTCCACCAAGGGAACCCTGGCGACCTGCGCGGCGCGCTGCGACGGCAACCCGCGCGGTGGTCGAGAGGCGGTCGTCGAGTTCACGGTGACCACGCTCCCCGCCGCCGCCGTCAACGTCCGGGCGACCCTGCGCATGCACGCATGGCAGCAGTTCGCCGCCACGGTGACCGCGCACGCCTCGTCGGCGAGCGCCCGCGAGGCGCGGCCGGTCCCGGCGAAGGCGGGAGCCGTGCTGGACACCCTGTCCGGTGTGGCCAAGGGCGCCAACGAGTGGGACGTCTCCAAGCTGGTCACCGGCAATGGCACCTTCACGGTGTCGCTGGCCCAGACCGGCCTGGAGACCCGCGTCTACTGGGCCTCGGTCGAGAACCGCAACACCGACCTACGGCCCAGCCTGGTGATCAAGTACGACCTGGGCAGTGGACCGACGTCGGCGCCGACCACGCGACCGGCGCCGCCGCCCTCGCCGACGGTCGCGCCGACGACCGCAGCACCCCGGCCCACGCCGACGGTCGCCCCGACCCGTACGCCGACGCCGACCGGGAGCCCCACCCTCCCGTCCGGCAAGTGCGGTCAGGTGTCCGACACGCTCGTGCCCTCCTGTGGCGCCTGGTGGGGGATGTACTCACCCGCCAACGCCGGCAGCGGCTGGGACCACGGTAAGGCGATCACCGACGTGGAAGCCCAGGTCGGGCGCAAGTTCGACATCGTGCACCGGTACCACGACTTCTCCAACGCCGGCAGCAACGGGGCGTTCCCCGACGCCTACGAGCAGGAGCAGATGCGCCAGGGCCGGCTGATGTTCTTCGCCTGGGAGTCGCGCGACTTCTCCGCCGGCACGACGCTGAAGTGGTCCGACATCTACAGCGGCCGGCAGGACGCGACAATCGACGCGGTCGCCGGTCGCATCCGGGCCGCCAAGGTGCCGGTGTTCATGGGCTTCGACCACGAGCCGGAGGACGAGCCGGGCAAGGGGAGCGACGCCGACTTCGTCCAGGCCTGGAAGTACGTGTACGAGCGGTTCGCCAAAGCGGGCGCCGACAATGCCGTCTGGGTGTGGACGATGATGGGTTGGTCCGGTCACTACTCGCGGTACGCCGGCCTCTACCCCGGTGACCGGTACGTCGACTGGGTGGCCTACGACCCGTACAACTTCCACGTCTGCAACGGCAGCACGGTGTGGAAGAGCCCGAGCACGACAGTGGACGGCTTCTACCGGTGGCTCGACGAGAACGGCATCGGTGCGGGCAAGCCACGGATGCTCGCCGAGTTCGGTACGAACTTCGACGCCAAGGACCCGGGCGCGAAGCAGCGCTGGTTCCAGGAGTTCCCGGCGGCCCTGAAGGCGCACCCGAAGATCAAGGCCACCATCTACTTCAATTCGCCGGGCATGACGACCCGCACGGCGACCTGTGACATGACGATGAACCACGACGCCTCCGCCGTGGCCGGGTTCACCCAGGCCGGCAAGGACGACTACCTGCGGCAGCCGACCGGGGGGAGTCGCTGACACGTGTGACGACACTGTGAACACAGCCGCCGTTCATCGGAGATCTACCGCTGATCTTCCGGCGTTCTGTCGGCTAGCAGATTCACGCACCGCCCAATCGGCGGATGCGCCTACCAGGCTGGGCGAGGCACGCTACCTCGGGTTCTCATCCATCTTGGAGGCGTAGCGTGCCCACACTCTCGCACTCATGGCGTTTGTCAGGACGACGTCGTACCCGGGCGGGGGTGGTCGCGCTGGCGGTCGCCGCCGCCGTGCTCAGTACGCCCACGGCCTCCTCGGCGGCGGTGGTACCGGCCCCCGGAACCGCGACCCTGGTGTCGGGGAATCCCGCCGACATCACCCCGCACGCCCGCGACGGTGAGACCCGCGCTTTCGCGCAGGTCGGCAACACCGTGTTCGTCGGCGGCAGCTTCACCCAGCTCCGGCAGACCGCCACGTCCGCGTGGGTCACGCAGCGCTACCTCTTCGCGTACGACCGCACCACGGGCACGATGTCCACCAGCTTCCTGCCGGTGCTCGACGGCGCGGTCAACACGCTGCTGGCGGGGCCCGGCGGCACGCTGATCGTCGGCGGCGCCTTCAAGAACGTCAACGGGGTCTCCCGCAAGAACTTGGTGGCGCTGAACCCGAGCACCGGCGCGATCATCGACAGCTGGGTGGGCCGCTCCGACGGCGGCACCGTCCGGGATGTGGCGCTGTCGGGCAACCGGCTCTACGTGGCCGGCGCGTTCAACTGGCTCAACGGCACCGCGCACGCCGGTCTCGGCCGGCTGAACGCGACCACCGGCGCGGTCGACCCCACGTTCTCCGTCGACGCCACAGTCGGGCGCAACAGCACCACCTCGTACGTGTGGACCATCGACGTCAGCCCCGACGGCAACACCCTGGCGGTCGGCGGCAACTTCACGCTCCTCAACGACCTGCCGCGCAACCAGATCGCGCTCGTCGACGTCTCCGGCACCCCGACGGTGCTGGACTGGAGCAGCGAGAAGTACGTCGCGCCCTGCGCGGCCCCGACGACCTTCGTGCACTACGTGCAGGACATCAAGTTCGGCGAGGACGGCACCTGGTTCGTGGTCGGCAGCAACGGCGGCGGTGGCTGGCCGACCGCGTACTGCGACGCGCTGGCCCGCTTCGAGACCGCGGCGCGCGGCACCGGTCAGGTCGGCACCTGGATCAACTTCACCGGCAACGACACCATCACCTCGGTCGAGGTGGCCGACAACGTCATCTACCTTGGTGGGCACTTCCGCTGGTTGAACAACCCGAACGCCAGCGACAACGCCGGTACGGGCGCGATCGACCGGCTCGGCATCGGCGCGGTCACCCCGGCCACCGGCATGCCGGTGAACTGGAACCCGCGTCGCAGTGGCAGCGCGTCGATGCCGTCCGGCACCACCGCCTGGGGCTCGTCGGTGCCGGTGCTCTGGCGCGGCTCGGACGGTCTCTACTTCGGGCACAACTCGGACGGCATGGGCGAGGAGTACCACGGGCGGCTCGGTATGTTCCCGCTCGCCGGCGGTCGCACCTTCACGGCGAAGAATCCGCCGAGCGGTAGCAGTGGCTACCTCTACCTGGGCACCGGCGCGGGCGCCGTGTCGAAGGTGCCGTTCGACAGCGCGACGCTGGGTGCGGCGACCACCGTCAGCCAGCCCACGTACACCGCGTCCGGCGCGACCTGGCGGGTCGACGATCGGATCTACTGGTCGCACACCGTGGCCGGTACGCCCACCGGTAGCCGGATCGACGTCTCGTTGTTCAACGGCGGCGCGATCGGCTCGCCGTGGGAGGCGTCCGGCTACAACGACTGGTTCAACCCGGCGGCTCTCACCGGCGCCTTCTACCTGGACGGTCGGCTCTACTACACCCGTACCGGCGCCAACGGCCTCTACTACCGCTACTTCGAGATCGACGGCAACTACCTCGGCGCCACCGAGTTCGCGTTGCCGACGAGTGGTGTCACCTGGTCGAGCGTGCGTGGCATGGCCTGGGTGGACGGTCGGATCGTCTACGGTGCGACTGACGGCGGGTTGCGCAGCGTCCCGTTCGACCCGACGGCCGCGCCGACCGCTGTCGTCAACGGCACCGCGACGACGCTCATCGCCGCAGCGACACCCGACTTGTCCTGGTCCGTCCCCTCAATGTTCTTCTCCGTGCAGTGACGGTCAACCAAACGTAACGGAGGATCGGTAGATTGTTCACGTCTGGTCGGCGGCGGTACCACCGCCGCCGGCCCCGCGATGTGGGGAGGGATCGTTGGTCGGCGGCGCTGGATTCCGCGCGAAACGGGCGGTCCACCTGGTTTTCGCGCTCAAACGCGCCTGGTACAGGTTGCGTTACCGGCGGTTGACCCTCGGGCGGGACGTGCAGATCCGAGGCCGGATCAGGTTGCGCAGGGGCGTACGGGTCAGCATCGGTGACCGTACCCGCCTCAACAAGCTGGTCCGCTTCGCCGGCCCCGGCGAGGTACGCGTCGGCGCCGACTGTCTGCTCAACGCCACCTGGATCGGCACCTGGACGTCGGTGACCGTCGGGGACCGGTGCCTGCTGTCCGACTGCGAACTGCTCGACAACGATTTCCACAACCTGCCGCCCGACCAGCGACACGCGCCACCGGGGCCGGCCACCCGCGCCCCGATCGTGCTGGAGGAGAACGTGTGGGTCGGCGCGCACGCCCTGGTGCTCAAGGGGGTCCGTGTCGGCCGGGACAGCGTCGTGGGCGCGGCAGCGGTGGTGCGGACCGACGTGCCGCCGGGCGTCGTCGTGGTGGGCAATCCTCAACAGACGGTGAAGAAGTTCCATGACTGACGCGACACCCGCCTCCTGGCCACCCGCCTCGTCGAGCCCCGACGCCACTCGTGTCGTCACGCTCTCCGACCTGCTGCGGGTGCCGATGCACCGGCTGCGCCTGGTGGCCGCCGTCGCCCTGGTCGGCCTGCTCGCCGCCCTGGGCTACGTGCTGCTGGTGCCGGCGGCGGTG
This sequence comes from Micromonospora sp. NPDC049102, assembly GCF_043197485.1. NCBI lineage: Bacteria > Bacillati > Actinomycetota > Actinomycetes > Micromonosporales > Micromonosporaceae > Micromonospora > Micromonospora sp. NPDC049102. The sequence continues at coordinate 89,521 of NZ_JBICTE010000011.1, read as the reverse complement.
ACCGCCAGCGCGGTCGTGGCGGTCCGACCGGTGGTCACCGACGCCTTCACCCCCAGCGGCGCCGGCGCCGACCGCGCCGTCAACATGAACGTGGAGAGCGGCCTCGCCACCGGCACCGAGGTGGTCCAGCGGCTTGCCAACGCCCTCGGTGCCGCGCCGCGTGACATCCGCAACGGCCTCGAGGTCGAGGTGCCCACCGGCGGGCAGATCCTGCGCTTCACCTATCAGACGCACGACCCGCAGCGGGCCGTGCAGGGCGCCAACCTCGCCGCGCAGGCCTACCTCGACGTGCGACGCGCCATGTACGAGCAGCAGCGTGCCGAGATGCTGCGCTCCTACGACGCCAGCATCACCAAGGTCGTCGCCCAGCAGGCGGCGGTGCAGAAGCGCGCGAGCAGCGCCAAGGGCACCGCCGCCGGCGATGCGGCACTGGCCGAGCTGTCCGGCATCAACAACCAGCTCACCCAGCTCAACGCGGCCCGCACCGAGATCGCGGCGGTCGACATCAACCCCGGCTGGGTCACCCAGACCGCCGAACAGGCGCTGGTGACCTCCGCCGGGCATCGACCGCTCTACCTGGTCGCCGGCCTGCTGGGCGGCGCGTTGATCGGCGTCGTGCTGGCGTACGCGTGGGAGTCCGCGGACCGGCGGGTCCGCTCGGTCACCGACGGCCGTGAGGCCACCGGCCTGCCACTGCTCGGCACGGTACGCCGGCCGCCGTTCCGGGGCAGTCCGCGGGCGGTCGACGCGGACATCCGCTACGTGGCGATGGCGGTCACCGAACGGGTGCGCCAGCCGGCCCGGGTCGCGCTGGTCACCTCCCGCGAGGACGCCACGGCGCTCACCGCCGGGCTGGCCGTGGCGCTCGCCGCCGACGGTCGGGAGGTCTTCGTCGCCGACGACAGCGGCCGCGTCGAACGCCTGCGCGCCGGCGTCCTCGCCGACCGTGGGCGGCTGCCCGTCGACCCGTCCCGACCGCTGGTGCCCAAGCCACGTCCGGCCGGCACCCCGGCGGCGAGCGGTGCTTCCGCGGAGAACCCGGCACCCCGGCGGCCCTCCCCGCATCCGCCCGGTGCACGTCCGTCCACCGATCCGGACGCCACCCTCACCCTGCCCCGGGTGGCGTCGGCCCGCCCCGACAACGGAAAGCCGGCCTCGGCGGACGAGGTGACCGTGGGGGTGGGCAGCGTCCGCTTCGGCACCTGGCGGCAGGGCGCCGACCATGGCCTGGTGCTGTTCAACGCGCCGCCGGCGGAGTCCGACGAGCGCGGCGTGGCGGTCGCCCGGCAGGGCAGCGCCGTGGTGGTCATCGAGCGGGACCGCACGCGTCAGAGCGACCTGCGGCGGCTCGTCGAGCGGCTGCGTGCCGCCGGAGTCACCCCGCTGGGCTTCGTCCTCACCCGCAACGGCCGGGCCTGACCGGTGTCGGTCACCCGCGCCCCGGCGACCGAGCAGCCACCCGGCGGCACACCGAGCGCCGCCGTGCCGCCGCCGACACCGACTCCGGCCCGGTTGCCGCTCTGGCCCCTGGCGTTGATGTTCGGGCTCGTGCCGCTGTGGTGGTTGCTCGGGGCGTTCTACCTGGGCTGGCCACTGCTGGGCGCACTGCTGCTCGCGTTGCTGCTCGCCCGGGGCCGGGTGCCGCTGCCTCCGGCGGCCGGCATCTGGCTGCTGTTCCTGGCGATCGTGGTCGTCAGCGCCACACAACTTCCCTCGCCGGCCTCGCTGCTGACGTTCGCGCTGCGGCTGGCCTTCTACCTGACCGCGTTGGTGGTCGGCGTCTACGTCTACGTCGCCGCCCGGGAACGGGCCGACCTCGTGGCGGTGCTCACCCCACTCTGCGCGTTCTGGTTCGCGCTGGTGGTGCTGGGCTGGCTCGGGGTGCTGGTGCCCCGGTTCGCGTTGGCCACCCCGATGGAGGTGCTGCTGCCGGCCGGCGTCGCCCGTACCCCGTTCATCCAGGACATGGTGCACGCGACCACGGCGGAGTACAGCCCCCGCTCGCTCAACCCGATCTACCGGCCCGCCGCGCCGTTCGCGTACACCAACAACTACGGCAGCGCGTACGCGATGACGCTGCCGTGCGTGGTGGCGTACACCATGCTGCGCCGTCGCGGGCTGTTGCGGTGGACGCTGCTGGCGTCGTTGCCGCTGTCGTTGGCCCCGGCGTTCCTCACCCTGAACCGGGCGATGTTCCTCAGCCTCGGCGCGGGGCTCGCGGTGCTGGGGGTTCGGGCCAGCCTGCGCGGCAACGTCCGCGTCGCCGCGTCCATCGTCGGCGTGGTGGTGATCGGAGGGTTGGCCACGCTCTTCATCCCGATCACCGAGTTGATCAACAAGCGCGTCGACTCCAGCGACACCAACACCGACCGGTTGTCGCTCTACACGGAGGTGATCCGCCGGGTGCAGGATTCCCCGTGGCTGGGCTACGGCGCTCCGGTGAACGTGGACACCGTCTCGGCGGACGCGCCGATCGGCACCCAGGGACAGCTGTGGATGGTGCTCTTCAGTCACGGCGTACCGGCGCTGCTCTGTTTTCTCGGTTGGTTCGTGGCCGCCGCGGTGACCTGCGCGCGGGCGACGTCGGCGGCCGGTCAGTGGCTGGCGGTGGTGCCGGTGGTGTGCCTCGTACAGATCCCGTTCTACGGCATGGCCAACCAGAACCTGGCGGTCGCCTTCTTCGCGGTCGGCTTCGCCATGGCGCTCACCGAACGCGAACGCGCGCCCCGCCCGCAGCCGGGGCGTCCGCCGCTCGCGCCCGCCCTGGCGGTGCCGGCGTGACCGCCGCCACCCGGGAGCCGGCCGGCGTCGGCCGGGACGGCCCGTCGGGCGGCGCGGCTGCCGACACCGGCGCGGTCGAGACGCGCCGCAGCGCCCGCAGCGGGGTTGCCGGGCTGCTCGGCGCGGCCACCAGCGGCCTGTTCGGGTTCGTGCTGGCCGTGGTGATCACCCGGGGGTACGGGACAACCGGCGCGGGGGCGTTCTTCGCCGCGATCGGCGTGGTGACCGTGGCCACCGCGGTCTGCACGCTCGGTGCGGAGACCGGTCTCATGTGGGCGGTGCCCCGGCGGCGTCTCGGTGTCCGGGGGGACGCGGCCCGGGTGCTGCCGGTGGCGCTGATCCCACCGCTGCTGGCCGGGATGGTCGTCGCCGTCGTGGGAGCGCTGAGCGCCGACACGCTCGCCCCCCGCCTGCTGCGTGGGTCGGGCGACGCGGGCCACGGGTTGCTGACGCTGACCTTCGCCGCCGTACCGGTGGTGGTGGCGATGACCCTGCTGCTGGCCGCGTTGCGCTGCGTGCGACCCATCCGCGCGTACGTCGGCGTGCAGTTCCTCCTGCTCCCGGTGGCCCGCCCGGCGCTGGTCGGCGCCGCCGCGCTGGTGGGTGGCGGCCTGCTCGCCGGCATGACCGGCTGGTTGGTGCCGGCGGCGCTGGCCCTGCTGGTCTGCCTGGTGCTGGTGGCCGGGCCGCTCGGGCTGGGCCGGGGCGCTGCGTGGCGGCCGGACCGCGCCGACTGGTCGACGTTCTGGCGCTTCGCGCTGCCGCGGGCCGCCTCGGCGGCCATCGACGCGGGCAGCATGTGGGTCGGTGTGCTGCTGACGTCGGTGCTGGCCGGGCCGGCCGACGCGGGCGTGTTCGGCGCGGTCGGCCGCTACGTGCTGGCCGGCCAGCTCGCCATGCAGGGCCTGCGGGTCGCGGTGTCACCGCAACTGTCCCGACTGCTGGGGCGCGGCGAGCGGGCGGCCGCGGCTGCCGTGCACCGGCACCTGACCATCTGGGGGCTGGTGCTGTCCTGGCCGGTCTACCTGCTGCTGGCGGTGTTCGCGCTGGCGTTCCTGCAACTGTTCGGCCCGGAGTTCACCGCCGGTGTGCCGGCGATGACGGTGCTGGCGCTGGCGATGCTGGTGAACACCGGCGTGGGCAACGTGCAGAGCCTGCTGCTGATGGGCGGGCGCAGCGGCCTGCACCTGGTGTCCACCCTGGCCGGGCTCACCGTGACCGTCTCGCTCGGGCTCTGGCTGATTCCCGGTCACGGCGCGACGGGCGCGGCGCTGGCGTGGGCCGCCGGCATCGCCACCGAGAACCTCACCGCCTCCGGCTTCGCCCGGTCGGTGATCGGCGAGCCGCTGGTCGACGCCGCGACGCTGCGCGCGGCGGCGGCCACCGTCGGCGGTGTGGGGACCGCGGCGGCGGTCGGTGTGCTGGCGGGGGGACGTGGCCTACCCGGCCTGGCGGTGGCACTCGGCGTGCTGCTGGCCGGGTGCGTCGGCTTGTTGACGTTGCCCCGGGTGCGCGCCGGCATCCGGGTGACCATGAGGCAGATCCGTGGGTCCGACGGGGCGGCCACGGCCGCCGGGTCGGCCCGGCATCGACGAGAGGCAGGTGAGGGCCGTCGTGGCGTCCATCCGTGACCGGGTCAAGCAGTTGGTGCCGACCCAGGTGACCACCCGGGTGAGGGAGTCCCTGGTCGACTACGGGGTGCGCACCAGTGACCGGCGACCCCTGCCGGACTTCCTGATCATCGGCACCAAGCGGGGCGGCACCACCTCGCTGTGGAACTACCTCATCCAGCATCCGCTGGTGCCCCGGCTCTTTCCCGCCTGGAACACCAAGTCCGCGCACTACTTCGAGGAGCACTGGGGTCGCGGCGAGGCGTGGTACCGCTCGCACTTCCCGACCGAGCGGCAGCGCGAGGCACTCGCGAAACGGCACGGCGGGCCGGTCCGCGTCGGCGAGGCCGCGCCCCTGTACATGTTCCACCCGCTCGCCGCGCAGCGGGTCGCCGCGCTGATGCCCACCGTGAAGCTGATTGTGCTGCTGCGTGATCCGGTCGAGCGGGCGTACTCGCACTGGAAGGAGCGCCGCACGCACGGCATCGAGCCGCTGGACTTCGCCGCCGCGCTGGCCGCCGAGCCGGAGCGTACGGCGGGGGAGCGGGAGCGGCTCATCGCCGAGCCGGAGGCGTTCAGCGAGGCGTACGACTGGTACACGTACCGGGCGCGGGGGCGTTACCTGGAACACCTCGAGCCGTGGCTGGACCGGTTCGACCCCGCTCAGATCCTCTTCCTGCCCAGCGAGGACCTGTACCGCGACTCCCGCGCCACCTATCGGCGCACCCTCGACTTCCTCGGGCTGCCGCCGTACGAACTGCCGAACTTCAAGGTGTACAACGACCGGCGCTCGGCACCGCTGGAGCCGGCGGTACGCACCGAGCTGACCGAGTACTACCGCCCGTACAACGACGCGCTGCGTGAGCGGCTCGGGTTGGAACTCGACTGGGCGGACCGGGCGGCGTGACGACCGGGGTCGCCCCGGCCACGGACCCCCGGTCGCGGGCGGACGGGCTGGGTTGGGTGAGCCGTGCGGTGTTCCCGGACGACCGGGTCCAGCTGACCGTGGACGCCGCGGTGCCGGCCGGGCAGCGGACGGTGGCCCGGTACGCCGTGGTGCCGTCGGTGGCGCGGGCGCGGTTCCTCGTACCGCTGGGCTCGCCCCGGGCCGGCGCGGCGTCGCTGCTGGCGTACAACGCGTTACGGCCACCGAAGGTGCGGGCACTGCGGGCGGCGCTCGGTGGGCTGGCCCGCTGCGGTGCGGCGGGCCTCGCGCCGTTCCCCACGCTGACCGTGTCGGTGCCGGTGGGGGCGTCCGTTGCCGACCTGGTGCTGACCGAGCGGCTCGCCGCCGCGCTGGGCGGCACGCCCCTGCTGGCCGCGTGCGGTGTGCGTCCACCGGACCCGAACGTCAAGCCCACGCTGCAACTGTTCACCGTCGACGGTCGCCCCCGCGGCTACGCGAAGATCGGTTGGAACGACGCCACCCGCGCCCTGGTCACCGCCGAGGCCGGCGCGCTGCGGGCGCTGCGCGCCGTGACCGGTGTGCCCGACCACCCGGTGCCGCCGGGGCTGCTCACCGAGACGGCATGGGCCGGCCAGGTCGTCGCGGTGATCGAGCCACTGCCACCCGACGTACGCGGAGTGCCGGTCGACGACCCGCCGCGGATCGCGGCGCTGCTCGCGGTCGCCCGCCGGGGCGCCGCCCCCGGTGTGCCCCGCACGCTGACCTCATCGACGTTCCTGGCGCGACTGGCCGCCCAGGCGGAGCGGGCCGCATCGACCGCGCCGGCCGGGGCGCGGGCGGTGGCGGGGGTCGCCGCCCTGGCCCGTCGGCACGGCGACACGAGCGTCGAGTTCGGCCACTGGCACGGGGACTGGGTGCCGTGGAACCTGGGCACGCACGACGGCCGGCTGGTCGCCTGGGACTGGGAGCACAGTGGTCCGGACGTACCGGTCGGCTTCGACCTGGCCCACGACGCGTTCCAGCGCTCGTTGGTGCTGCGCGGCGAGCCGGCGGCCGTGGCCGCCGCGGCGGTGGACGCGCACCTGAGCCGGCACGGCGACCGGCTGGGCCTCGACGCGGCGGGGCGCGCTCTGGTGGCGGACGCGTACCTGCTGGAGATGTGGCTACGCACGTGGCGGCTGGCGGACGCCGGCGCCGGGTGGAACGCCGCGCTGCATCCCGCACTGTTGGACGTCATCGAGAAACGACATAGCGAGTGAACGGGAGAATTCTCGACGCCGGGTGCGCGTCGTAGCGTGACGACATAATGGCAGGTCGTGACGGTGGTCAATGTGCTGCGGGGTCGACAATGGGCCTGAGCACGCCGAAGGGAGATCGTCGCCTCCTCCGGTCGCGCTATTCAACGACCGGGAAACCTGTGATCTGCTTCTGCCTTGCGTGAACCGGAATTCCAAGCGGACTTGTGGGGAGTCGCGTGGACACGAACAACGACGACGAATCGCCGGTGCTGCTGCTGGTCGGATCCAGCGGTGGCCACCTGGCTCAACTTCTCGCCCTGCGCCCCTGGTACGAACGGTGGCGGCGCTGCTGGGTCACCTTCGACACCCCGGAGGCAGTGTCGCTGCTGACCGGCGAGGACCTGGTGCCGGCGCACCACCCGACCACCCGCAACGTACCCAACCTGCTGCGCAACGCGCTGCTGGCCTGGCGGGTGCTGCGGCGTCGGCGGGTCGCGGCCGTGGTCACCACCGGTGCCGGCGTGGCCGTGCCGTTCGTGGTGCTGGCCCGGCTGCGTCGCATCCCGACCGTCTACATCGAGGTGTACGACCGGATCGACACCCCGACGTTGACGGCCCGCCTCTGCCGCCCGTTCCTGTCCGCGATGCTCGTGCAGTGGGACGAACAGCGCCGGCAGTACCCGGAGGCCACCGTCGTGGGGACGCTGCTGTGAGCGGGGAGGAGGGCACCACCCGCCGCGCCCAGTCGCACCGGCCCGACGACGCCGAGTCGTCCCGGTTGCCGCGCCAGCGCGACACGAACCCCGTCGAGCAGCTCCAACTGCTCGTCGCGGTCGGCACCGACAAGCACCCGTTCGACCGACTGGTCAACTGGCTGGCGCAGTGGCACGAGGGGGCCGGCCCGATCGGCCTGACCGTGCAGCACGGGCACACCGACGCGCCGCCCCTGCCCGGCGCGGTGCCGTTCCTCGGCCACGACGCCCTGCAAGAGGCGATGGCGGACGCCGACCTGGTGGTGTGTCACGGCGGCCCGGCGACGATCCTGGAGGCGCGCCGGCACGGCCACCTGCCGATCGTGGTGCCCCGCGACCCGGCACGCGGCGAGCACGTCGACGACCACCAGCAGCTCTTCGCGCGTCGGCTCGGCGCGGCCGGGCTGGTGGCGCTCTGCGAGACGCGCGAGGAGTTGCACGACGCTCTCGTCGCCGGACAGGCCGACCCGTCCCGGTACGCGGTCCAGGCCGACCCGGCCGCACACGAGGCCCGTCGCGCGGCCGTCGCCCGGGTCGGGCAGATCGTCGACGACCTGGTGGCCCGGTCGAGCCGGCACCGACCCCGCTGGCGGACCTGGCCGCGCGCCGGCCAGCCGACGAAGGAGACCCGATGACCCGCCAGCCGAGCGTCAGCGTCGTGGTGCCCACCCGGGACCGCCCCGAACTGCTGCGCGCCGCCGTGGCCGCGATCCTCGCCCAGGAGTACGCGGGCACGATCGAGGCCGTGGTCGTGTTCGACCAGTCCACGCCGGACGAGTCGCTGGCCGGCCTGAGCGGGCCGGACCGGACGGTCCGGGTCATCGCCAACGGGCGCGCGCCCGGGCTGGCCGGTGCGCGCAACAGCGGCACCCTCGCCGCCGAGGGCGAGTTGGTCGCGTTCTGCGACGACGACGACGAGTGGCTGCCCGGCAAGCTGGCCGCCCAGGTCGAGGCGTTGGCCGCCGACCCGAACGCCGAGTTCGTCTGCTGCGGCATCCGGGTCAGCTACGACGGGCACACCGTCGACCGGGTGCTCGACAAGGACCGGATCACCCTGGACGACCTCCTGCGGGACCGGTTGACCGAGCTGCACCCGTCCACCTTCCTGATCCGGGCGGCGGCCCTGCGCGACGGCTTCGGCCTGGTGGACGAGGAGATCCCGGGCAGCTACGCGGAGGACTACGAGTTCCTGCTGCGCGCCGCCCGCAGCGCGCCTCTGATCAACCTGCGGACGCCGTCGGTGCTGGTGCGCTGGCACAAGCGGTCGTACTTCGCCCAGCGGTGGGACACCATCTCCGAGGCGTTGCAGTGGCTGCTGCGGCGCTACCCGGAGTTCGCCGGGCAGCCGGCCGGCGAGGCCCGGGTCACCGGCCAGATCGCCTTCGCGCGGGCCGCCTCCGGTGATCGGCGGGGCGCGCTGCGCTGGGCACGACGCACCCTGCGCAGCAATCCCCGCGAGCCGCGCGCCTACCTGGCGCTCGCGGTCGCCGGTCGGGTGGTTCGCGCCGACTCGGTGCTCCGCACCCTGCACAAGCGCGGCCGGGGCATCTGATCCGTCGTGCGGAGCGTCGCGTGCGGCCGCCCTGCGGACGGTCCCGGCCGTCCGCAGGGCGGGACGCGGCGGGCAGCGCGACGTGCCCGTCGCGCGCCGTGACAGACTGACCGCTGTGTTGCGCTGGTTGACTGCAGGTGAATCGCACGGCCCCGCCCTCGTCGCGTTGCTGGAGGGGGTGCCGGCCGGCATCGAGGTGAGCACCACCGAGATCGCCGGCGAGCTGGCCCGCCGTCGGCTGGGCTACGGCCGTGGTGCCCGGATGTCGTTCGAGCAGGACGAGGTCGAGGTGATCGGCGGGCTGCGGCACGGCGTCACGCTGGGCAGTCCGGTGGCGATCCGGGTCGGCAACTCCGAGTGGCCCAAGTGGCAGACGGTGATGGCCGCCGACCCCGTCGACCCCGACGAGCTGGCCCGACAGGCCCGCAACGCGCCGCTGACCCGCCCCCGGCCCGGCCACGCCGACCTGGCCGGCATGCAGAAGTACGGCCACACCGACGCGCGGCCGATCCTGGAGCGCGCCAGCGCCCGGGAGACCGCCGCCCGGGTGGCCGTCGGCACCGTCGCCAAGGCGCTGATCCGGCAGGCACTCGGCATCGAGATCGTCTCGCACGTCGTCGAGTTGGGGCCGGTGGCCGCGAAGCCCGGGCTACGTCCGACCCCGCAGGACGCCGACCGCATCGACGCCGACCCGCTGCGCTGCCTCGACCCGCAGGCCAGCGCCCTGATGGTGGCCGAGGTCGACGCCGCGAAGAAGGCCGCCGACACCCTCGGCGGCGTGGTGGAGGTGCTGGCGTACGGGGTGCCGCCGGGTCTGGGTAGTCACGTGCAGTGGGACCGCAAGCTCGACGCCCGACTGGCCACCGCGCTGATGTCCATCCAGGCGATAAAGGGTGTGGAGATCGGCGACGGGTGGCAGCAGGCCCGCTCCCGTGGCTCCGAGGCGCACGACGAGATCATCCCGTCGGCCACCGGAGTCCGTCGCGTCACCGACCGGGCCGGCGGTCTGGAGGGTGGCATCACCACCGGCGAGCCGCTGCGGGTCCGCGCCGCCATGAAGCCGATCTCCTCGCTCAACCGGGCGCTGGCCACCGTGGATGTCCTCACCGGCGAGCCGGCGACCGCGATCAACCAGCGCTCCGACGTCTGCGCCGTGCCCGCCGCCGCGATCGTCGCCGAGGCGATGGTGGCCCTCGTGCTGGCCGAGGCGGCCACCGAGAAGTTCGGCGGCGACTCGGTCGCCGAGATCCGCCGCAACGTCGCCGGCTACCTAGACGCGTTGGTCATCCGCTGATGGCGCCGGTCGTCGTCCTGGTCGGGGTGCCCGGCTGCGGCAAGACCACCGTGGGGCAGGCGCTCGCCGCCACCCTCGGCGTGGAGTTCCGGGACACCGACACCGACATCGAGCAGATGGCCGGCAAGAGTATCCCGGAGATCTTCATCGACGAGGGCGAGGAGCACTTCCGGGCCCTGGAACGGGCCGCCGTCGCTGCGGCGCTCGCCGCGGGCACCGGCGTGCTCGCTCTCGGCGGCGGTGCCGTCCTGGCCGAGGAGACCAGGGCCGCCCTGGTGGGGCACCGGGTCGTCCACCTGTCGGTGGAGCTGCCCGACGCGGTACGGCGAGTCGGCCTTGGCGCGGGCCGGCCGCTGCTGGCGATCAACCCGCGAGCCACCCTCAAGCACCTGATGGACCAGCGCAAGCCCCTCTACGCCGAGGTCGCCACCGACACGGTGGCCACCGACGGCCGGACGCCGGCCGCGGTCGTCGCCGAGGTCGCCGCCCTGCTCCCGCACTGACCTGCCCCCACCCCACCCCCGCCCCCCACCCCCCGCCCTCGCCCTCGCCCCGCCCCTTTGCGCGATCTTGCAGTTGCTGCGCCGACGTACCGGGGCATTTCCGGTATCTCGACAACCACAACCGCAAGATCGGCGCGGTGTCAGAGTCGGGCGACCAGGTCGAGCACGTCGGCCAGCGCCTTCGGCTCGCTGAGCATCGGCCAGTGCCCGGTGGGCAGCTCGTACAACGGGCCCTCGGCCAGGCCGGTGAAGAACGGGTGCCGTTGGGCGATCATCTCGCGCACCACGGTGAGCGGGAAGGTGCTGGCCACCAGGGCGGTCCGCACCGGGCGGCCGCCGGTACGCCGTACCGGGTCGGTGGCCGTGCGCAGCGGCTGCCCGGTGGTGCGGGCGCGCAGCAGCGCCAGCGTCGGCTCGTCCAGGCCGGCCAGGTTCGTCGGGTCGGCCGCCGGATCCCAGGCCGGCGGCGGCAGCAGGTCACCGTCGCCGATCAAAGCGCGCAGTCGTTGCTGTTCCTCCGGCGGCACGGTGTCGAACTGTGCGGTGCCGTCCGGCAACGGTCCACTCTCCACATAGATCACCCGGTCGATCCGGTCCGGGACGAGGTCGGCTGCCTGGGCCACCGGCATACCGCCGCCCGAGTGCCCGACCAGCAGCACGTCGTGCAGATCCTCGACCTCGATCAACGAGACGATGTCGGTGGTGTGCGTCCGCAGGGTCACCTGCGGCCCGGCGAGGTGCTGGCGCTCGGCCAACCCGGTCAACGTCATCGGGTACACGTCGTGCCCCTGCGCGCGCAGCAGACCGGTCACCTCCCGCCACGCCCAGGCACCCAACCAGAACCCCGGCACCAGTACGAACGTCGCCATCTGTCGCTCCTTCTCTCGGGTACCGACCGACCGTACGATCGAATCCGGACAGAACCCGCCCGGTTTCGAGGAGTGGCCCGTTGTCTCATCCCGCCGGTCGGGTGCTGGCCCTGCTCGAGCTGCTCCAGGCTCGGCACCGGGCGACGGCGGGCGACCTCGCGAGCCGGCTCGGTGTGGACGAACGGACCGTGCGCCGCTATGCGGCCACACTGGTCGAGCTGGGCATCCCGGTGCTCGCCGACCGGGGCCGCCCGGAACCGGCGGCGGGTGAGTCTGGACTACCGCTCGTGGCGCGGTGAGCGGTCGCATCGTGACCTCGACCCGTACGGGCTGGTCTTCCACGCCGGCCGCTGGTACGTCACCGGTCACGACCACCGGCGCGGCGAGGTGCGCACGTTCCCGCTGCACCGGAGTGCGACCGTCACGCCGGGCACGGCGACGTTCACGGTGCCGGACGACTTCGACGCGGTGGCGTGGCTGACCCGGTCGCTGGCCGGCGTGCCGTATCGGCACGAGATCGAGGTGCTGCTGGAGACCGATCTGGTCGCCGCCCGGCGGCGCATCCCGGCCAGTGTGGCCGAGCTGACCCCCAGCGGCGACGGTGTGCTGCTCCGGGCCCGAGCGGAGAGCCTTCCCGGCATGGCGGCGCTGCTCGCGCGGCTCGGCTGTCCGTTCACCGTGCGCCACCCGGACGCGTTGCGCGCCGCCGTGGCCGAGCACGCGCTTCTGCTGGCCGCCTGGGCCGCCCGGCCAGCAGGTGGACAGACGCCCTCGCCACGTCGTCCGCTGGACTAGGCTGCCGGCGATGGACGAGGTGACCCGGATTCCGGTCGGCGGCGAACGACCGTACGACGTGCTGGTCGGACGCGACCTGCTGGACGCGCTGCCCGGGCTGCTGCCCGGCGCGACCAGGGCGGCGGTGCTGCACACGCCCCCGCTCAAGACCCTGGCCTACGCTGTCGGTGAGCGGCTGCGCGCGGCCGGCGTCGACCCGCTGCCGATCGAGGTGCCCGACGCCGAGTCGGGTAAGCAGATCGACGTGGCGGCCGCCTGTTGGGACCGGCTCGGCGCGGCCGGCTTCACCCGTACCGACGTGGTGGTCGGGGTGGGTGGCGGCGCGGTGACCGACCTGGCCGGGTTCGTCGCGGCCTGCTGGTTGCGCGGGGTGCGCTGGGTGCCGGTCGCCACCTCGCTGCTGGGCATGGTGGACGCGGCGGTGGGTGGCAAGACCGGAATCAACACCGCCGCCGGCAAGAACCTGGTCGGCGCGTTCCACCCGCCGGTCGGCGTGCTCGCCGACCTGGCCACCCTCGACAGCCTGCCCGCCGTCGACCTCGCCGCCGGGCTCGCCGAGGTGGTCAAGTGCGGGTTCATCGCCGACCCGGTGATCCTGGATCTCGTCGAGCAGGACCCGGTGGCGGCCACCGACCCGCGCGGGCCGGTGGCCCGCGAGCTGATCGAGCGGGCCGTCCGGGTCAAGGCCGACGTGGTCGCCGGTGACCTGCGCGAGTCGGGCGTCCGTGAGGTGCTCAACTACGGCCACACGCTGGCGCACGCGATCGAGCAGAACGAGGGCTACCGCTGGCGGCACGGGCACGCGGTCGCGGTCGGCCTGGTGTACGCCGCCACGCTGGCCCGGCTCGCCGGCCGGCTGGACGCCCCGACCGCCGACCGGCACCGGAGCGCCCTGACCGCGCTCGGCCTGCCGGTGAGCTACCCCGCCGACGCCTGGCCGCGACTGCTGGCCGCGATGCGGGTGGACAAGAAGGCGCGCGGCAGCCGGCTGCGGTTCGTGGTGCTGGACGGGCTGGCCCGCCCGGCGATGCTGGAGGGTCCGGACGACGCCCTGCTCGAAGCCGCCTACCGCGAGCTGGCCACTCCATGAGGGTGTACGTGCTAAACGGGCCGAACCTGGGCCGGCTGGGCACCCGGGAGCCGGCCGTGTACGGCTCGACTACCTACGCCGACCTGGTGGCGCTGTGCGAGGCCACCGGTCGGGAGCTGGGGCTCGACGTGACGGTCCGGCAGACCGACGCGGAGCACGAGCTGCTCGGTTGGCTGCACGACGCCGCCGACGAGGACGCCGCCGTGGTGCTCAACCCGGCCGCGTGGTCGCACTACTCGTACGCGGTGCGCGACGCCTGCGCGATGCTGCGCGGGCCGCTGGTGGAGGTGCACATCTCCAACATCCACACCCGCGAGGAGTTCCGGCACCACTCGGTGATCTCGGCGGTGGCGACCGGGGTGATCTGCGGTCTCGGCATCGACGGCTATCGTCTCGCGCTGCACCACCTGGCCTCCCGTCCGGCCTGATCGGTCAGCCGCCCGAGTTTTCATCCACCGTTTTCACCGACCGTGAGGTCGTCTGCCGGCGGTGACGTCACTGTTGGTTGTCGCCTTACTCCCGCCCCGAGGGGCTCGCCCTGCTGGTGCACGCCCTTTGCTCTGCTTCAACCGGCGCAACACCTACTCTGACCTGCGGGTCCATTGATTGGTCGGTGTGCGGGCGGATTGCGTGTGCAGCACGGACCGTGACTGTTGCGTCCGTTGAAGCAGAGCAAAGGGGCGGAGGCGCGCGGCCGGGGGGTGAGTCGAAGGTGACGGAAAGTAACCGTTCGTGCGTATTGGGTATCCGTGCACGCGGACGGACGACCACGGCGGGTAACGCGGCTCGGCGCAGCTAGTAGACTCCTAGGGTCTGTCCGCCAATTGATGATCAAGGCAGGAAATGGCCTCCACCAACGACCTCAAAAACGGCCTGGTACTCAACCTCGACGGCGAGCTCTGGGCCGTCGTCGAGTTCCAGCACGTCAAGCCCGGTAAGGGTGGTGCCTTCGTGCGCACCACGCTGAAGAACGTGCTGTCCGGGAAGGTGGTCGACAAGACCTTCAACGCGGGCACCAAGGTCGAGACCGCGACCGTGGACAAGCGCACGATGCAGTACCTGTACGCCGACGGCGAGGACTACGTCTTCATGGATCTGGAGACGTTCGACCAGATCACCGTGCCCGGCGGCACCGTCGGGGAGGCAGCCAACTACCTGCTGCCCGAGGCGGAGGCGACCGTCGCCACCCACGAGAGCGTGCCGCTCTACATCGAACTGCCCACCAGCGTCGTGCTCGAGGTCACGTACACCGAGCCGGGTCTGCAGGGCGACCGCTCCACCGGCGGCACCAAGCCGGCGACCGTCGAGACCGGTGCCACCGTGCCGGTCCCGCTGTTCATCACCACCGGTGAGAAGATCAAGGTCGACACCCGCGACGGCCGTTACCTCGGCCGCGCCTGATGGCTGAGGGTCCCAAGCAGCAGATGCCGGCGCGCCGCAAGGCGCGCAAGCGGGCGCTGGACGTCCTCTACGAGGCCGACCTGCGGGATCGGCCGCCAGTCGAGGTCCTGGCCGGTTATCTCCAGCGCATCGAGCAGCCCCGCCCGGAGCACCTGGGCTACGCGGTGGGGTTGGTCGAGGGGGTCGCCGAGCACCTCGACCGGATCGACGAGTTGATCGCCAGCTACGCCGAGGGCTGGACCCTGGACCGGATGCCGGTCGTCGACCGCAACCTGGCCCGGATCGCCGTCTACGAGCTGCTCTACGTCGACGAGATCGACGACGCGGTGGCGATCAGCGAGGCGGTCGAGCTGGCCCGGCAGATGTCCACCGACGATTCGCCGCGGTTCCTCAACGGCGTGCTCGGTCGCATCGCGGAGTACGCGACCCGCTGACCAGCTCGCGTACCCGCGCCACGAAAAGGGCCCGTGCCGACGGCACGGGCCCTTTCGGGTGAAGCGACAGATCAGGAGGCGAAGAACGCCCGGGGGTCGGCCACCAGCACGCCGTGCTCGGTGAGCCGCTCGATCAGGCCCGACGGTGAGGCGTCGTACACGATCGCGAGCGCACGGAGGTCGTCGGCGCGGATGGAGAGCACCCGGCCGTTGTAGTCACCGCGCTGCTGCTGGATGGCGCGGGCGTAGCGGGCAACGTAGGCCAGGTCCTCGGAGGCCTCGTCGTAGAGCCGCTCCAGGTCCAGGACGATCTTGCTGGTGGGCTCGTGCCGGACACCGCTGCCGTCGGGCAGCAGCTCCGAGACGGGCACTCGGTAGAACTCGGCCAGCTCGGCCAGACGGGACACCGTCACGGCCCGGTCGCCACGCTCGTACGAGCCGACGACCACGGCCTTCCACCGCCCGTTCGACTTCTCCTCCACACCCTGCAGGGAGAGGCCCTGCTGCTGGCGGATGGAGCGCAGGCGGGCGCCCAGAGATTTGGCGTATTCAGAGGGCATTCGGACACTCCCAGTGCTGCTCGGGGTTCTCCCGTCGATCGCTACGGAGCGTGACGGTACGGGGAATGGGACACCTGGTCAAGTGGTCGTGACCTTACCGTTGGGGAGCGCCGGGGCGGCCATCGGCATTTGGTGGATCTGACCCGGTGGTCAGCGGCCGCCGTCGGTCGGCGCGGTGACCACTGGTAACGTGGCGTGAAGCCCCGGTCAGGGCGGCTTCTGCTCCCCGGCCGGTGGTGCCCGACATCCTTTAACGACCCGTCCCGTGAGGCGGGGAAGGAGGTCCGCCGTGGCGTACCCGCCGGCTGCCCGCCCGTCACCACCGCGACAACCCTCGGTGAAGGTGATCCTCGCCAGCGCCGACGTACAGCGGGTGGTCGACCGCATCGCCCACCAGATCCTGGAGAAGACCCAGGGCGCGGCCGACACCGTGCTTCTTGGGATCCCCACCCGTGGCGCCCCCCTCGCGCGGCGGCTCGCCGGCCGGATCAGCACCTTCGAGGACGTCGTCGTCCCGGTCGGTGTGCTCGACATCACGCTCTACCGCGACGACCTGCGCCGGCACGCCACCCGCGCGATCGGCCCGACCCAGGTGCCCACCGGCGGCATCGACGGCAAGCGGGTGATCCTCGTCGACGACGTGCTCTTCTCGGGGCGCACCGTGCGGGCCGCCCTCGACGCGCTCAACGACGTCGGCCGCCCGGCCTCCGTCCAACTCGCCGTCCTGGTCGACCGTGGCCACCGCGAGCTGCCGATCCGCGCCGACTACGTCGGCAAGAACATCCCCACCGCGCTCGCCGAGAGCGTCAAGGTGACGCTCGCCGAGACCGACGGGACGGACGAGGTCAAGCTCTTCGGGGGAGCCCACTCATGATCAAGCACCTGCTCTCCGGCGCGGACCTGGACGCCGACACCGCCACCGAGATCCTGGACACGGCCGCCGAGATGGCCACCGTCGCCGGGCGGGAGATCAAGAAGCTGCCCGCGCTGCGCGGCCGGACGGTGGTGAACCTCTTCTACGAGGACTCCACCCGGACCCGGATCTCGTTCGAGGCGGCGGCGAAGCGGCTCAGCGCCGACGTGATCAACTTTTCCGCCAAGGGGTCCAGCGTCGCCAAGGGCGAGAGCCTGAAGGACACCGCGCTGACCCTGCAGGCGATGGGCGCGGACGCGGTGGTCGTACGACACCCCGCCTCCGGCGCCCCGCACCGGCTCGCCAACTGGGTCGACGGGTCGGTCGTGAACGCCGGCGACGGCACCCACGAGCACCCCACCCAGGCGCTGCTCGACGCGTACACCATGCGGTCCCGGTTGGGCCGACTGGCCGGCCTGTCGGTCGCGGTGGTGGGGGACGTGCTGCACTCCCGGGTGGCCCGCTCGAACGTGCTGCTCCTGTCGACCCTCGGCGCGAAGGTCACCCTGGTCGGCCCGCCCACCCTCATTCCCGTCGACATCGCCGGAGCGCTCGCCCCCGGCATCGACGTGTCGTACGACCTCGACGCGGTGCTGCCGAACGTGGACGCGGTGATGATGCTGCGTGTGCAGCGGGAGCGGATGCAGGACTCCTACTTCCCCTCCGCCCGTGAGTACGCCCGCCGCTACGGTCTGGACGGCCCGCGGATGCGCCGCCTGCCCGAGCACGCCATCGTCATGCACCCCGGCCCGATGAACCGGGGGATGGAGATCACCCCCGAGGTCGCCGACTCACCCCGCTCCACCATCGTCGAACAGGTCACCAACGGGGTCTCCGTACGGATGGCTGTTCTATACCTGCTGCTCGGAGGGAACAACCGGTGACCGCGTACCTCATCACCAGCGTGAGCATCGTCGGCGCCGCGCCGACCGACCTGCTGATCCGCGACGGCGTCGTGGCCGAGGTCGGTCCGGGGCTGTCCGCGCCGGACGCCACAGTCATCGACGGCACCGGCCTCGTCGCCCTGCCCGGCCTGGTCGACCTGCACACCCACCTGCGCGAGCCGGGCCGCGAGGACGCCGAGACCGTCGAGTCCGGGTCACGGGCGGCGGCGCTGGGCGGCTACACGGCGGTCTGCGCGATGGCCAACACCTCGCCGGTCGCGGACACCGCAGGCGTGGTCGAGCAGGTCTGGCGACTCGGCCGGGAGGCCGGGCTGGTCGACGTACAGCCGATCGGCGCGGTCACCGTCGGTCTGGCCGGCGAGCGCCTCGCCGAGCTGGGCGCGATGGCCGACTCCGCGGCCCGGGTGCGCATCTTCTCCGACGACGGGCACTGCGTCGCCGACCCGCTGCTCATGCGCCGCGCCCTGGAGTACGTCAAGGCGTTCGACGGGATCATCGCCCAGCACGCCGAGGAACCCCGCCTCACCGAGGGCGCCCAGATGCACGAGGGTGAGGTCTCCACCCGGCTCGGGCTGATCGGCTGGCCGGCGGTCGCCGAGGAGGCGATCATCGCCCGGGACGTGCTCCTCGCCGAGCACGTGGGCAGCCGACTGCACGTCTGCCACGTCTCCACCGCCGGCAGCGTCGAGGTGCTGCGCCAGGCCAAGGCCCGCGGGGTACGCGTCACCGCCGAGGTCACCCCGCACCACCTGCTGCTCACCGACGAGGCCGTGAGCGGGAGGAGTGAGCTTGCGAGCCCCGCACTCGGGAACATTTGGAGTCCAGCGGGGAGCTACGACCCGGTCTTCAAGGTCAACCCTCCGTTGCGTTCGTCCGCCGACATCGCCGCGCTGCGCGCCGCGCTCGCCGACGGGGTGATCGACATCATCGCCACCGACCACGCCCCGCACGCCGTGGAGGACAAGGAGTGCGAGTGGGCGTACGCCCGGCCGGGGATGCTCGGCCTGGAGACGGCACTGTCCATCGCACTGGACGTGCTCGGCCCCGAGTGGGACCTGATCGCCGAGCGGATGTCCCGCACCCCCGCCCGGATCGCGGGGCTCACCGGGCACGGCGTCGACCCGGCGCCCGGCGTACCGGCCACCCTGACCCTGGTCGACCCGGCCGTCCGGCGCACCATCGAGCCGTCGGAGCTGGCCAGCCGCAGTCGTAACACCCCGTACGCCCGCATGACGCTGCCGGGTCGCATCGTGGCGACCTTCCTGCGCGGCGAGCCGACGGTCCTGGACGGAAAGGCCATCAAATGAGTAAGCGCAGGCCCGCGATCCTCGTGCTCGAGGATGGGCGCACGTTCCCCGGTGAGGCGTACGGCAGCGTCGGGGAGACCTTCGGCGAAGCGGTCTTCACCACCGGCATGACCGGTTACCAGGAGACGCTGACCGACCCGTCGTACCACCGCCAGGTGGTCGTGCAGACCGCCCCGCACATCGGCAACACCGGGGTCAACGGCGAGGACGACGAGTCCAGCCGGATCTGGGTGGCCGGTTACGTCGTCCGCGACCCGGCCCGGATCGGCTCGAACTGGCGGGCCACCGGCGGCCTCGAGGACCGCCTCGCCACCGAGGGCGTGGTGGGCATCAGCGGTGTGGACACCCGCGCCCTGACCCGGCACCTGCGCGAGCGGGGCGCCATGCGGGTCGGCATCTCCAGCGTCGAAAAGGACCCGCAGAGCCTGCTGGCCCGGGTCCGGCAGTCACCGCAGATGGTCGGCGCGGACCTGTCCGCCGAGGTGAGCACCCCCGAGCCGTACGTCGTCGACGCGATCGGCGAGCACCGGTTCACGGTGGCGGCGCTGGATCTGGGCATCAAGCGCAACGTGCCGCGTCGGCTCGCCGCACGCGGGGTGACCACCCACGTGCTGCCGGCCTCGTCGAGCATCGAGGACCTGCTCGCCACGGGCGCCGACGCGATCTTCCTGTCGCCCGGCCCGGGCGACCCGGCCACGGCCGACGCCCCGGTCGCGGTGGCCCGGGAGGCGCTGCGGCGGGAGGTGCCGCTGTTCGGCATCTGCTTCGGCAGCCAGATCCTCGGGCGGGCGCTCGGCTTCGGCACCTACAAGCTGGGCTACGGCCACCGGGGGATCAACCAGCCGGTGCTCGACCGGGCCACCGGCAAGGTCGAGGTGACCAGCCACAACCACGGCTTCGCGGTCGACGTGTCGGGCCGCGAACAGCGGCTCGGTGCGGTCCAGGTGCCGGGTGCCGGCGTCGGCGCGGTGGTTCCCGACCAGGTGATCGACACCGACTTCGGTGGCGTGCGGGTGTCGCACGTCTGCCTCAACGACAACGTGGTCGAGGGGCTGCGGGCCGTGGACGTGCCCGCCTTCACCGTCCAGTACCACCCGGAGGCGGCGGCCGGTCCACACGACGCGGACTACCTCTTCGACCGTTTCGCCGAGCTGATCGAAGGCCGGCAGCACAGCAAGGGGCGCAGCAATGCCTAAGCGGACCGACCTCAAGCACATCCTCGTCATCGGCTCCGGGCCGATCGTCATCGGGCAGGCCTGCGAGTTCGACTACTCCGGCACCCAGGCGTGCCGGGTACTGCGCAGCGAGGGCATCCGGGTCAGCCTGGTCAACTCCAACCCGGCCACGATCATGACCGACCCGGAGTTCGCCGACGCGACCTACGTCGAGCCGATCACCCCGGAGTTCGTGGAGCTGGTCATCGCCAAGGAGCGGCCGGACGCGATCCTGGCGACCCTCGGTGGGCAGACCGCGCTGAACACGGCCGTCGCCCTGCACGAGAACGGCGTCCTGGAAAAGTACGGCGTCGAGCTGATCGGCGCGAACATCGACGCCATCAACCGGGGCGAGGACCGCCAGCTCTTCAAGGAGATCGTCGCCAAGGCCGGCGTACGTCTCGGCGTCGACGACCCGACCGGTCTGGTGCCCCGCTCCCGGGTGTGCCATTCGATGGACGAGGTCGAGGCGACGGTCGCCGAGCTGGGCCTGCCGGTGGTGATCCGGCCGTCGTTCACCATGGGCGGCCTGGGTTCGGGCATGGCGCACACCCCGGAGGACCTGGCCCGCATCGCCGGCGACGGCCTGGCGGCCAGCCCGGTGCACGAGGTGCTCATCGAGGAGAGCGTGCTCGGCTGGAAGGAGTACGAGCTCGAGCTGATGCGCGACCGGCGCGACAACGTGGTGGTCGTCTGTTCGATCGAGAACATCGACCCGATGGGCGTGCACACGGGCGACAGCGTCACCGTGGCTCCGGCCATGACGCTTACCGACCGGGAGTACCAGCGCCTTCGTGACCTGGGCATCGCGGTGCTGCGCGAGGTCGGGGTGGACACCGGCGGCTGCAACATCCAGTTCGCGGTCAACCCGGTCGACGGCCGGATCGTCGTGATCGAGATGAACCCCCGGGTGTCCCGCTCCTCGGCGCTGGCCTCCAAGGCGACCGGCTTCCCGATCGCGAAGATCGCCGCGAAGCTGGCCATCGGCTACACCCTCGACGAGATCCCCAACGACATCACGCTGAAGACCCCGGCGGCGTTCGAGCCGACCCTGGACTACGTGGTCGTGAAGATCCCCCGGTTCGCGTTCGAGAAGTTTCCCGGCGCGGACCCGGAGCTGACCACCACCATGAAGTCGGTGGGCGAGGCGATGAGCCTCGGGCGCAACTTCACCGAGGCGCTGAACAAGGCGATGCGGTCGATGGAAACCAAGTCGGCCGGTTTCTGGACCACTCCGGACCCAGCGGATGTCACTCTGGCGGACACGCTCGCCGCGTTGCGGATCCCGCACGACGGCCGGCTCTACACGGTGGAACGGGCGTTGCGCCTCGGCGCGTCGATCGCCGAGGTCACCGAGGCGTCCGGCGGCGTCGACCCCTGGTTCCTGGACCAGATCGCCGCGCTGATCGAGCTGCGGGCCGAGATCATCGACGCGCCGGTGCTCGACGCCGAGCTGCTGCGTCGCGCCAAGCGGGCCGGTCTGTCCGACCGGCAGCTCGCCGCGCTGCGCCCGGAGCTGGCGGCCGAGGACGGCGTACGTGCCCTGCGGCACCGCCTCGACGTGCGCCCGGTCTACAAGACCGTCGACACGTGCGCGGCCGAGTTCGAGGCCACCACGCCGTACCACTACTCGTCGTACGACTCCGAGACCGAGGTCGTGCCGTCGGACCGTCCGAAGGTGCTGATCCTGGGCTCCGGCCCGAACCGGATCGGGCAGGGCATCGAGTTCGACTACTCCTGCGTGCACGCCGTCCAGGCGTTGCGGACGGCCGGTTACGAGACCGTCATGGTCAACTGCAACCCGGAGACGGTCTCCACCGACTACGACACCGCCGACCGGCTCTACTTCGAGCCGCTGACGTTCGAGGACGTGCTGGAGGCCTGGCACGCCGAGGACTCGTCCGGCCGGGCGGCCGGCGGCCCGGGTGTGGTCGGCGTGGTCGTGCAGCTCGGCGGGCAGACCCCGCTGGGGCTGGCGCAGCGGCTCAAGAACGCCGGCGTGCCGATCGTCGGCACCTCCCCGGAGTCGATCCACCTGGCCGAGGAGCGGGGCGCGTTCGGCGCGGTGCTGGCCCGTGCCGGGCTGCGCGCGCCGGCGCACGGCATGGCCACGTCCTACGACGAGGCCAAGACGATCGCCGACGAGATCGGCTACCCGGTGCTGGTTCGTCCGTCGTACGTGCTCGGTGGGCGGGGCATGGAGATCGTGTACGACGACCCGACGCTGCGCGACTACATCGGACGGGCCACCGACATCTCCGGCGACCACCCGGTGCTGGTGGACCGGTTCCTCGACGACGCCATCGAGATCGACGTGGACGCCCTGTGCGACGCCGACGGCGAGGTCTACATCGGTGGCGTGATGGAGCACATCGAGGAGGCGGGCATCCACTCCGGAGACTCGTCCTGCGCGTTGCCGCCGATCACCCTCGCGGGCTCGCACCTGGCCGAGGTCCGCCGCTACACCGAGGCCATCGCCCGTGGTGTCGGCGTGCGGGGGCTGCTCAACGTGCAGTACGCCCTCAAGGACGACGTCCTCTACGTCCTGGAGGCCAACCCCCGCGCGTCGCGGACCGTCCCGTTCGTCTCCAAGGCGACGGCGGTGCCGCTGGCCAAGGCGGCGGCCCGGATCGCGCTCGGCGCGACCATCGCCGAGCTGCGCGCCGAGGGACTGCTCCCGGCCACGGGGGACGGTGGAACGATGCCCGCCGACGCGCCGGTCGCGGTCAAGGAGGCGGTGCTGCCGTTCAAGCGCTTCCGGACCCGCGCGGGCAAGGGGATCGACTCGCTGCTCGGCCCGGAGATGAAGTCGACCGGTGAGGTGATGGGCATCGACACCAACTTCGGGCACGCGTTCGCCAAGAGCCAGTCGGCCGCGTACGGCTCGCTGCCGACGGCCGGGAAGATCTTCGTCTCGGTGGCCAACCGGGACAAGCGCGGCATGATCTTCCCGATCAAGCGGCTGGCCGACCTGGGCTTCGAGATCGTGGCCACCGCCGGCACCGCCGAGGTGCTGCGCCGGCACGGCATCGCCTGCGAGCAGATCCGCAAGCACTACCAGGCGGGCGAGGGCGACGACGCGGTGTCGCTGATCGGCGGCGGCCACGTGGCACTCGTGATCAACACGCCGCAGGGCTCTGGTGCGAGTGCCCGCTCGGACGGCTACGAGATCCGCAGCGCGGCCGTGACCGCGGACATCCCCTGCATCACCACGGTTCCCGGCGCGGCCGCGGCCGTGATGGGCATCGAGGCGCGCATCAGGGGCGACATGCAGGTCCGTCCCCTGCAGGATCTGCACGCCACCCTGCGGGCGGCGCAGTGACGCTGTTCGAGCGGGTCGTACGGCCGCGGTTGTTCCGTCTCGGCGGCGGTGACGCCGAGACGGCGCACGAGTGGACGCTGCGGCGGTTGGCCGCCCTGTCGCGGCGTCCGGCGGCCCTGGCCGCGCTGCGGGCCAGGTACGCCGTCGACGCGCCGCGCACGGTGTTCGGCGTGCGGTTTCCCAACCCGGTCGGGCTGGCCGCCGGCATGGACAAGGACGGCGCGGCACTGCCGGCCTGGCCGGCGCTCGGGTTCGGTTTCGTCGAGGTGGGCACGGTGACGGCGCACGCCCAGCCGGGTAACCCACGGCCCCGGCTGTTCCGGCTGCCGGCCAGCGAGGCGGTGGTCAACCGGATGGGCTTCAACAACGCCGGCGCCGCCGCGTTGGCCGTCCGACTGGCGGCGCTGCCGCGCCCGCTCGGGGTGCCGTTGGGCATCTCCCTGGGCAAGTCCAAGGTGACACCACTCGACGAGGCGGTCGAGGACTACCTCGCCTCGTACCGGGCACTGCGTGGGCACGGCGACTACTTCGCGGTGAACGTGTCCTCACCGAACACCCCGGGTCTGCGGTCGTTGCAGGACCGCGCCCACCTGGACGCGCTGCTCGGCGCGCTGGTGGGGGAGAAGCCGGTGCTGGTCAAGATCGCGCCGGATCTGACCGAGGCGGCGATCGCCGAGCTGCTGGAGGTCTGCCTGGCCCGGGGCGCCGCCGGGGTGATCGCCACCAACACCACCCTGGCCCGTACCGGGCTGGCCCCGGCCGACTCCGCGCGCGGTGCGGAGACCGGTGGCCTGTCTGGTCGACCGCTCACCGGCCGCGCGCGGGACGTGGTGGCCTTCGTGCACCGGGAGACCGGAGGCCGGCTGCCCATCGTCGGGGTCGGCGGAGTGCTCGACCCGGACGACGCCACCCGCATGTTCGACGCCGGCGCCTCGCTGGTCCAGCTCTACACGGGCTTCATCTACCGGGGGCCGGCCCTGGTACGCGCCGCGGCACGCGCGAGCGACACGGCGTCGACACCGGCTCCCGCCGCCGGCCGGTGATCCGCCCTCGGCCCGGCGTCACCGCCGGGCCCGTGTGTCGGTCGGCCGGGGACCGCGACAGGTCACTGCGCCCTTTGCTCTGCTTCAACGGAGGAAACGGCAGGCGTCCGGTATCCGGACACCCACTGTCGCCTCCGCTGAAGCAGAGCAAAGGCGGCGGATGGAAGGTGCGGGCCGCCCGCCCGGGCCGCCCCCCGGCCCGCCGCCTGGACGGCCGCCCGAACGGCGCTGCCGTCGCGGATCACCCCCGCCGGGCCGGTCGGCCCGTTCGGGTCCGGAAGGAGCACGCGTGACACCCGAGGAGATCCTGGCCGTCGACCGGGCGCACGTCTGGCATCCGTACGCCGCGCTGCCGCCGGCGAACGCGCCGTTCGTGGTCCGCAGCGCCGAGGGGGTACGGCTGACCCTGGCCGACGGTCGGGAGCTGGTGGACGGGATGTCGTCCTGGTGGGCGGCTGTCCACGGCTACCGGCACCCGGTGCTGGACGCGGCCGTGACGGACCAGCTCGGGCGGATGAGTCACGTGATGTTCGGTGGACTCACCCACGAGCCCGCGGTGCGGCTCGCGCGGACCCTGGTCGAGGTGGCCCCCGAGGGGCTGGAGCACGTGTTCCTGGCCGACTCCGGCTCGGTCGGCGTCGAGGTGGCCGTGAAGATGTGCCTGCAGTACCAGCGGGCCGTCGGCCGGCCGGAGCGGCGTCGCCTGGCCACCTGGCGGGGCGGCTACCACGGGGACACCTTCCACCCGATGAGCGTCTGCGACCCCGAGGGCGGGATGCACCACCTCTGGGGCGACGTGCTGCCCCGGCAGGTGTTCGCCCCGGTGCCGCCGGGCGGGTTCGCCGATCCGCCCGACGAGGCGTACGTGGCGGCGTTGGTGGACGCCGTCGAGCGGCACGCCCACGAACTGGCCGCGGTCATCGTGGAACCGGTGGTGCAGGGCGCGGGTGGGATGCGCTTCCACCACCCCGGTTACCTGCGGGTGTTGCGGGAGGTGACCCGCGCCCACGGGGTGCTGCTGATCTTCGACGAGATCGCGACCGGGTTCGGCCGTACCGGTGCCATGTTCGCCGCCGAGCATGCCGGAGTGTCGCCGGACGTGATGTGCGTGGGCAAGGCCCTCACCGGGGGGTACCTGACCCTCGCCGCGACGTTGTGCACGCCGGAGATCGCGCGGGGGATCTCCGTCGACGGTGTGCTGGCCCACGGTCCGACGTTCATGGGCAACCCGCTGGCCTGCGCGGTCGCCAACGCCTCCATCGGGCTGCTGAGGGCCGGTGACTGGGCGGCGCAGGTGTCCAGGATCGGTGCGGGCCTGCGTACCGGCCTGGAACCGTTGCGTGCCGCGCCGGGCGTGGCCGACGTGCGGGTGCTCGGGGCGATCGGCGTGGTCCAGCTCGACCACGAGGTCGACCTCGGCGCCGCCACCGCGGCGGCCGCCGACCGCGGCGTCTGGCTGCGGCCCTTCCGGGACCTGATCTACACGATGCCGCCGTACGTCACCGACGACGCCGACCTGGCCCGGATCGCGGCCGGGATCGCGGCGGCCGTGGCGGCCGGCTGAGCGGGCATCGACGAGTACCCCGGGAGGCGGTCCCGCCACCCGGACGGAGAAGAGGGGAAGTACGCCGATGGAGAGCTTCGGCACCCGGCTGCACCGCGCCGTCACCGAGCGCGGACCGCTCTGTGTGGGCATCGACCCGCATCCCGGTCTGCTGGCCCGCTGGGGCCTCGCGGACGACCTCGACGGTCTGGACCGGTTCACCCGGACAGTGGTGGATGCCCTCGGTGACCGGGTTGCGGTTGTCAAGCCTCAGTCGGCCTTTTTCGAGCGATTCGGATCCCGCGGTGTGGCGATTCTTGAGTCAACTATCCGACAGTTACGAGAAGCCGGATCGCTCGTTCTGCTCGACGTCAAGCGCGGCGACATCGGCTCAACGGTCAGCGCGTACGCCTCCGCGTATCTTGATCCATCCAGCCCGCTGTATGTCGACGCTGTCACGGCCAGTCCCTACCTGGGAGTAGGTTCGCTGGCGCCGATGTTCGAGTTGGCCACCCGACACGGCGGCGGGGTTTTCGTGCTGGCCCTCACCTCGAACCCCGAGGGCGCAGCCGTGCAGCGGGCTCGTACGGCCGACGGGCGCACTGTCGCGCAGACCGTGATCGACGAGATTTCCCAGCTCAACATCGGTGCGGACCCCCTCGGTAGCTTCGGTCTGGTGGTCGGGGCCACCATCGGTGACACCGGCCACGACCTCTCCGGCGTGGGGGGTCCGCTGCTCGCTCCGGGGCTCGGCGCGCAGGGTGCGGGCGCTGCCGATCTGCGTACCGTCTTCGGCTCCAGCCTCGCCGCGGTGCTCCCGTCGTACTCCCGTGAGGTCCTGTCGGCAGGGCCGGACGCCGATGCGCTGCGGGCCGCCGCGGACCGCGTGCTGGGTGAGTGTCGGGCCGTTCTGGCTGCCCGCTGACTGACTGACGGCTCGGTCACTTTGCGATGATCTTCGCGCGCCCACGTTGCCGAAAGCTCCGTTGGCCGCTAGTTTTCCCCGCGCTGGGAACCATGGACCCCTTGGTTCACAGCGACACCACGTTTCACAGATGCGGCGGTGCGCCCCGCCCGCCGCGATAGGGACCTGAGGAGAACTGGTGCCGCTCCCGTCACTGACCCCCGAACAGCGCGCTGCCGCGCTCGAGAAGGCTGCGGAGATCCGCAAGGCCCGTGCCGAGCTGAAGGAGCAGCTCAAGCAGGGCAAGACCACCCTTGGTGCCGTCCTCGAGCGCGCCGAGAGCGACGACGTCGTCGGCAAGCTCAAGGTTTCGGCCGTCCTGCAGGCGATGCCGGGCATCGGCAAGATCCGGGCTACCCAGATCATGGAGAAGCTCAAGATCGCTGACAGCCGTCGTCTGCGCGGCCTCGGCGAGCAGCAGCGCAAGGCACTGCTTGGAGAGTTCGCCGCCAACTGAACCTGGCAGCGTGTAGAAACAAGCAGTGAGCACGGATGACGAGGCGCGCCCGGCGGCTCGGCTCACTGTCCTGGCTGGACCTTCGGGTTCCGGCAGGGAGAGTGTCGTCGAGTTCGTTCGGGCGCGTTTCCCGTCCGTGTGGGTCCCGGTGCCGGCAACGACAAGGCCGCGCCGGGAACCGGAGGTCGACGGCGAGCAGCGGGTCTTTCTGGCCCCGGCCGAGTTCGAGCGGCGGATGGCCGCCGGCGAGCTGCTGGAGTGGTCCCGGATCGGCGCGTACCGCCGGGGCACCCTGCACCCACCGTTGCGCGCCCGGCTCGACGCCGGGCAGCAGGTCCTGCTCGCACTCGACGTGACCGGGGCCCGGCTGGTGCGGGTGCGACTGCCCGACGCCCGGTTGGTGCTGCTGATCCCGCCCGGACGCCGACCCGACGCCGCCGTGGCCACGGCCTTCGCGCACACCCTCACGCACGACAGCACCGATCGGGTGGCTGACGAGCTGGTAGGCTTACTCGGTTCAACTCATCCGGATCCGGCCTGGTCGCGCGTGCGCGGCTGAGGGCCGGCCGCCGTCGGGACTCAGCACCGCGTCCGCGCGGCTCGAAAGACGCAGAGGTTAATTCGTGGGATCCATCGCCAACCCCGAAGGCATCACCAACCCGCCGATCGACGAGCTCCTCGAGAAGACGACGTCGAAGTACGCGCTTGTCATCTTCGCCGCCAAGCGTGCGCGCCAGGTCAACGCCTACTACAGCCAGCTCGGCGAGGGCCTCCTGGAGTACGTCGGTCCGCTCGTCGAGACCACCCCGCAGGAGAAGCCGCTTTCCATCGCCATGCGCGAGATCAACGGCGGCCTGCTCACCGCCGAGCCGACCGACCAGCCGTAGGTCCGTACCCGTCGATGTCCGCCTCGATCGTCCTCGGGGTCGGCGGCGGCATCGCCGCCTACAAGGCCTGCGAGCTGCTGCGACTCTTCACCGAGTCGGGCCACCGGGTCCGCGTCGTGCCGACCGCGTCGGCGCTGAGGTTCGTCGGCGCGCCGACCTGGGCGGCACTCTCCGGCCAGCCGGTCGCCGACGACGTCTGGTCCGACGTGCACGAGGTGCCGCACGTCCGCCTCGGCAAGCAGGCCGATCTGGTGGTGGTCGCGCCGACGACGACCGACCTGCTCGCCAAGGCCGCCCACGGGCTCGCCGACGACCTGCTGACCAACACGTTGCTGACCGCGCGCTGCCCGGTGGTGCTGGCCCCGGCCATGCACACCGAGATGTGGGAGCACCCGGCCACCGTCGCCAACGTCGCCACGCTGCGCTCCCGGGGCGTCCGGGTGATCGAGCCGGCCGTCGGGCGGCTCACGGGCGTCGACACCGGCAAGGGTCGGCTACCGGACCCGGCGGAGATCTTCGCGGTGGCCCGCCAGGTCCTGGCTCGGGGTGCCTCCGCGCCGGCCGACCTGACCGGTCGCCGGCTGGTGGTCACCGCCGGTGGCACCCGTGAGCCGCTGGACCCGGTCCGCTTCCTCGGCAACCGGTCCTCCGGCAAGCAGGGCTACGCCTTCGCGCGCTCGGCGGTCGCCCGGGGCGCCCGGGTCACGCTGATCGCGGCCAACGTGTCCCTCGCCGACCCCGCCGGGGTCGATCTGGTCCGGGTCGGCACCACCGCCGAGCTGCGCGAGGCCACCCTGAAGGCCGCCGACGAGGCCGACGCGGTCGTGATGGCGGCGGCTCCGGCCGATTTCCGACCGGCGACGTACGCGACTGGCAAAATCAAGAAGTCGGACGACGGTGTCGCTCCCACCATCGAGCTCGTCACGAACCCGGACATCGCGGCGGAGCTCGGCCAGCGCAAGCGACCGGAACAGGTGCTGGTGGTGTTCGCCGCCGAGACCGGCGACGCGGAGGCCAACGGCCGGGCGAAGCTGGCCCGGAAGCGGGCCGACCTCATCGTGGTCAACGAGGTCGGTCCGGACCGGGTCTTCGGCGCCGACACCAACACGGTGACGGTCATCGGCGCGGACGGCTCGGTGAGTCGTCTGCCGGAGCAGGCCAAGGAGGCTGTGGCCGACACCGTGTGGGACCTCGTCGTGGAGCGGCTGGCCAATCGCTCCTGACGGGTGGAACAGGCGCGACCGATCCCGACACCGGCCGCAGCGGTGACTAGACTGCCGCGGAACGACA
This sequence comes from Micromonospora sp. NPDC049102, assembly GCF_043197485.1. Lineage (NCBI taxonomy): Bacteria > Bacillati > Actinomycetota > Actinomycetes > Micromonosporales > Micromonosporaceae > Micromonospora > Micromonospora sp. NPDC049102. Next base: position 59,890 of record NZ_JBICTE010000011.1, on the reverse strand, counting down.
TCACACGCTTAGGAGTGCCGTGACACGCCGCCTTTTCACGTCCGAATCGGTCACGGAAGGCCACCCGGACAAGATCGCCGACCAGATCAGCGACGGCATCCTCGATGCGCTGCTCGCCGAGGACCCGCACAGCCGGGTCGCGGTCGAGACCATGATCACCACCGGACAGGTGCACATCGCCGGCGAGGTCACCACCAAGGCGTACGCCGACATCCCCACCATCGTCCGCCGGACCATCCTCGACATCGGCTACGACTCGTCGAAGAAGGGTTTCGACGGCGCCTCCTGCGGGGTCAGCGTCTCGATCGGCGCGCAGTCCGAGGACATCGCGCAGGGCGTCGACAACGCCTTCGAGCTGCGCACCGGCGCGTCGGAGAGCGCGTTGGACGCGCAGGGCGCCGGCGACCAGGGCATGATGTTCGGCTTCGCCTGCTCCGAGACGCCGGAGCTGATGCCGCTGCCGATCGCCCTGGCCCACCGGCTGGCCCGCCGGCTCGCCGCGGTCCGCAAGGACGGCACGATTCCCTACCTGCGCCCGGACGGCAAGACCCAGGTCACCATCGAGTACGAAGGGCTGCGCCCGGTCCGTCTGAACACGGTGGTGGTCTCCAGCCAGCACGCCGCGGACATCTCGCTGGAGTCGCTGCTCACCCCCGACGTCCGTGACTCCGTGATCGCCCCGGAGCTGGAGAGCCTCGGTCTGGACACCGACGGCTACCGGCTGCTGGTCAACCCGACCGGCCGGTTCGAGATCGGTGGCCCGATGGGCGACGCCGGTCTGACCGGCCGCAAGATCATCGTTGACACCTACGGCGGGTACGCCCGGCACGGTGGCGGCGCGTTCTCCGGCAAGGACCCGTCCAAGGTGGACCGCTCGGCCGCGTACGCGATGCGGTGGGTGGCCAAGAACGTGGTCGCCGCCGGCCTGGCCGAGCGCTGCGAGGCGCAGGTCGCCTACGCCATCGGCAAGGCGCACCCGGTGAGCCTGTTCATCGAGACGTTCGGCACCGAGACCGTGCCGGTCGCCTCGATCGAGAGCGCCGTCTCCGAGGTGTTCGACCTGCGGCCGGCCGCGATCATCCGGGACCTCAACCTGCTCCGCCCGATCTACCAGCAGACCGCCGCGTACGGCCACTTCGGCCGGGAGCTGCCGGACCTGACCTGGGAGAGCACCGACCGGGCCGCCGACCTCAAGTCGGCTGCGGGAGCCTGACCGCCACCAGGCCCAGCGACCGGCGACCCGCGGACGGGTCGCCGGTCGCTCGCGTCTGCGTGGACGTGCCGCTGGCCCACCTGGACCGCCCGTTCGACTACCTGGTGCCGGCCGAGCTGGACGACGTGGCGGTGCCCGGCACCCGGGTCAAGGTCCGCTTCGCGGGGCAGGTGGTCGACGGCTGGCTGCTGTCCCGTGCGGACGACTCCGGGCACACCGGTCGGCTCGCCTACCTGGAGAAGGTCGTCTCGCCCGAGCCCGTGCTGACGCCCGAGGTCGCCGGCCTGGCCCGCGCGGTCGCCGACCGGTACGCGGGCAACCTCGCCGATGTCCTCCGGCTCGCCGTGCCACCCCGGCACGCCCGCGTCGAGAAGGAGCCCCACGACGAGCAGCCCACGCCGGCGGACGTCGCCACGCCGGGGGAGCCCGTCGACCCGCGCGGCTGGCGGGACTATCCGGCCGGGCCGGCACTGCTGCGGGCGCTCACCGAGGGTCGGCCGGCCCGCGCGGTCTGGTCCGCGCTGCCCGGTGAGGACTGGGCCGCCCGCTATGCCGACGCGGTCGCCGCCACCGTGGCCGGTGGGCGCGGCGCCGTGGTCGTGGTGCCCGACGCGCGTGACCTCGACCGTCTCGACGCGGCGCTGACCGCCGTGCTGGGACCGGGGCGGCACGTCAGTCTCTCCGCCGCCCTCGGGCCGGCCCGGCGCTACCGGGCGTTCCTCGCCGCCCGGCGGGGACAGGTGCCCGTGGTCGTCGGTACCCGGGCGGCGATGTTCGCCCCGGTGCGTCGGCTCGGTCTCGTCGCCGTCTGGGACGACGGGGACGACCTGCACTCAGAACCCCGCGCCCCCTATCCGCACGCCCGTGACGTCCTGCTCACCCGGGCGCAGCTCGGCGAGACCGCCGCGCTTGTCGGCGGGTACGCGCGTACGGCCGAGGCGCAGTTGCTGCTGGAGACCGGCTGGGCGCGTGAGGTGGTCGCCGACCGGGCGACGGTGCGGGCCCGGATCGCGACCATCGCACCGACCGGCGACGACCCGCAGCTCGCCCGTGACCCCGGTGCGGCCACCGCCCGGCTGCCCAGCCTGGCCTGGACGGCCGCCCGCGACGCGCTCCGGGCGGACCTGCCGGTGCTCGTGCAGGTGCCCCGCCGTGGCTACCTGCCCTCGGTCTCCTGCGCCGACTGCCGTACCCCGGCCCGTTGCGCGCACTGCGCCGGCCCGCTCGCCCTGCCGTCGGCGGGCGGTACCCCCGCGTGCCGCTGGTGCGCCCGGGTCGCCGCCGCGTACGCCTGCCCGCAGTGCGGCGGCCGGCGGTTGCGGGCGGCGGTGACCGGCGCCCGGCGTACCGCCGAGGAGCTGGGCCGGGCCTTCCCCGACGTGCCGGTGCGGACCTCGGGACGGGAGGAGGTCCTGACCGACGTGCCTGGCACGGCGGCCCTGGTCGTCGCCACCCCCGGGGCCGAGCCGGTCGCCGCGGGCGGCTACGGCGCGGTGCTGCTGCTCGACTCGTGGGCCCTGCTGACCCGGGCCGACCTGCGCGCCGGCGAGGAGGCGCTGCGCCGCTGGCTGGCCGCGGCCGCCCTGGCCCGCCCGGCGCCGGCCGGCCGCGTGGTCGTCGTCGCCGACGGCGCGCTCGCCCCGGTGCAGGCGCTGCTGCGCTGGGACGCCGCCTGGTTCGCCGGCCGGGAGTTGGCCGAGCGCCGCGAGCTGGGCTTCCCACCGGCCGTACGCATGGCGAGCGTCACCGGCCCGGCCGAGGCGGTGGCCGACCTGCTCGACGCGGCGCGGCTGCCCGCCGACGCCGAGGTGCTCGGGCCGGTGCCGGCCGACGAGGGGCGCGAGCGGATGCTCCTGCGGGTGCCCCGGGCGCGGGCCGCCGCGCTCGCCGAGGCCCTGCACTCGGCCGCCGGGCTGCGCGCCGCCCGCAAGGCCACCGACCCGGTTCGTCTCCAGGTCGATCCGCTGAGCCTGTTCTGACCGTTTCGCGGGAGCTGCCGACGGGCACGAACCCCGGTGCGGGGGCCGGTCCCCGCACACCGCGTCCGGCAAAGCGCTGGCGACGAGGTGGTAGCATCGCCCGTCATGCTCGGGCTGTCGATGATGTCAGGAAGCCGGTTATCAGGGGTGGACCAGTCGTGACCGTTCGACAATCGATCGTCTTCAACGGCGACCTCGGCAGCGGCAAGAGCACGGTGTCGGTGGAGATCGCCAAGCGGCTCGGTATGCGCCGGGTCAGCGTGGGTGATCTCTATCGGGAGATGGCGCAGCAGCGGCAGATGACCGCCCTGCAACTCAACCTGCACGCCGAGCTGGACCAGGCCGTCGACGGGTACGTCGACCAGCTCCAGCGCGACATCGCCGCCTCCGGCGAGCACCTGATCATGGATTCGCGGCTGGCCTGGCACTTCTTCACCGACGCGCTCAAGGTGCACATGATCACCGAGCCGGGTGAGGCGGCCCGCCGGGTGCTGGCCCGCCCGTCCGGCCCGGCGGAGAGCTACGGCTCGCACGAGGAGGCCAAGGCCAAGCTCCGCGAGCGCAGCGCGAGCGAGCGGAACCGGTTCATCCTCCGCTACGGGGTGGACAAGGCGCGGTTGCGCAACTACGACCTGATCTGTGACACCACCCGGGCCTCCGCCGCCGAGGTGGTCGAGCACATCGTCGCCGCGTACGAGGGCACGCTCGGCGCCGACGTGCTGCGCGACGGTCCGCCGCTGCTGCTGCTGGACCCGGCCCGGGTCTATCCGACCGAGGACATCGCCACCCTGCGTGGTCTCTGGGACAGCGAGTTCGTCGGCGACGTGGCCCAAGCCGGCGACGAGTCGTTGGAACCGCTCAAGATCGGCTTCACGGGGGAGTACTTCTTCGTCGTCGACGGTCACCGGCGGCTCAGCGCCGCCCTGCAGAACGGCTTCTCCCTGGTGCCGGCCCAGCTGGTCGCCGAGGTCGACGAGCCGGTGGTCGGCGGGATGAGCGCCGTGGACTACTTCGCCGCCCAGGTGCGGCCGGGCCTGGTCTACGACTGGGAAGCGGCCCACAAGATCCACATGCCGCTGCCGGAGCCGGCGCTGCTCCGCGGCGACGCCGTGCTCGCCGCGGACACCGGCGTCGGCGCCTGAACGCCCGCCAGGGCGGACTTGATGAGGAGCGGTATGCCTCAGAGGAATGATCATTCCTCTGAGGCATACCGCTCCTCGCCACATCAGCAGGGCGGCCAGCCGTGTGCCGGGCCGACGCACGTGTTGCGCGCCGGCCCGACTGTCAGCCTGATTGCCCCTTCACTCGGAAGGTGTCAGCCCAGGACGACTCCGGAGGCACCGACGCCGGCCATGCCGGAGAAGATGTCCTCGTAGTAGAACCGCCGGGCGCACACCCGTCCGGCGTTGACGTATCCGGTGCACGCCGTCGTCGTGTTGGTGTCGTCGATGGCGGTGTTGGTGCCGGTCGCCCACACCTGGAGGGTGTTCGCCGCGTTCACGATCTCCACCGGGCCGCCGCTGTCACCCTGGCCGACGCCGTTGGTGTGGGTGGTGTTCTCGGCCTGGACCTGCCCGCAGACCGTGCCGAAGTCCCGCACGTTGATGCACAGGTTGCGGGCCTTGACCTGGATCGAACACCGGGTGCCGGAGTACGCGCCCGAGCTGCACACCCAGTTGCCGACCTGGCTGGCCTGCGCGCCGATCACCTGGTTGCTGAACTCGCTGACCACCGCGCCGGCCGCGTCGGTGCTGTTGTTGAAGACCCGGCCGCCGCCGCTGCCCGAGATGAGCAGGGTGTCGCTGCTGGCGTTGCGGCTGATGACGGTGCCGATGGTCTGCCCGGTCGGGTCGGCCGCCACGACGTTGAGGTTGGCGCAGTGCGCGGCGGAGAGCACCCGCGACACCCCGCCCGCAAAGACGCCGAAGCCGTTCGAGCAGCCGCCACCGGTGGAGGTGTTGCGCCACGCGGCGCCACCCCACCAGGGCGGACTGTCGTCCCACCGGGTGGCGGGAGCGGCGGCGACGCTGGTCTGCACGGTCACCGGGACACCGGCGAGAGCCGTCGCCCCGAGCAGCCCGCTCTGCGTACCCACGAGCAGGCCCGCGCCGTCGGCGCGCGGCCCCACGGTGGTGATCTTGTCGCCGGCCTTGGCCCGCAGCTTGTCGGCCGCGACCATCAGCTCCCGCTGCGAGTACGCGGCGGGCAGCACCGTCGTGGCGACGGTGGCCCGGGCGTTGGCCACCAGGCGGGCCGGCGCCTCGCCCTTCCAGTAGACCTGGAGGTGACGGGTGGTGGGATCGGCGACGACACCGGCGAAGCCGGAGTTCGCGCTGCGCTGCGCGGCGTTGGTGATCTGGGCGGCGGCGGTGTTCATCCGCTGCTGCAACTGCAGCAGCTCCGACCAGGAGGCGAAGCCGCCGGGCACCGCGGTGCTGTCGACGAACGATCCGGTGGTGGTGGCCTTGCCCTTCGGCGCGGCGGTGGCCGACGTGGCGGTCACGCCCGTGACGAGCAGCGTGAGGCCGCAGGCGGCCACGGCGGTGCGACGCAGCATCGACGCGGACCGTCGGGCGTTCGGGTGTGGACGGATCATCTGTACCCCTTCCCCAGGGTTCGTGGCGCGGGCCGAACCCGCACCAGGGACGGTGGCACGCGACGTCCGATCCGTACGGCGATCCTGGACGGGACTGGACACGGTCGGACACCGGTGGACGCCGGTGGACTCGTGCGACCGGGAAAGGTCTGATGTGGAACTGCCAGACATCGGCGATCTCCTATCTGAGCGCCGGTGGCCGCAACTAGCCTGCCCGTGTCGGCATCCGGGGCGGCCGGGTGACCGGGAGGGGGTGGGGGCCGCATGTCCGACCAGTGGGTTGCTCCCGGCGTTCGTCCCAGGCCGCAGGAGTCGCCCGAGGCGTGCGAGGTGGCGCGCCGCGCCGTCGCGGCGCAGACCCTGCCGGACCTGGCCGCACTGCTGCGCCAACTGCGTCGCCGCGAAGCACGGCAGCAGGGCGAGACCCGGCTGACGTACCGGCAGTTGGCGGCCAAGACGGGCTGGTCACGCGGCATCATCGGGGAGTACTTCGCCGGCAACGTCCTGCCCCCGCCGGAGCGGTTCGACGCGCTCATCCGACTGCTCGGTGCGAGTCCCACCGAGCAGGGTGTGCTGGCCACCGCACGGGACCGGATCGAGGAGCACCGTCGACGCCCGACCCGGGACCAGGCGGCCAGCGCGCCGGCGGGCGTCGGGGCCGTACGCGCCAGGGGCGGTGACGCACGGGTCGCCTCGACGCCGAACCGTCTCCCCGTACCCCGTCAACTGCCGCCGGCGCTGCCCGGATTCGTCGGACGTACCGCCCAACTCGCCCAGCTCGACGCCGCCTGCGCCGCCGCGGGCACCTCCGGTGACGGCGGCCTGGCGCCCGCCACGGTGGTGACGCTGTCCGGCACGGCCGGGGTCGGCAAGACCACCCTGGCGGTGCACTGGGCGCACCGGGTCGCCGATCGGTTCCCGGACGGGCAGCTCTACGTCGACCTGCGCGGATTCGACTCCACCGGGACGGTCGTGACGGCTGCCGAGGGGGTCCGGGGCTTTCTCGAAGCCCTCGAGGTGCCGCCCGAACGGATTCCCACCCACCTGAGCGCGCAGGTGGGTCTCTACCGCAGCCTGCTCGCCAAACGCCGGATGCTGGTGCTGCTCGACAACGCCCGCGACGCCGAGCAGGTCCGGCCGCTCCTGGCCGGCAGTCCGACCTGTCTGGTCCTGGTCACCAGCCGCAACCGGCTGGCCGGCCTGGTCGCCGCCGAGGGCGCCCGGCCGGTCGGCGTGGAGCTGCTCAGCGCCGCCGAGGCGTGGCAGTTGCTGGCCCGCCGGCTCGGCGCGGACCGCCTGACCTCCCAACCGCAGGCCGTGGACGAGATCATCGAGCGGTGCGCACGGTTGCCGCTGGCGCTGGCGGTGCTCGCCGCGCGGGGGGCGGCGAAACCCGGGTTCGCCCTGTCCAGCCTGGCCGCGGAGCTGCGGGGAGCGCTCCGTCCGCTGGACTCGTTCGACGCCGGTGACGCCAGCACCGACGTACAGGCCGTCTTCTCCTGGTCGTACCAGAGCCTCACGCCCGCGGCCGCGCGGCTGTTCCGGTTGTTCGGCTGCCACCCGGGCCCGGACATCGGTGTGGCGGCGGCGGCCAGCCTCGCCGGGCTGCCCCGGGAGCAGGCGCCCCGGCTGCTGGCGGAACTGGCTCACGCACACCTCGTCACCGAGCACGCCCCCGGGCGCTTCGGCGCGCACGACCTGCTCCGGGCGTACGCCGCACAGCAGGTCGAACGATGCGAACCGGCGCGGACCCGGCGGGACGCGATCCGGCGCGGACTGGACCACTACCTGCACACCGCCCACGCGGCCGCGCTGCTGTTGCAGCCGGGCCGGGATCCGGTCACCCTGGCCCCGGCCCCACCCGGTGTGGTGCCCGAGGAGATCACCGACCACGGTCAGGCGCTCGCCTGGTTCACGGTCGAGTACCCGGTGCTCCTGGCGGCGGTCGCGCACGCCAACCGCGTCGGGTTCGACGGCCACGCCTGGCAGCTGGCGTGGACGCTGTGTGGACTTCCTGCAACGGCGAGGGCGGTGGCCGGACCTCGCCGCCGCCCAGCGGACCGCCCTGGCCGGTGCCCGGCGGGCGGGTGACCGACTCGGGCAGGCGAACGCCCACCGCGACCTCGCCCGGGTGCTGTCGCGGCTGGGCCGGGTGGACGAGGCGGCGAGCAACTACCGGCACGCCCTGGAGATCTTCGGGGCGTTGGGTGACCACACCGGGCAGGCGCGCACCCACCGGGCGTTCGGCGCGATGTTCGACGGTCTCGGCCGGCACGCCGAGGCGTTGGAGCACGGCCAGCGGGCGCTGGCGCTGTACCGCGACGCCGGCCACCTGGCCGGTGAGGCGAGCGCCCGCAACGCGGTCGGTTGGGCGCACGCCCAGCTCGGCCAGTACGCCCCGGCGCTCGCGCACTGCGGGCAGGCGTTGGAGTTGCTGCGCCGCACCGGCGACCGGCACGGCGAGGCGAACACCTGGGACAGCCTCGGCTTCGTCCACGCGCGGCTGGGTGACCACCGGGAGGCGATCCGCTGTTACGGCCGGGCGCTGCGGCTGTACCGGCGGATCAGCGACCGCTACGACGAGGCGGACACCCTGTCCCGGCTCGGCGAGAGCCGGCAGGCAGCGGGGGACGCGGTCGGCGCGGCGCGGACCTGGCAGCGTTCCCTGCGCATCCTCGACGACCTCGGCCATCCCCACGGCGAGCGGGTCCGGGCCCTGCTGGCCCGGACCGCGGTTTCCGGAGCCGGCTCGGTGACGCTGGGCACACCGCCGGTGGTCGATCGAGGTACGCCGGCCGGCGCGCTGCCGGGCACTCCGTAGACTGGTACGGCACCGCTCGCCCGTCCGACGAAGGAGCCGTCCCGCGTGACCGTCCAGCCCATCCGTCTGTTTGGGGATCCGGTGCTGCGCACGCCGGCCGATCCGGTGGTCAACTTCGACGCCGAGCTACGTCGCCTCGTCGCCGACCTCACCGACACGATGCGTGAGCAGAACGGCGCCGGTCTGGCCGCGCCGCAGCTCGGCGTGAGTCTGCGGGTGTTCACCTTCGACGTCGACGACGTGCTCGGGCACCTGATCAACCCCGTGCTGGAGTTCCCCGACGAGGAGGAACAGGACGGCCCGGAGGGCTGCCTGTCGATCCCCGGGCTCTACTTCGACACCAAGCGTCGGCAGAACGTCGTCGCCAAGGGCTTCAGCTCGTTCGGCGACCCGATGCAGATCGTCGGCAGCGGTCTGATGGCGCGCTGCGTGCAGCACGAGACCGACCACCTCGACGGGGTGCTCTTCCTGGACCGACTGGACGCACAGGGGCGCAAGGAGGCCATGAAGGCGATCCGCCAGGCCGAGTGGTACGACGGTTCGGCCCCGCCCACGGTCAAGCTGAGCCCGCACATCAGCGACCCCTTCGGTCTGGGGCGCTGACCCGGATGCGCGTGATCTTCGCCGGCACCCCGGCGGTGGCCGTACCGGCCCTGGCCGCCGTCGCGGCCTCCCAGCACGAACTGGTCGCCGTCGTCACCCGACCCGACGCGCCCGCCGGACGGGGGAGGGGCCTGTCCCGGTCCCCGGTCGGCACGTGGGCCGACGAACACGGCGTGGAGGTGCTGACGCCGGCCCGGCCCCGTGACCCGGAGTTCCTCGACCGGCTGCGCGAGCTCTCGCCGGACTGCGTGCCGGTGGTGGCCTACGGCGCGCTGGTGCCGCCGTCCGCGCTGGAGATCCCTCGCCACGGCTGGATCAATCTGCACTTCTCGCTATTGCCGGCCTGGCGGGGCGCGGCGCCCGTGCAGCACGCCGTCCTGCACGGCGACGAGCTGACCGGAGCCAGCGTCTTCCAACTGGAGCAGGGCCTGGACACCGGGCCCGTCTACGGCATCCTGACCGACGAGATCCGCCCCGGCGACACGTCCGGCGACCTGCTGGAACGGCTCGCCGACGCCGGCGCGGGGCTGCTGGTGGCGGTGCTCGACGCCATCGCCGACGGCACCGCCCGCGCGGAGCCGCAGCCCGCCGACGGGGTGACTCTGGCGCCGAAGCTGACGGTGGAGGACGCCCGGGTCCGCTGGAGTGACCCGGGCTTCGCGGTGGACCGGCGGATCCGTGCCTGCACCCCGGCCCCCGGCGCGTGGACGACCTTCCGCGACGAGCGGGTGAAGCTCGGTCCGGTCGTCCCGGTGCCCGACGGCCCCGAGCTGAAGCCGGGGGAGTTGCTGGTGGAGAAGACGCGGGTGCTGGCCGGCACGGCGACCGTGCCGGTGCGACTCGGCGAGGTCCGCGCCGCGGGCAAGCGGGCCATGGGCGCGACCGACTGGGCGCGCGGCGTCCGGGTGGGCACTGGAGAGGAATTCGCGTGACGGCACCGGAGGGGACCCGCCCGACGCGCTCCGGCTCGTGGGCCGATCGGGGCGGGGATCGTCGACCGGTCCGCCCACCGATGGACCGACCGCGCCGCGCCGCGTACGAGGCGGTGGCGGCGGTGCACCGCGACGACGCGTTCGCCAACCTGGTGCTGCCCATCATCCTGCGCGAGGAGGGGTTGTACGGCCGCGACGCCGCCTTCGCCACCGAGCTGACCTACGGCACGCTGCGCCACCTGGGCACGCTGGACGCGATCCTCAGCGACGCGTCCGGCCGGGACGTGGCCCGGATCGACCCGCCGGCGCGCGACGCGTTGCGGATCGGCGCGTACCAGTTGCTGCACACGCGGGTGCCCCCGCACGCCGCCGTGTCGTCGACCGTGGACCTGGTCCGCTCGGTCGCTCCGGGTGCCGCCGGGTTCGCCAACGCGGTGCTGCGCGAGGTGTCGACCCGCGACATCGACGCGTGGGTGGCCAAGCTCGCCCCGCCCATGGAGACCGACCCGGTCGGGCACCTCGCGCTGGCGTACAGCCACCCGCAGTGGATCGTGCGGGCGTTCTCCGAGGCGCTCGGCGGTGACCTCGGTGAGACGGCCCGACTCCTGATCGAGGACAACGAGCGCCCCCCGGTGCATCTGTGTGCCCGGCCCGGCCTGATCGACCCGGTCGAGTTGGCCGACGAGGTCGGCGGAGCGCCCGGTGCCTTCTCGCCGTACGCCGTCTATCTGCCCGGCGGGTCGCCGGGCGACATCCCGGCGGTGGTCGACGGCCGTGCCCACGTGCAGGACGAGGGCTCCCAGCTGGTGGCCACCGCGCTCGCCGACGCGCCGCTGGACGGCCCGGACGGACGCTGGCTGGACCTCTGCGCCGGCCCCGGCGGCAAGGCCGGACTGCTCGGCGCGCTGGCCGCTCAGCGGGGCGCCCGCCTGACCGCCGTGGAGGTGGCCGAGCACCGGGCCCGGCTGGTCTCCCTGGCGACCCGGGACCTGCCGGTGACCGTGCTGACGATGGACGGCCGTGAGGTCGGCGGCGACCCGAAGCTGCCGGAGGGCCACTTCGACCGGGTGCTGGTGGACGCGCCGTGCACCGGGCTGGGCTCGCTGCGTCGCCGGCCCGAGTCGCGCTGGCGTCGCCAGCCGTCGGACCTGCCGCCGTTGACCCGGTTGCAGCGCGAGCTGCTGGGCGCGGCGCTGCGGGCGGTCCGGCCGGGCGGACTGGTCGCGTACGTCACCTGTTCGCCGCACACCGTGGAGACGCACGTGACGGTCACCGAGGCGGCCCGTCGCAGCGGCGCCACGGTGGACTTCGTCGACGCCCGGCCGCTGCTGCCCGCCGGTATGCCCGGACTGGGTGACGGCCCGACGGTGCAGCTGTGGCCACACCGGCACGGCACCGACGCGATGTTCCTCGCCGTCCTGCGCAAGGGCTGACACGACGACGCCCCCGGCCCGGGACGGGGCCGGGGGCGGTACGACGGACGGGTCAGGTGACCGGGAGACCCTTGTTGCCGGCGTTGCGCATGGAGCGGGTCAGGTTCCGGTCGCTGATCCACAGGAAGCACTGCACGCCGCGGTTGCCGTTCTTCCACTCCTGCTCGTACGGCTGGTAGTAGATCGTCCCGGCGCGAAAGTCGAGCTTGGAGTCGTCCGGCACCTTGGCGTACTTGGCGGTGACCGACTGGCACGCTTGGTGGGTGCGCTTGGTGGTGCGGTTGAATTCCGCGTAGCTGATGTCGGGGGCCTGCCAGATCCCGACGAACTCGGCGTGGTGCTTCGCGGTGCAGGACACCGCGACCATCTCCTCGATCTTGTCCTTGACCAGCTTCGGGTTGAAGCAGCGGTACGCCAGCGGCGCCGCGCCGCTCAGCGCGCCCCGCAGGCTGCCGGTGCGCAGGTCGACGGCGGTGTCGTCGATGCTGGCGATCTCGGTGACGTCACAGCGGTACCAGCGGGCGCCGCCGGCCCAGGCGGGCGCGGACGGCAGCACGACGGTCAGTCCGAGGCGTCCGGAGCGCCAGTCGCCGCCGACCGCCTTGGTGACCTCCTTGTCGCAGCCGGACTGGGCGGCCCGCATGCCCTCCGAGCCCGGAGGCGGGGTCGTGCCGCGCTCCGCCCCGGGGCCGGTGAGCGTGCCGACGTGGACGGTCTCCACCCGGTGCGCCTCACTGCACTCCATCGGGTTGTAGCCGCTGAGGAAGCCGACCTGCTGGGAGGAGTGGTGGCAGACACCCGCGGCGGGGACGAACTGCTGCGCCGCCACCGGCGCCGGCCAGTCGTCGACGAGGTTCCGGTCGACTCCGGCGGGCGCGCCACAGCCGCTGAGCGCCAGCGCCACCGCCGCGCTCCCGGCAACCGCCGTCAACCACCGTCGCATCGTTCGACCTCCCGCCGCTGGTGACCTCCGGCCGGCCCCAGCCGGCCGGTAGCGCCACGGCGCAGCAGCATACGGCACCATGGCTCAGATGGCGGGCAGTCCCTCGGGGCCGGCGCCGCGCATCGAACGGGTGAGTTCGCGATCGTCGCTCCACAGGAAACAGCGCACCCCGCGGTCGCCCTCCTCCCACTCCCGCTGCGACGGTGGGTAGTAGATGGACCCGGCCCGGTACGGCAGCTCGCTGTTGTTGGGCACTGCCACGTACGCGGCGATCAAGGCCATGCAGCGCCGGTGGGCCTGCTCGCCCGCGCGGGAGAAGGCCGCCCAGTTCATGTCCTTCTCCTCGTAGACGCCGACGAACTCGGCGCGGTGCGGCTCGGTGCAGAGGACCGGGGCCATGTAGTTGAGGTTGTCGCCGATGAGCTTGGGATCGAAGCAGCGGTGTGTCAGCGGGCTGTCGCCGATCAACGCGCCGCGCAGGCTGCCGACCCGGTTCACCGGCCGGGTGTTGTCGATGCTGTCGGTCTCGCTGAGGTCGCAACGGAACCACCGTGCGCCTCCGGTCCAGGCCGGTGCCGTGGGCAGCGAGAGGGTCAGGGTGAGCCGCGCCGCGTGCCAGTCGCCGCCGAGCACCTCCCGGGCCCGCTGGTCGCACTCGGAGCGGGCCGCGCGCAACGCGGTCGTGCCGGGGCCCGGCCGAGCCCCGGCGCGCGCCGCCGGGCCGGTGAACGTGCCGACGTGGATCGCCTCGGCGAGGTGGCTGCGGGCGCAGTCCACGGTCTCGTACGTGCTGGCCTGCACGACCGAGGTGATCCGGGGCAGGCAGGTGTCGGTGGCCGGGGTGAAGGGTCGTGGAACCCGCAGCTCCGGCCAGTCGTCGGTGAGATCACCGTCCGCGCCCCGCGCCGGCGCGCAGCCGGACAGCAGCATCGTCGTGACGCCGACCAGCGCCAGCGCTGCAAGCCACCGTCGCATCGTCCGCCCTCCCGGGAGCTGGCGACCGGTCGCCGCGCCCCGCGGCGCGACCCCGGCGGGCGTGGAGCCTACGGCACCGTCCCGCTTGGAGTGTCGCCGCGTTTGGGTCGATCGGCCAGCCACTGATGTCTGTTCGTCCGGAATCGATGGCCCGGACCGGCTCATTCTGTACTACTGGTAACTGCTGGATCACAGCGTGTCGGAGTTGGTGCCGTGCTGCGGGCGGCGGGTGGCCGCGTTCGTACACTGGCCCCGTGACCGTACCGCCGCCGATCGTCGCGCCGAGCATCCTGGCCGCCGATTTCGCTCACCTCGCCGAAGAGGTCCGTGCCGTCGAGGACGCCGCGGACTGGTTGCACGTGGACGTGATGGACAACCATTTCGTGCCCAACCTGACCATCGGACTGCCCGTGGTGCAGAGCCTGCGGGCTGCCACCACGATGCCGTTCGACGTGCACCTGATGATCTCCGACCCGCGCCGCTGGGCGCCCGGGTACGCCGACGCCGGGGCGTACAACGTCACCTTCCACGCGGAGGCGGCCGACGACCCGGTGGCCCTGGCCAAGGACCTGCGCTCGGCCGGCGCGAAGGCCGGACTGGCCATCGACCGGGACACCCCGATCGAGCCGTACCTGGACCTGCTGCCCAGCTTCGACACCCTGCTGATCATGACGATCAAGGCGGGCTTCGGCGGTCAGCGGTTCATCCCGCAACTGCTAAACAAGGTCCGCGCCGCCCGCCGGCACGTGAACGCCGGGCACCTGGAGCTGCGCATCGAGGTGGACGGGGGGATCGCCGCCGACACCATCGAGCAGGCGGCCGCCGCCGGTGCCGACGCGTTCGTGGCCGGGACCGCCGTCTACGGTGCCGCCGACCCGGCGGAGGCGGTCCGGCACCTGCGGGCACTGGCGGAACGCGCGGCGCCCGAGGCCTGAGGTGGAGCCCGAGGTCGATCGCAAGGACGTGATCCTCGTCGTGGACGACGACGAGGACATCGCCCGGTTCGTCGAGTTCAACCTGCGGTTGCACGGCTTCGAGGTGATCCACGCCAGCGACGGTCAGGAGGCGCTGGAGGTCATCGAGCGGCAACGGCCGGACCTCGCGGTGGTCGACCTTATGATGCCCCGTGTCGACGGTCTGGAACTGACCCGGCGGCTGCGTGCCGACCCGATGACCTCCGCCCTGCCGGTGATCATGTTGACCGCCAAGGGAATGACCGTGGACAAGGTCCACGGGCTCAGCGCGGGCGCGGACGACTACCTGGTCAAGCCCTTCGACACCGCCGAGTTGGTGGCCCGGGTCTCCTCGACGCTGCGGCGCAACAAGGAGTTCCGGGAGGTCTCCCCGCTCACCGGACTGCCCGGCAACAGCCGCATCCGTCGGGAGATCAGCGACCGGGTCCGCCAGGGGGTCGACTACGCGGTCGGCTACATCGACATCGACCGGTTCAAGAGCGTCAACGACCGGTACGGCTTCGTCCGGGGCGACGACTTCATCTCCGCGCTGGCCCGCAGCCTGCACCGTGCGGTGGTGGCGGTGGGTCTGCCGCCGGCCTTCCTCGGCCACGTCGGCGGCGACGACTTCGTGATCGTCTGCGCACCCGACCAGGTCCGCCCGCTCACCTCCCGGGCGGTGGTCGACTTCGAGAAGTCCGCCGACACGCTCTACGACCCGACCGACCGCGAGCGCGGATTCGTCGAGTTGAAGGACCGCCGCGGCAACATCCGCCGGGCGGCCCTGGTCACGCTCTCGATCGGCGTCTCCCTGTCCGACGCCGGCAAGCGCTTCACCGACCCGCTCGAGGCCATCGCGGTGGCCTCGGAGATGAAGACGGTCGCCAAGAGCCAGCCGGGGTCGTACGTCGCCGTGGACCGGCGGCGCGGTGTCCCCTGAGGCGTGATCCCGCTGTGAAGTAGCTCGCCTCGATAACGACACACCGGGTTCGGCGTGTAAGACTGCGAAGTACCCACCACGCGCTGGCGGGACTCGGTGAAATTCCGAACCGGCGGTGATCCACGGTCAGACCGTGGTCAGCCCGCGACCCGGACGGCTTCGGCCGCACGGTGGACCTGGTGAGAATCCGGGGCCGACGGTTGGGAGCGGTTGGTCCGCGCCCAGACAGTCCGGATGGGAGACAGCGCGCGGGACGGACGGGTCCGAGCCGGCCGCTGGCTTCAGCGTGCCTGCCGCCCTTCCCGGGGCGGCTGTGCCGTACCCGGAATCCGCCGCCGCCTGCCCGCGGTCCATGCCGCCTCCCCGACCCGCCCGCGCGCACCGGCGAGTGAGAGGGCAGGGCAGGGCGATGGCCAGCGTCTCCGTCGACGAGGCGATGCGACGTGCGATCGAGCTGGCGGCACGCGGGCTGGGTACCACCAGCCCGAACCCGGTTGTCGGGTGCGTGCTGCTCGACGAGGACGGCCAGGTCGTGGGCGAGGGCTTCCACGCCTACGCCGGCGGGCCGCACGCCGAGATCGTCGCCCTGGCGCAGGCCGGGCGGCGCGCGAAGGGCAGCACCGCGGTCGTCACTCTGGAACCCTGCGACCACACCGGCCGCACCGGCCCCTGTAGCACCGCGCTGGTCCAGGCCGGGGTGGCCCGCGTGGTCATCGCCGTGCCGGATCCGAACCCGGTGGCCTCCGGCGGCGCCGCCACCTTGCGCTCCGCCGGGGTCCAGGTGGACCTGGGGGTACGCGGTGACGAGGCCGAGGCCGGAAACGTGGCCTGGTTGACCTCGATGCGCCGGGGCTGGCCGTACGTCATCTGGAAGTACGCCGCCACCCTCGACGGCCGGTCCGCCGCAGCGGACGGCACCAGCATGTGGATCACCTCGGAGGCGGCCCGGATCGACGTGCACGCCCTGCGCGGCACTGTCGACGCGGTCATCGCCGGGGTGGGCACCGTGCTCGCCGACGACCCCCGCCTGACCGCCCGGAATCTGCGCGACGGCAGCCTCGCCATCCGGCAGCCGCTGCGGGTGGTGGTGGACAGCTCGGGACGTACCCCGGTCGACGCCCGGGTCCGCGACGGCGCCGCGCGGACGTGGATCGCGACCGCCGCCGAGGTCGGCGCGGGTCCGGACGGCCGGGTCGACCTGCCGGCGCTGCTCGCGGCGCTGCACCAGCGCGGCGTCCGCGCGGTGCTGCTGGAGGGTGGGCCACGGCTGGCCGGCGCGTTCCTCGCCGCCGGGCTGGTGGACAAGATCGTCGGGTACGTCGCGCCGCGGCTGCTCGGCGCCGGCCCCACCGCCCTCATCGACGCGGGAGTGACGACCATCGCCGAGGCCATCGATCTGGAGTTCGTCGACGTTACGCAGGTCGGTCCGGATCTCCGGATCACCGCTTTGCCCCGTAAGAGGGAGGCCTGACATGTTCACCGGCATTGTCGAGGAATTGGGCGAGATCGTGCGCGTCACGGCCACGGCGGGCGATTCGGCGCTTCTCGCCGTGCGCGGGCCGTTGGTCACGTCCGACGCCCGCCACGGTGATTCCATCGCCGTCAACGGTGTCTGCCTGACCGTCGTGGACGCGACGGACGGCGTCTTCACCGCCGACGTCATGGGCGAGACCCTGCGCCGCTCCGCGCTGGGCGCGCTGCGCCCCGGCGACCCGGTCAACCTGGAGCGGGCCGCGGCGCTGGGCAGCCGCCTCGGAGGGCACCTCGTGCAGGGCCACGTCGACGGCGTCGGCGAACTGATCTCCCGGGAGCCGGCCGAGCAGTGGGAGACCGTGCGGTTCCGGCTCCCCGCCGGCCTGTCCCGCTACGTCGTGGAAAAGGGCTCGATCACCATCGACGGCGTCTCGTTGACCGTCGCCGAGGTGGGCACGGACGAGTTCGCCGTCGGCTTGATCCCGACCACCCTGAAGCTGACCACCCTCGGTGCGAAGCACGTCGGCGACCCGGTCAACCTCGAGGTCGACGTGCTGGCCAAGTACGTCGAGCGGCTGCTCGGCGCCCGGCTCGCCGACGAGGCGTCCGGGGCGGCCCCGAGCAACGGTGAGGTGGTCTGATGGGCCCCCTCGGCTGGCTGCTCGACGCCCAGGTGCAGGTGTTCGGCTCGCCGGTGCTGGTCCGGGAGATCGTCGGCAACGCGTTCGGGCTGGTCTCCGCGCTGCTCGGGCTGCGCCGGCTGGTCTGGGCGTGGCCGGTCGGCATGATCGGCAACGCGCTGCTGTTCACCGTCTTCCTCGGCGGGGTGTTCGCCACCCCGCAGGCCCACGACCTGTACGGGCAGGCCGGCCGGCAGGTGTTCTTCTTCGCCGTCAGCGTCTACGGCTGGTGGCGGTGGCGACGCAACAGCCGCGTCGACGCCGACCACGCCGCGGTGCTGCCACGCTGGGCCACCGGCCGGGAGCGGCTGATCCTGCTGCTGGCCGCCGTGGTCGGCACCGCCGCCGCGTACCCGGTGCTCAAGGCGCTGGGCTCCTGGGGTCCGCTGCCGGACGCCTGGATCCTCACCGGCAGCCTGCTCGCCACCTACGGCATGGCCCGCGGCTGGGTCGAGTTCTGGCTGGTGTGGATCGCGGTGGACGCCGTCGGCGTGCCGCTGCTGCTGCGCGGCGGGTTCTACCCGTCGGCGGCCATGTACCTGGTCTACGGCGCGTTCTGCGCCTGGGGCTTCGCCGCCTGGTGGCGCACGTCGCGCGCCACCCGGCCGGCCACCGCACTCCCACCCACCTACACGGAGGCCGTCGCATGAGCGAGCCCAGCGAGCGAATCATCAGGTCAAGCGCCATGGTGCCTCATGACGCCACTGCTCACGGTCCGACCCCCGGCCGAGGCCGCGTGGCCCTCCCGGGCCAGACCGACCCGGCCGGGGCTCGGACCGTTCGGCGAAGCGGAGTGGCGGCATGAGCAGCTTCGCCGACATCGAGCAGGCGGTCGCCCAGATCGCGGCCGGACGGCCCGTCGTCGTGGTCGACGACGCGGACCGGGAGAACGAGGGCGACCTGATCTTCGCGGCCGAGCTGGCCACGCCGGAACTGATGGCGTTCATGGTGCGCTACACCTCGGGGTACGTCTGCGTGCCGTTGACCGAGAGCGAGGCCGACCGGCTCGACCTGCCGCCGATGCACCACACCAACCAGGACCGGCGCGGCACCGCGTACACGGTGACCGTGGACGCCCGGGAGGGGATCAGCACCGGCATCTCGGCGGCCGACCGGGCGCAGACGATCCGGCTGCTCGCCGCCGCCGCCACCGACCCGACCGACCTGGCGCGCCCCGGTCACGTCGTGCCGCTGCGCGCCCGCGAGGGTGGGGTGCTGCGCCGGCCCGGGCACACCGAGGCGGCGATCGACCTGACCCGGCTCGCCGGCCTGCGCCCGGCAGGCGTGCTCTGCGAGCTGGTCAACGACGACGGCACCATGATGCGGTTGCCGGATCTGGAGAAGTTCTCCGCCGAACACGGCCTCGTGCTGATCACCATCGCCGACCTGATCGCCTACCGGCGGCGTACCGAGAAGCAGGTCGAGCGGGTGGCCGAGGCGCGGATGCCCACCCGGCACGGGGTGTTCCGGGCGCTCGGCTACCGCGCCGAGCACGACCCGGCCGAGCACGTCGCCATGGTCATCGGTGACCTCGGCGACGGCCAGGACGTGCTGGTCCGGGTGCACTCCGAGTGCCTGACCGGGGACGTGTTCGGCTCGCTGCGCTGCGACTGCGGACCACAGTTGGACGCCGCGCTGGCCCGGGTCGCCCGCGAGGGCCGGGGCGTGGTCCTGTACGTGCGCGGCCACGAGGGGCGCGGCATCGGGCTGCTGCACAAGCTCCAGGCGTACCAGTTGCAGGACCAGGGCCGGGACACCGTCGACGCCAACCTGGACCTGGGTCTGCCGGCCGACGCGCGCGACTACGGCACCGGTGCGCAGATCCTCTACGACCTGGGCGTGCGCTCGATGCGGCTGTTGACCAACAACCCGGCCAAGCGGGCCGGGCTGGAGGGCTACGGGCTGACCATCACCGGCCGTGAGGGTCTGCCGGCCGGCGCGCACCCGGAGAACCTGCGCTACCTGCGCACCAAGCGGGACCGGATGGGTCACCTGCTGGACGAGTTGGACGAGATGTCCGAGGCGCCGCTGGGGCGTCCGGTCGCCAACGACGAGATCGGAGCATGACGATGGCGGGTTTCGGTGAGCCGGGAGTCGACGCGGTGGACGCCGCGGGGCTGACCGTCGGCGTGGTGGCCGCGCGCTGGCACGGCGACCTGACCGACCACATGCTGGAGCGCGCGGTCGCGGCCGCCGAGGCGTGCGGCGCGCGATCCGTGGTCGCCCGCGTCGCCGGCTCGGTCGAGCTGCCCGTCGTCGCCCAGGCTCTCGCGCGCCGCTGCGACGTGGTGGTCGCGCTCGGCGTGGTCGTGCGCGGCGCGACCGCCCACTTCGACTACGTGTGCCGTTCGGTCACCGACGGGCTGACCCGGGTGGCATTGGACGAGGGCAAGCCGGTCGCGCACGGTGTACTCACCGTGGAGACCATCGAGCAGGCCCGGGACCGGGCGGGGCTGCCCGGCTCGGCGGAGGACAAGGGCTGGGCGGCGACCGTCGCAGCGCTCGACGCCGCGCTGGCCGTGCGTACGGTCGCCGCCGGCAACGCCCAGCGGGTCGGTTTCGGCGGCTGACCGCCCCTCGGTCGGCCGTCCGCTCTCCGGCGGTGGCCGGGTCTTCGGCGGTGGCCGGGCTTGGGCGGTGGCCGGGCCTTCGGTGGCCGGCTCGTCAGAGTCGGCCGGCCTCGATGATCCGGCGCAGGAACTGGCGGGTCCGGGGCTGCGTCGGCTCGCCGAGCACCTGCTCCGGCGGGCCGCTCTCGACGACGTGCCCGGCGTCGAGGAAACATACCTCGTCGGCGACCTCGCGCGCGAAGCCCATCTCGTGGGTGGCCAGCACCATGGTCATGCCGTCGGCCTTCAGATCCCGGATCATCGTCAGCACCTCGCCGACGAGTTCCGGGTCCAACGCCGAGGTGACCTCGTCGAGCAGCATCAGCCGGGGCGAGTTGGCCAGCGCCCGGACGATCGCCACCCGCTGCTGCTGCCCACCGGAGAGCCCGTCCGGATAGGCGTGCGCCTTCGCGCCCAGACCCACCCGGTCGAGCAGGTCGCGGGCCTGGGCCTCGGCTTCGGCACGGGAACGTCGGTGCACGCGCCGGGGCGCGAGGGTGATGTTGTCCAGCACGCTCAGGTGCGGAAACAGGTTGTACGCCTGGAACACCATGCCGATCCGTCGACGTACCCGGTCGGCGTCGACACGCGGGTCGGAGATGTCCTCCCCATCCAGCTCGATGGTGCCGTCGTCCACCTCGTCGAGGAGGTTCACGCACCGCAGGAGAGTCGACTTGCCCGACCCGGACGCCCCGATCAGGGCCACCACCCGGTGCTCGGCTACCGTCAGGTCGAGCCCGTCCAGCACGACGTGGCCCCCGTACTCCTTGCGCAAGCCACGACAGCGCAGCAGCGTCACGGTCAGCCTCCCGACTGCCGACGGGCCGAGCGCAGCGTCACCCAGTCGGTGACCGCGATCAGCGGGATCGCGAGCAACACGAACAGCACGCCCGCCACGACGTACGGGGTGTAGTTGAACGACTGGGCGGTCGCGATCTGGGCGGCGCGTACCGCGTCGATCGGACCGGCGAGCGAGACCAGCCCGACGTCCTTCTGTAGGGCCACCACGTCGTTGAGCAGCGGTGGCGCCACCCGGCGGACGGCCTGCGGCAGCACCACGTGCCGCATCGTCTGCCGGTAGGTCAGACCCAGCGAACGAGCTGCGGCGAGTTGGCTGGGGTGCACCGACTCGATGCCGGCCCGGAACACCTCGGCCAGGTAGCCGCCGTAGGTGAGCACCAGCGCGATTCCGCCCAGCACCAGCACCGACGGCATGCCCCGCAGCCGCAACCCGGGCACGCCGAGGGTGAGCAGGTAGAGCACGATGATCAACGGCAGGCCGCGGAACGTGTACGTGTAGCCGGCGGCCAGCGCCCGTACCGGAAAGAAGATCGGGCCGCGCAGCGTCCGCAGCACGGCGATCACCAGCCCGAGCAGCAGCGCGCCGGCCGCGCAGCAGACCAGCAGCCGTACGTTGAGCCAGAGTCCGTCCAGTACGGCCGGCAACGCGTCGGCGGCGATCCTCGGGTCCAGGAACGATCGCCGTACCCGGCCCCAGCCCGGCGCGCCGGTCACCGCGACCACCAGCAACGTGCCGAGCGCCGCCGTGGAGGAGGCCGCGATCAGCACGCTGTAGATGGTCTGTCGACGCCGGTACGCCGACCGCCGCACCTGCGCCGCGGAGGGGGTGTGGTCCCGCGGCGTCACGTCAGCTCGGCCGCCCCCGCCACCTGCGCGAGCCACTTCTGTTCCAACTCCCTCAGCGTGCCGGCCTCGCTGAGCTGACCGACCGCGCCGCTCACACAGCGGGTCAGCGGTGAGTTCTTGTCCAGCAGCAGCCCGAACACCTCCGGCACGCCCACCTGCGGCACCTGCCCGACGATCACCGCGTCGGTGATCTCCACGCCGGTGATGTAGAAGGCCGTCGGCAGGTCCACCACGAGCCCGTCGATCTGCCCGTTCTGCAGGGCCTTCTTGGCGTCGTCGTTGCTGTTGTAGACCTGCGGCTTCGCCGTCGGCTTGATCACCTCGGTGATCGCCTGGTAGCTGGTCGTGCCCACCTGGGCGCCGAGCTTGGCGCCGCGCAGGTCGGCCAGGGAGGTCTTGCCGGCGATCTTCGACGACTTGAGCGCGATGACGGTCTGCCGTACCAGGTAGTACGGCGCGGAGAAGTCCACCGCCTGCTTGCGTTCCTCCGTGACGGAGAACTGGTTGATGTCGAAGTCGAAGGTCTTCGGACCGGGCGCGATCGCGGTGTCGAACTTGACCCGGGTCCAGGTGACGTCGCCCCGGGCGTAGCCCAGCTTCTCGGCCACCGCGTACGCGACGGCGGCCTCGAAGCCCTCCCCGTTGTCCGGCTTGTCCTGCCGGAACCACGGCTCGTAGGCCGGCTGGTCGGTGGCGATGGTGAGCTTGCCCGGCGTGCGGGTGGGCAGGCTGTCCTTGGCGCAGGACGGAGCGGCGGTGACGGTGGGGGTCGGTTCGTCCTGCGGCGCGCATCCGGCGATGGCGGCGACGACGGTGCCGGCGAGGGTGAGCGCGATGAGACGCGAGCGGCTGGCCATGGCGGACAGCGTAAAGCTCAACGCGCATCGATCGAAGATCTTCCCACCGCGATGGTAGGGAATTGTCCGCCTGCTGGGTTGGTCGGACCCGGACTCGGGGTGCCGGCCCTGCGGCTGGAAGAATCGTTCCCCGTGAAGACGTTCGAGGAGTTGTTCGCCGAGCTGCAGGCCAAGGCCGCCGCCGGCACCCCGGGCTCGGGCACCGTCGCCGCGCTGGACAAGGGCGTGCACTTCATCGGCAAGAAGGTCGTCGAAGAGGCGGCCGAGTCGTGGATGGCCGCCGAGCACGAGGGGCCCGAGCGCACCGCCGAGGAGATCTCCCAACTGCTCTACCAGGTCCAGGTGCTGATGCTCGCCAGCGGTCTCGAGTTGAAGGACGTCTACCGACATCTGTGAGTGCGCCCCGTCGTTGATCAGAATCGATCGAAGGAGCACTCCGTCATGTTGCGTGTCGCCATCCCCAACAAGGGCACCCTCGCCGAGCCGGCCGCCCAGATGCTGCGCGAGGCGGGCTACCGCCAGCGCACCGACCCCAAGGACCTCGTCTGCCGCGACGAGGGCAACGACGTCGAATTCTTCTACCTGCGTCCCAAGGACATCGCCACCTACGTCGGCTCCGGTGACCTCGACCTCGGCATCACCGGCCGCGATCTGCTGATCGACTCGGCCGCACCCGCCGAGGAGGTCGTCGACCTCGCCTTCGGCCGGGCCACCTTCCGCTTCGCCGCCCGCCCCGACGACATCGCCTCCGTGCAGGAGCTCGGGGGGCACCGGATCGCCACCGCGTACCCGGGGCTCGTCGAGCGGCACCTCGACGAGGCGGGCGTCAAGGCCGAGGTCATCCGCCTCGACGGCGCGGTGGAGAACGCCGTACGCCTCGGTGTCGCCGACGTGATCGCGGACGTGGTGGAGACCGGCGCGACGCTGCGTCAGGCGGGCCTCGTGGTGTTCGGCGAGCCGCTGCTGCTCTCGTCGGCGGTGCTGGTCCGCCGTGCCGGCGCGCCCGCCCACGCCCAGGCCGAGCAGCTGATGCGCCGCCTGCACGGCGTGCTGGTGGCCCGCCGCTACGTGATGCTCGCCTACGACGTGCCGGCCGGTCTGCTGGACCGGGCCAGTGGGCTGACCCCCGGCATCGAGTCACCCACCGTCTCGCCGCTGCACCGCGAGGGCTGGGTGGCCGTGCAGGCCATGGTGCTCAGCGACGACGTGCACCGGATCATGGACGAGCTGTACGACCTCGGGGCCCGCGCCATCCTGGTGACCAACATCCACGCCTGCCGCCTCTGACGGGTATCACCGCGGCCTCGGCGGGTGGTACGTCGGTGGAGCGGACGTGAGTGGCAGACTGATGGGGTGAGTGACACCGAACTGGTCCGCCTCAAGCCTCGCCGCATCCGGGTGGTGTGCTGGTCGGCGGCGATCGTGTTGGTGGTGGTGTTCGCCCTGGTGGCCACCTCGCTGACCGGGTCGACCGGCGACGGGTACGGCAGCTTCCAGCGCGGTGACCAGATCGCCATGATCGGCCTCGGCGTCTTCGGCGCGCTGGGTTTCCTGTTGTTCACCCGCCCCCGCGTGGAAGCGGACGGGCGGGGCATCCGGGTGCGTAACGTCATCAGCTCCTACGAGTTGCCCTGGGAGGTCGTCCGGGGCGTTCGCTTCGATCGTGGCGCGCCGTGGGCCAGTCTCGAGCTGTACGACGACGACCTGCTGCCGCTGGTCGCGCTCCAGGCGGCCGACAAGGAGTTGGCCGTCGACGGGGTGCGCGCCCTGCGCCGGCTGCACGAGGCCCACCTGGCCCGCCTCGCCGAACGCGCCGTCGGCACCTGAGCCGTCCCTCGCGCCCACGCCGCGCCGATTTCTCGCTCGGAGGCAGCAACTTCCCGGAATTTGCTGCCTCCGGCCGTCGGGAAGCAGCAACTTCCGGGAATCTGTGCAGATCTTGGGGTGCCAACGCAGGGTCACGAGCCCAGCGTGGCCCGAGCATCGTCGGCTGGGCGATGCCGGGTGGGTGTCCGGTTTGGGAGTGGGCGGGGCGACGGTGTAGTGTTGTCGAGTCGACCAGGCTGTCTCCGCGTGCGAGCAGGCAGCCTCGAAAGCGGAGCGCCTGCTCCCACCCGAGTCGCCGCTACGGTGGCCGGGTCCGGTCACCGGTTCCGGGCATGTCTCGGTCCCGGATGCGCGATCCTGTGATCGTGCCGACCGGTCGAGCGGGCCCTGGCATATGCCGGGGCCTTCTGTTTTCCGGGTCGGTTCCCATCCGGGAGCCGCAGGGGTCGGCACCTGAGCAGAAACGACTCGAGGAGGCCCCATCAGCGTCGAACCACGCGTGAACGAGCAGATCCGGGCACGTGAGGTCCGACTGGTCGGTCCCGAGGGTGAGCAGGTGGGCATCGTCCCGCTGGAGCGCGCCCTTCAGCTGGCCGCGGACGTCGATCTGGACCTGGTCGAGGTTGCGCCGATGGCGCGCCCGCCGGTGTGCAAGCTCATGGACTTCGGCAAGTTCAAGTACGAGAGCGCACTCAAGGCGCGCGAAGCGCGGCGTAACCAGCAGCAGACCGTCATCAAGGAAATGAAGCTTCGGCCGAAGATCGACCCGCACGACTACGAGACCAAGAAGGGTCACGTGGTGCGGTTCCTCAAGGCGGGCGACAAGGTCAAGGTGACGATCATGTTCCGCGGTCGCGAGCAGAGTCGCCCGGAGTTGGGTTACCGGCTCCTGCGTCGGCTCGAATCCGAGATCACGGACCTGGGATACGTCGAGGCCGCTCCGAAGCAGGACGGCCGAAACATGATCATGGTTCTCGCTCCGCTTCGGGCCGTCAAGGCCTCCGCGGTCGCCGCCACGGCGTCCCGCGGTGCACCTCGGGACCGGGCAGCGGACGAGTCGGCCGTTTCGGCAGCCGATGAGTCCGCGGCGGTCGGCGAGACCGCAACGGCCGGCGAGACCGCAACGGCCGGCGAGACCGCAACGGCCGGTGACACCGGCACCGCCGCCGAAACCAGCGGCAAGTAACAGGGAGAAGACGTTCCACATGCCGAAGATGAAGAGCCACACGGGTATGGGCAAGCGGGTCAAGGTGACCGGCCGTGGCAAGATCGTGGCCGAGCAGGCTGGCAAGCGCCACCTGCTGGAGGGTAAGTCCTCCACCCGTACGCGCCGGTTGACCGGCACGGTCGAGGTGGCCAAGGCTGACGTCAAGCGCATCAAGAAGCTGCTCGGCCGCTGACGCGCGCCACCTTACCTAACTAGGAGTTGAGATGGCACGCGTCAAGCGGGCTGTAAACGCCCAGAAGAAGCGTCGTACCCTGCTGGAGACCGCGAGTGGTTACCGCGGTCAGCGCTCCCGGCTGTACCGCAAGGCCAAGGAGCAGGTGCTGCACTCGATGCAGTACGCCTACCGGGACCGTCGCGACCGCAAGGGCGACTTCCGGCAGCTGTGGATCCAGCGGATCAACGCGGGCGCCCGGGCCAACGGGATGACCTACAACCGTCTGATCCAGGGCCTGCGTCTGGCCGGCATCGAGGTCGACCGCAAGATCCTGGCCGACATGGCCGTCAACGACGCCGCCTCGTTCGCGGCGATCGTCGAGCTGGCCCGGGCCGCGGTCACGGCCGAGGGCACCGGTGGCGCGGCGGCTCAGGCCGCCTGATCCCCACGCACCAGAGCGAGGCGTCTCCCGCGTCGGCACCGCCGTCCGGGGGGCGCCTCGATCGTGCCGAAGGAGCGCACATCATGGCCTTCACCCCGCGTACCCCCAGGGTTGTCGCCGCCCGCCGTCTGCAACGCCGCCGGGACCGCGATGCCAGCGGCCGTTTCCTGGCCGAGGGCCCGCAGGCGGTCCGCGAGGCCCTGGCGCGGCCGGGTGTGGTCACCGAACTCTTCGGTACGCCCGCAGCGCTGGACCGGCATCCGGAGTTGGCCGCCACGGCGGCCCGGGCCGACGTGCCGGTCTCCGAGGTGACCGATGACGCGGTCGCCGCGTTGGCCGAGACCGTCGCCCCGCAGGGGCTGGTCGCTGTCTGCCGGCACCTCGACGTGTCGTTGGAGCAGGCCCTCTCGGGTGCTCCCCGGCTGGTGGCGGTGCTCGCCGAGATCCGCGACCCGGGTAACGCCGGCACCGTGCTGCGCACCGCCGACGCCGCCGGCGCGGGTGCGGTGGTCTTCGCCGGGGACGCCGTCGACCCGTACAACGGCAAGTGTGTCCGCGCCTCGGCCGGCAGCCTGTTCCACGTCGACGTGGTCCGCGCGCCCGACCCGCTCGCGGTGGTCGACGCGCTCCGGGCCGCCGGCCTGTCGATCTTCGCCACCACCGGGTACGGCGACAGCGACCTGGACGACCTGACCGATTACGGTCGGCTCGTCGGGCCCACCGCCTGGCTGTTCGGTTCCGAGGCGCACGGGCTGCCCGAGGCGTTGACCGCCGCCGCCGACGCCCGGGTGCGGGTGCCGCTGTACGGGCGCGCGGAGAGCCTCAACCTGGCTGCCGCAGCGGCCGTCTGCCTGTACGCTTCAGCGAGAGCGCAGCGCTGAGGGTGTCCACACCCGGCGCGACTGACAGCAGGGGAGATTGTCCGTCCATGAACGCGCCACGGCGTTCGTTTAGCCAGCCCGCCGGTGTCGGCGGGCGGCGGGCCTGACCTGCTTCCTGCGCAACTCCTACCGGCGGGCTGCGGCACAGCCGCGCGTCCGTAGACTCGCTTCGCCGCCCCGATGAGGGCTGGCGCCGCCGTGAGGGAGTGCCCGTACGCCATGAGCTACCGCAACGATCCGTACGACCCGAAGCAGGTCGCCCTGCTCGACCCCGCCGCCCTGGCCGAGGCCGTCGCGGACGCCACGAAGGCGTTCGAGTCCGCTGCCGATCCGGACGCGTTGACCGCGCTGCGATCCGTGCACCTCGGTGACCGGTCCCCGGTCTCCCTCGCACGCCGGGAGATCGGCGCGTTGCCGCCGGCCGCGAAGTCCGACGCCGGCAAGCGGGTCAACGAGGCCCGCCGGGCGGTCGAGTCCGCGTACGCCGAGCGCGCCGAGGTGGTGGAGCGCGAGCAGGCCGAGCGGGTGCTGGTCGAGGAGCGGGTGGACGTCACCCTGCCGTACGACAGGCGTCCCCGGGGTGCCCGGCATCCGCTGAGCACCCTGATGGAGTCGATAAGCGACCTGTTCGTCGGGATGGGCTACGAGGTGGCCGAGGGGCCCGAGGTCGACCTGGAGTGGGTCAACTTCGACGCGTTGAACATTCCCGCCGACCACCCGGCGCGGGGTCTGATGGACACGTTCCACATCGCGCCGGAGGGCTCCGGCCTTGTCCTACGAACGCACACCTCGACGGTGCAGACCCGCACGATGCTCAGCCGCAAGCCGCCGATCTACGTGATCGTCCCCGGCCGGGTCTACCGCACCGACGAGATCGACGCCACGCACAGCCCGGTGTTCCACCAGGCCGAGGGGCTCGTCGTCGACAAGGGCATCACGATGGCGCACCTGCGGGGCACCCTCGACCACTTCGCGCGGGCGATGTTCGGCCCGGAGGCGAAGACCCGGTGGCGTCCGCACTACTTTCCGTTCACCGAGCCGTCGGCGGAGTTCGACGTGTGGTTCCCGGAGCACCGCGACGGCCCGCAGTGGGTCGAGTGGGGTGGCTGCGGGATGGTCAACCCGCGGGTGCTGCGCGCCTGCGGCGTCGATCCGGAGGTCTACTCCGGCTTCGCCTTCGGGATGGGTATCGACCGGACCCTGATGGTCCGGCACGGGGTCAGCGACATCCGCCATCTCTTCGAGGGCGACGTGCGGTTCAGCCGCGCGCTCGGGACCGGGGCGTAGGCGATGCGGGTACGAGACACGGGAACGGTGGTCTGACGTCATGCGAGTTTCTGTCAGTTGGCTGCGGGAGTACGTCGATCTCCCCGCCGACCTGCCCACCGGTGACCTGGAGCAGGCACTCGTCGACCTCGGCATCGAGGTCGAGTCCGTGGTGGACCTGCGCGAGAGCGTCACCGGTCAGCTCGTCGTCGGCGAGGTACGCGAGATCGAGGAGCTGACCGGCTTCAAGAAGCCGATCCGGTTCTGCCGGGTGGACGTGGGTGCCGCCAACGGCACCGGCGAGCCACAGGAGATCGTCTGCGGGGCGCGTAACTTCGCCGTCGGTGACCGGGTGGTGGTGATCCTGCCCGGTGGTGTGCTGCCCGGTGGCTTCGCGATCGGCGCCCGCAAGACGTACGGGCACAACTCGGCCGGCATGATCTGCTCGGCGAAGGAGCTGGGCCTGGGCGACGACCACTCGGGCATCATCGTGCTGCCGCCGGACGGGGCCGCCAAGCCGGGTGACGACGCGCGGCCCGTCGTGGGCCTCGACGACGTCGTGTTCGAGCTGGAGATCACCCCCGACCGGGGGTACGCGCTGAGCCTGCGCGGCCTGGCCCGGGAGTTGTCGCACGCGTTCGACGTGCCGCTGCGTGACCCCGCCCTGGTGCCTGCTCCGAGTGGCACCGAGGCCCCGGCGTACCCGGTCCAGGTCCGCGACACGGTCGGCTGCGACCGGTTCACCGCCCGCCTGGTCCGCGGCGTCGACCCGGCCGCGCCCACGCCGTCGTGGATGGCCCAGCGGCTCGTCACCGCCGGCATCCGTAGCATCTCGCTGCCGGTCGACATCACCAACTACGTGATGTTGGAGCTGGGTCAGCCGATGCACGCCTTCGACGCCGACCGGATCGTCGGGCCGTTGGTGGTCCGGCGTGCCGAGGCGGGGGAGAAGCTGACCACCCTGGACGGGGTCAACCGCGTCCTCACCGCCGACGACATGGTCATCTGCGACGCTGGGTTGGACAACCCCCTCGCGGGCGAGGGCGCCGGCGTCCCCATCTCGCTCGCGGCGGTGATGGGTGGCGAGACCAGCGAGGTCGTCACCGGCGTCACCACCACCGTGCTCTTCGAGGCGGCCCACTGGGACCCGGCGATGGTCGGGCGCACGGCCCGCCGGCACAAGCTGTTCAGCGAGGCCGCGAAGCGCTGGGAGCGGGGTGTGGACCCGGCCGTGGCGTTGGTCGCGCTGGAGCGTGCCGTTCGGTTGCTCACCGAGCACGGTGGCGGAACCCCGAGCGCGGAGATCCTGGACATCGACAACGTCCGGCCGCGTACCCCCATCACCCTGCCGGCGGACCTGCCGACCCGGCGGGTCGGCGTCGAGTACCCGCCGGCACGGGTCGTCGCTCTGTTGGAGCAGGTGGGTTGCACGGTCGCGCAGGGCGCGGACCGGTTGTCCGAGGACCCGGGCGCGGTCGGCGCGGCCAGCGGCGCCGGGACGGTGCTCAGCGTCACCCCGCCGAGCTGGCGGCCCGACCTGACCGACCCGGCCGACCTGGTCGAGGAGGTCGTCCGCCTCGACGGGTACGACAGGGTGCCGTCGGTGCTGCCGACCGCGCCGCCCGGGAGTGGCCTGACCCCGCGCCAGCGTCGCCGACGGGCCGTGGCGGTGTCGCTGGCGGAGCGCGGATACGTGGAGGTGCTCGCGCACCCGTTCGTGTCGCCGGAGCTGGCCGACCAGCTCGGCCTGCCCGCCGACGACACGCGCCGGACCGCGGTGCGCCTCGCCAACCCACTGTCCGAGGAGGAGCCGCTGCTGCGCACCACGCTGCTCGGCCCGCTGCTGGGCATCCTCAAGCGCAACCTCGGGCGGGGTCATCGCGACCTGGCCCTCTACGAGATCGGGGCGGTCTTCCACCCGCGCCCCGACGCCGGCAGCCCGCCGGCGATGGGCGTGGACCGGCGACCCACCGACGAGGAGTTCGCCGCCGCCGACGCGGTGGTGCCGGCGCAGCCGGTGCACGTCGCGGCGGTGCTGGCCGGTGATCTCGACCCCGCCGGCTGGTGGGGCGCCGGCCGGCCGGCCGGCTGGGCGGACGCCATCGAGGCGGCCCGCGACGTGCTGGCCGCCGCCGGTGTCCCCGACGAGCGGGTCGAGGTCCGCGCCGCCGAGTACGCGCCGTGGCACCCGGGCCGCTGCGCCGAGCTGCGGGTCGACGACACAGTGGTCGGCTACGCCGGTGAGCTGCACCCGGCGGCGGTGGCGGCGTTGGAGTTGCCCCGCCGCACCTGCGCGATGGAGCTGAACCTCGACGTGTTGCCGCCGGTGCCGGTGACGCCCGCACCGACGGTGTCCGGGTTCCCGCCGGCGCTCATCGACGTGGCGTTGGTGGTGGACGACGCGGTCCCGGCCGAGCAGGTGCGCCGGGCGCTGGAGGCGGGTGCCGGCGAGCTGCTGGAGGACGTGCGGCTGTTCGACGTGTACTCCGGCGCGCAGCTCGGCGAGGGGCGTCGGTCGCTGGCGTACAAGCTGACGTTCCGCGCGCCGGACCGGACGCTCACCGTCGAGGAGGCGCTCGCCGCCCGGGACGCGGCGGTCGCGGTCGCGGCGGAGCGCTTCGGCGCGACCCTGCGCGGCGCCTGACCATGCCGGTGCTGGGATGGCTCGCGGTGGCCGCCGTGCTCGCGGTGGCCACCGCCGGCCTGCTCTGGGCCCGCCGGCACCTGCTGCTGGTCGCGGTCGTGGGCCGGAGCATGGAGCCGACCCTGCGCTCCGGCGACCGGGTGCTGGCCCGACGGCTGCCGCTGGCCCGGGTCCGTCCCGGCGACGTGGTCGTGGTGGTGGCCCCGGCGGCGATGACCGCCGGCCACCCCGCCCGCCCCGACGCGGCCGGCCCCGGCCTGCTGATCAAGCGGGCGTACGCGGTCCCCGGCGACCCGGTGCCGGTGGACCGGGTGCCGCTGCTGGGTGGGGGCGGTGAACAGGTCGTACCGGCGGGTCGGCTGGTGGTGCTCGGCGACAACCCGTCGCACAGCTACGACTCCCGCGAGTGCGGTTACATTCCCGAGCCGGACGTGCTCGGTGTGCTGGTCCGGCAGCGACCGCGCGCGGACTGACCGGCCGCGCCGCCACGCGGACGGCGTGCCGCCCGACCGAAGCCGGACGGCACCCCGTGACCGCTCAGCAGAGGGCGGTCATCGTGCTCGCACCTGCGCTGCAGGCACCGCCGCAGCCGCCGCAGTACACCTTGCAGGCACCGTTGTAGCTGCACCGCTTCAGGTAACACGTGGCGCAGACGGCGCACCACGGGTCCGGCGGACAGCCGGCCGCGGCCGTCACCTTCGGTACGAACGCGCCGAGCATCCGCTCGCCCAGGGTCTCCAGTCGACGGAACATCCGTTCACCTCCTCTCGATACTGATCGGTGTCCGGACGCTACGGCGGCCCGCTACACCGTCCGTACAGCCGGACAACCCATCGCTGGCCGTAGATGTATTTGCGATGTATCCCCCGCTCCTAGCCTGGGCCTCCCGGCAAGGAGGTGGCGTAGCGATGCGAGCCCTGGAGTTGACCGCGCGGCTGTTGCTGGCCCTGGTATTCGTCGTCGCGGTGATCGGCAAGCTGCGCAGCCGGACGGTTTTCGCGGAGTTCGTCGGGTCGGTCCGCCAGTTCGGCGTGCCGGCCCGCTGGGCACCGTCGACCGCCCACGTCGCGGTCGCCGTAGAGGCGGCCGTCGTGATCCTGCTCGCCGTTCCTCGTACCGTGCCCGCCGGGCTGCTGCTCGCCGCCGGGCTGCTCGGCGTGCTCACCGCCGCGATCGTCGGCGCGCTGCGACGGGGGGCCCGGCCGGCGTGCCGCTGCTTCGGCGCCGGCGATGCCCCGGTCGGCGGTCGGCATGTCGCCCGCAACCTCGCTCTCGCCACTGTGGCGTTGCTCGGCCTGCTGGGCTGGGCCACCGGCACCGGCACCGGGCCGCCGCCGTCGGCGCCGACAGTGCTGTTCGCCGTCGGCGTCGCGGTCCCCCTCGCCGCCGTGGTGATCCGTCTCGACGACCTGGTCGCGCTGTTCACACCCAGTCCGTCCCGGGCGCCCCGCCCGGCCCGCCGGTCCTGATCCCGGTCCGTACCCCCGCACCCGAAGGAGTTCTCATGGCGCTGCTGACCGTGGCCGTCGTCCTCGTCGCCGCTCTCGGCCTGCTCAACCTCATCCTGATGCTCGGCGTGATCCGACGGCTTCGTGAGCACACCGAGCTGCTCAGCGAGCAGCAGAGCGCGCCGCCCGCGGTGATGTTGGAGGTGGGCTCGATCCCGGGTGACTTCGTCTCGACCACCGTGGATGGTCGAGTGCTCGATCGGTCTGACATCCCGCCGATGACCATGGTCGCGTTCCTCTCGCCGAGCTGCGAGCACTGCGAGGAGCAACTGCCGCTGCTGATGGACCGCGCGCGGAGCATGCCCGGCGGTGCCGAGCACGTCTGGATCGTGGTGGTCGGCAAGGGCCCGGACACCCAGCCGTACGCCGAGCGGTTCGCCGGCCTGGCGACCGTCTTCGTCGAGCCCGGGA
This sequence comes from Micromonospora sp. NPDC049102, assembly GCF_043197485.1. Taxonomy (NCBI): domain Bacteria; kingdom Bacillati; phylum Actinomycetota; class Actinomycetes; order Micromonosporales; family Micromonosporaceae; genus Micromonospora; species Micromonospora sp. NPDC049102. Next base: position 26,875 of record NZ_JBICTE010000011.1, on the reverse strand, counting down.
ACGGGGCGCTGCCGCTCGCGTTCGGGGTCAAGGGGTACCCGGCGTTCGGCCTGCTCGACGAACGCGGAATCGTCGGGGCGACGGCGTTCGGCATCGCCCGGTTGGACCTTCCGGTGGCGCGGTGAGCGGCCTGCGGCTGACTCCTCGACGGGCCGCCCGGTACGCCCGGGCGGCCCTCGGCCTGACCTGGCGTGCGGCGCCGGGGGGCACCGCGGCGGACCTGGTCCTCGCGGTGCTGGCCGGGCTCACGCCGGTGCTCGTCGCCGCGCTGACCAAGCTGCTGCTGGACCGTCTCACGAGCGCCGGCTCGGTCGAGGTGGGGTTGGCCGCGCTCGCTGCCGGCCTTGCTGTCGCCGCCGCGCTCAATGCGGTCCTGCCGCATCTGCGCACCTACGTGGCGGCCGAACGGTCAAGGGCGGTGTCCCGCCTGGTGCGCCGCCGCTTGCACGACGCGGTGCAGCGACTGGTGGGGCTGGTCCGACTCGAGGACCCGGAGTTCCAGGACCGGTTGCAGGCCGCCCAACAGACCGGGCATCTCGGCCCGACCCAACTGACCGCCAACACGCTCGGCGCGGTGCAGAGCATCCTGGCGATGGGCGGCTTCGTCGGCATCCTGCTGATGCTCAACCCCCTGATCGGGGCGCTGGTGCTCCTGGCCGCGCTGCCCACCCTGTGGATGCAGTTGCGGCTGAACCGGGCCCGCGCGGCGATGGTGCTCCGCCTGGAGCACTTCCAACGACGGGACATGTTCTTCGCCCAGTTGCTCGTGGGTGTGCCAGCGGCGAAGGAGGTGCGGCTGTTCGGCCTGGGCCGCTTCTTCGGTGACCGGATGCTCGACGAGCTGCGTGGCATGCACCGGGTCGAGCAGCGACTCGACCGTCGGGAGGTACGCGCCCAGGCGGTGCTCGGCCTGCTCGGCGCGGCGGTGGCCGGCATCGGCGTGGTCTACACCGTGTCGGTGGCCCGCGCCGGTGGGCTGACCCCGGGCGACGTGGTCATCTACCTGGCAGCCGTGCCCGGTGTGCAGGGCGCGTTGGGCAGCCTGGTCAGTCAGCTCGGCGCGATTCACCAGGCACTGCTCCTCTTCGACCACTACGACCAGGTAGCGCACGTCGAGCGGGACCTGCCCGTGTCGACCGCCCCACTGCCGATGCCGCCGCTGACCGAGGGCATCGAGCTGCGCGACGTGTGGTTCCGCTACTCGCCGGAGCACCCGTGGGTGCTGCGCGGCGTGAACCTGCACCTGCCGGCCGGCGGCACGACCGCGTTGGTCGGCCTCAACGGCGCCGGCAAGAGCACCCTGGTCAAGCTCCTCTGCCGCTTCTACGACCCGGAGCGCGGCAGCATCCGGTGGGACGGGGTCGACCTGCGCGACCTCGACCCGGCGGCGCTGCGTGAGCGGTTGGGCGCGGTGTTCCAGGACTTCATGCCGTACGACCTGAGCGCCGCGGAGAACATCGCGCTCGGCGACCTGAGCGCGCGCGACGACCCGGAGCGACTGCGTACCGCTGCCCGGCACGCCGGCATCGACGACGCGCTGGCCGCGCTGCCCCGTGGCTACGACACCCTGCTGACCCGGATCTTCTTCGACGGCCCCGACCGGGACGACCCGCAGGCCGGGGTGGTGCTCTCCGGCGGCCAGTGGCAGCGGGTCGCGCTGGCCCGGGGTTTCCTGCGCGCCGACCGGGACCTGCTGATCCTCGACGAGCCCAGCTCGGGCCTGGACGCGGAGGCCGAACACGACCTCAACCAGCGGCTGCGCGAGTTGCGACGGGGTCGGACCAGCCTGCTCATCTCGCACCGGCTCAACGCGGTGCGGGACGCGGACACCATCGTGGTGCTCGCCGACGGGCAGGTCGTCGAGTGCGGGGACCACGCCCGGCTGATGGCCGCCGACGGCGGTTACGCCCGACTGTTCACCCTCCAGGCTCGGGGCTACCGCCAGGACGCGCCGGCCCCGGCCTGACCGTTGCGGTCCCCACCCGCCTCGTCGGCGGCGAGTTCGGCGGCGTAGAGCCGGACGAGGTCACCGATGTGGAAGCGTCCCGGGCCGGCCGGTTCGGCGAGCTGCGCGGCGACCAGACAGTCCAGCGCCCGCGCCGCGTCCTCGGGCGGCGCTCCGCTCAGCGCGGCGGTCAGCTCCGCGGTGACCGGCCCCGGGTGGGCCCGGCCGAGCCGCCGGAAGATCGGAGCCGCCGCGCCGAGCCGCCGGTAGCTCGCGCCGAGCCGTGGGCCCAGCCCGGTCTCGGCGAGCCGGTACCGCTCGTCGCGCAGCACCCGTGCCAACCGGCTCAACGACCAGTGCGGCCCCTCGGTGAGCCGACCGGACGCGGTACGCAGCGCGAGCGGTAGCCGCTCGCAGAGGCTGACCACCGCCGAGGCTGCCTCCGGCTCGTCGTCCACCGGGCGGTCGCCGGCGGTGGCGCGCAACAGCGCCAACGCGTCGGCGGCCGGCAGCGGCTCCAGCCGCAGCGTCGGCGCGTCGCTCGTGATCGGCGTGCGGCTGGTCACCAGCAGGGCGCATCCCCCGCGCACCGGGAGCAGGCCGTCGACCTGGGCGGCGTCGGTGGCGTTGTCGAGCACGAGCAGCACCCGGCGGTCGAACAGCAGGGACCGGACGCGGGCCCGGGCCTCCGCGATGCCCGACGGCGCCGGCTCGTCGGTGCCCGGGTGCAGGGCCCGCAGTACGCGTGCGGCGACCTGTAAGGGCGGCGGCGGGGTGCCCGCCACCGACCCACCGAGGTCGAGGTGGAGCTGGCCGTCGGGGAAAGCGTCCAGCGCCTCGGCGGCGGCGCGCAGGGCCAGGGCAGACTTGCCGGTGCCGGCCATGCCGAAGAGCGCGACGGTGACCGGCTGCCGCCGGCCATCGACCAGGGCCTCGCCTAGACGGGCCAGCTCGGCGCGACGGCCGACGAACGGGGCCGTGGGACAGGGCAGCTCGTGCGGTACGCGTGGCCCGTGCGGCTCGACCGCACGGTCACGGCTGTCCGCACGGTCACGGGTGTGCGAGGCGGCGCGGCGCCGCGCCGGGACCGCTGGCCGAGGCGCGTGCCGGCGAACCTCGCGGTACAGCTCGGTCAGTTCCGGCCCGGGCGCGACGCCCAGCTCCCCGTCCAGAGCCCGGCACGCCGCCTGGTAGGTCCGCACCGCGCCGGTCTGATCGCCGGCGCGGTGCAGGGCGGTCATCAGCAGCGCCCACGCCGGCTCACGCAGCGGGTGCTCGGTGACGTGGTCGTGCAGCAGGGCCAGCAACGCCGGCGTCCCCGGGTCACCCAGGTCCAGCCGGCAGGCCGCGTACGTCTCCCGGGCGGCGGCCCGCCGCTCGCGCAGCCGGTCGAAGGCGTCCGCGGTGGTCGGCCCGTACGCCGGGGACGGGTCGGTCGACGACCACAGCCCCAGCGCACGGCCCAGCAGGGTCGCGGCCAGCTCGGGCTCTCCATCGATCCGGGCGGCGTGTCCCTCGGTGGCGAGCCGTTCGAACTCGGCGGCGTCCAGCTCACCCGGCTCGACGCGCAGCAGGTAACCGCCGTGCTCGGCGTGCAGCCGAGCGGGACGACCGGGGGAGTCGAGCAGGTGGCGTAGCTGGCTGGCGTGGCTGCGCAGGTTCGCCACCGCCGAGGCCGGCGGACACCTGCCCCACAGCTCTTCGCGAAGTCGTTCGACGGGCACGGGCGCGCCGGCGTGCAGCAGCAGGGTGACCAGCAGAGCGGCGGGTCGACCGGCCGGCACCCGTTGGGGCTGGCCGTCGCGTTGGACGCGGACCGGACCGAGGATCTCGAACGACAGCCCCACCGCGCCTCCGTCAGGTGCCCCCACGCGGACCGGACAGCCGGCCCACCACCGTCGGAACGATGCTAGTCGATTGAGTGGCCACTCAGTCGACTCGTTTTCGACAACCGCTCACGACATGGTGGTCGCCGTCGTGGCGGAGCGCTTCGGCGCGATCTTGCGCCGGGTGGCCTGGGAGAGTGGACGGGTTCGTTACCTCATCGCGGCGGAGAGCACCCGTCAGTCGTCGCTGGGGTTCAGATCACCGAGCTTGCGCAGGCCCGACAGGTCGCGGACCGTGATCCGCCGGTAGTCGGTGTCGACCAACCCGTCCGTCCGCAGCTCTCGAAGCACCTTCTGGATGGAGGTCTCGGAGGCGCCGCAGATCGTGGCCAGGTCGGGCTGCGTGAGACGGACGTCGATGACGATGCCGTCCATGCCCTGTCGACCATGGGTACGGCAGAGTTCGGCGATCACTCGGGCGACGCGGGGTTTCACCGGGTACGAGGTGAAGTCGATCCGGCGTCGGTTGGACCAGCGCAGCCGGTCGGACACCATCGCGGCGAGTTCGAGAGCAGCGTCGGGATGTTCCTTCAGGAACCTCTTGAACCGGTCCGGCTGGATCACGCTGTATCTCGCCGGGCCGCAGGTCGTCACAGTGGCGGAGCGGGGCTCGTTGTTCAGTGCCGACATCTCACCGACAAGGTCTCCTCCGACCCGCAGTGACAGCAGCGCGGATCGACCGTCCGGCAGTGTGGCGGTGACCTTGGTCAGCCCCTCCTCGAGTAGAACGAGGTGAGCTTCGCGCAGGCCCTCGTGGATGACGATCTGCCCGGCGGGGACCTGACGACGAACCCCCAGCCCCAGTAGCGTCATCCGTACCGGCGGCGTGAGCCGCTGCAGGAAGGTGCCGTACGGCCATTCGTGACTGGACAGCTCGCGTGGTCGTCGCACCCGCAGCCTCCTTCTCGATGGGTGGCTGCCGAAGCGTAGCCGTTCCTGTGCGTAGCGCGATGCCCCTGTTCGGCCCAAGGCGTCGACCAGCAGGTGGACGGCTGTCAGTGCCAGCACCGCCGCCGGCGACCATCCGAGGGTGAGCAACAGGTCGAGCAGATCCGTCCTCATGCGACAAGCACATGACGTGGCTGTGCGAGGGACCCGCCAGCAAGACGGGATGACGGGTTTTCGACTGGCTCACGGGATGCCGTAGTTCTACGGGATCCCGGTCCGCACGCGCCGGTTCGATGGCTCCTGCGGCGCTTGCCCGTAGGGCGAGCCGGACGACGAAGGGCGGGAGCTGGATGCAACATCCCGAGCGGCGATTGTTGATCTCCGTGGACATGGAGCGGTACAGCAGGCGCAGCAACCTCCAACAGTATGAGGCGCAGCGGCACTTTCGTGAGTTGCTGCACGAGGCAGCCAATGCTGTCGGTCTCGATCGGGTGGCCTGGATGACTCAGCAGGCGGGCGATGGTGAGTTGGCGATCGTGCCGCGTGAGGTGTCCGAATCTCGCGTCATCGGCAAGTTCATTCCGGAACTGAACCGACGGTTGCGTAGCCACAACAGCAGCCTTCTCCCGGCCGCCCGAATCCGGCTCAGGGTGGCGGTGCACCAGGGGTTGGTGCACCTTGACGGTGCGAACGGCTTTCCCGGCAACGCCGTGGTGTATGTCTGTCGGCTGTGCGACGCCGACCCGGTCAAGAAGGCACTGGCCGCATTTCCTGATGCCGGCGTCGCGCTTGTCGTCTCGACCGAGATCTTTCGTGACGTGGTCACCGAGTATCCGGAGGAGATGCGACCGGAGCGCTTCGTGCGTATCGAGGTGGCACACCCGGACAAGGAGTTTCGCGAGTACGCCTGGCTCTGCGTGGTGGACGAGGATCTTTCCGGCGCCGGGATCCGGGCCGTCTCGCCGACCGCCGACGACAGCCCGGGGCAGGCGGCGGAGAGGTCGACGGAGGCCGAGGAGGCGAGAGCGCCTAACCGATCGACGGACCACGGCGGAATTCGCACCGGCGAAATTCGTGTCAACGGACAGAACGCCATCGGTCAGGGTGCGACCGCGATCGGCTCGGTTGGCCGCGACGCGAACTTCGGCACGGGTAGAGGCGATCCGCGATGAGCGGTCGGTACACCCCTGTCCCCGCCGGTGGTCCGGGGGACCTGGACAGCCTCTTGCGCGACGTGTTCGAGGATGAGGATGCCTCTGGCGATGACCTACTCGGTGACGTGGAGGATGGTGCGGCTCGCGGACCCCGGGACGGATCACCAGTAGCAGCGGAGTCCTTCGACGGCGAGGATGAGCTGGCCCCTCCCGCGGAGCCGACCGAGGAGCCACCGGAGGAGGACGACCCGGAAGACCTCCTGGATCCCGGGGACGTGCTGCGCCAGCTGGCTGGCCTGCTGGGCGGCTCGACGATCGACGTCGGCGATGTTCGGGTCCAGGGACAGAACGCCACCGGCCCTGGCGCCGTCGCCATCGGAACGGTCAACGTCACCGCCGGACGATCCGACGGCGCCGGGCGTGTCTGGTTCCAGACCCTGGTCGAGGCCAGTGTTCGTGCGACTGCCGGCAGGTACGCCTACGCGCCGAGTGATCGCCGGCTCGACCACCAACTCCAGCGTCACCACCTGGTCTGCCTCTCCGGTCCGGTCGGAAGCGGACGGTTCACGTCGGCCATCCTGGCTCTGGCCCGGAGACACGGGTCCGAGCGGGTTCGCGTACTCGGTGTGGACCGATTGGCCGATCTGCTCGGCGTGGATGCGCCGTTGCCCGCCGGGCACGGTTACGTGCTCCGGCTGAATGAGGTGGCGCTTCGCGAGGTGGACGGGTTCACGCTCGTAGCGCTGGCCGCCAGGGCCGAGACCTCCGGCACCACGCTGATTCTGATTGGGGACTTCTCCCGACGAAAGCACGACCTCGTCGGCCACATCGTCGAACACCATTCGGCGCCGGCGGCCGAGGTGTTTAGGGCGCAGCTCCGCCAACAGCTCACAGGGCAGTGCGTCGGCTGGTGCACGGGCACGTGCGACAGCCGTTGCGTAGAGCGATACGTGGATGAGGACTGCGCCAGGCATCCACTGCTGTCGGCCTACCTGGCCAGCGAGCCTCGGCCCGGTGAGGTCTTCGAGATCGTCGCAACGATCGCTCGGACGGTCCCGAAGGGCGGAGCACTGGCCGAGCGGCTGGAGCAGTTTCTGCCGCTTCAACTACGGGAGCGCGCGTCCGAGATCCTCGACGTGCGACGCGGCGGCGAAGAGGTCGACGCGTTCCCGCACGATGAGGTGCGGGCCTTTCGCTTGTCATGCGCCGTCCTTGCCGGGCAGCCGGTGACCGAGATACACCGGGCAGCTCAGCGTCTGGCCCGGTTCGACTTCCAGGAACCCGCATGGACCAGTGCCCCTTTTCGGGGTTCGATGCTCGACGCGCTGTTGGGATCGACACTGGGCCAAGCCGTCAATCGGCTGAACGACGCGCGCGTGCCAGGTGGGTGCCGGATCGACTTCTCACCCGGCGCCGAGCCACTGCGGTCGGCGTTACTGGACGTCGCGTGGACAGAGTGGTGGTCGCCCAAACAACTGCTCGACTGGTTGGCGGACCTGATCCGCGGAGACCTTCCGGCGGTCCGACAGGCAGCAGCGGGTGCGATCGGTTGGTCGGCGACCCGGGACGTGCAGTCAGCCCTCGACGTCGTGGGAGAACTGGCCCGGGAACGGCGGGCAGGGGTTCGGCAGGCCGCAGCGATCGTCCTGGTCGCCATGGCGATGCAGCCTGGGTTGCGTACTCGGATTCGGACCGAACTCGATCAGTGGGCAGCCGGTCAGGCGGCTCACCTACGGGACACCGTGGCGCGTGCGCACAGCCTCGGTCTGGCCCGGCTCTGGCCGGAGTCGGCGCTGGCCCAGTTGCGCCAGGTTGCGCAGGCCCGGATGCAGCGGCGGAACAACTCGGTTGTCCGGGGGTTGCTCGAGGTGTACCGCAACGGTCACGCGGCGAGCGTCGTGCCGGCGCTGGTGGAGTGGACTGAGTCCGTCGACCCCGAGGTGCAGCTTCACGCGGCGCGGACCCTGCGGGTACTCGCAGACCGCTGGAGTGAACCGCCCAGGGAGCACTGGCCGGAGCTGCTGCATCTGGTGGACCAGCGAACGATCGACCTGGCCGACCTGGCCGTCCTTTGGGCGACCGCCCTCAGTCTGCCGAAGACGGCGTACCGATCGTGGCGGACCCTCGGTTTCTGGCTGGACCGAGCGGATCAGCAGCCAGCCGTCGCCGAGCACTGCCTCGACCTCCTGCGGCACATGATCGCTGGACAGCCGGCCCTGCACCATCGCCTGGACCACCAACTCCATCACGTGTGGCGTCCCGTGATGCCCCACCACGACCTGCTCGACGACGTACAACGGCTGATCGATGAGGAGACGCGATGACCATGGGCCCCGCCGGTGGTCCCGGCACGAGAGCACCCATCCCTGGGCAGGTGGAACGCCGTCGTTGGTGGCATGCGTTCATCCCGCCGGCCGAGCCCCTGCTTCCCCCGGCCCCACCGGCGCCGATCGTCCCCGCCACCGTGACGTTCCGTCAGGACGTCCCGGCGCCGATCCTGGTGCCGGCGAAGGGGGACGCCTTCGACTTCCGCCTGCACGCTGTCTACAACTGGACGGCGCAGAACATGACGTACGAGGAGCTTCGGCTCCGCGCCGAGCGCTATCTGGGGTGGGCTGGCGGAATTGTCCGGGAGCGGGCGGTGGACCTGGCGCGTGAACACGAGCCCCACCGTTCGCACGACCTGGAGCGTGCGCTCAACAACCGCCTCTCTGGCCAACGGTGGCCTCGTGAAGGTGCCGTGCCGTACTTCAGCGTGCTCATCCGCGTCAGCCCGGACGAACGGGTCCGGGAGCGGCTCCGGCCGTACTGGGAGGATCGCATCCGGCTTGAGTGCGATCACGAGTTGCAGAAGATCCGAGCGACCCAGGCGGATGAGCTGACTCGTCGCTGGTGCGCGGTGCTGCAGAATCTTGAGGACGATCCGGTCACCGCGCATGCGGCACGGTTGACCGGTGAGCAGTTCGCCGAGGTGTTCCGTCGGTACGTGGAGGAGCGTCGGGAGACCGTGCCCGATCTCGTGAAACTGCTGCGCGAGGCGGTCCGGGGACACGGCGATCTGGGTATGGGTCCGAGTGAGTACACGGAGGCGTGGGACGCCGCCCTGAGGACGTATGAGCGACAGCACGGATTGTCCGAGCAAGTGAACTGACAGCGGGGCGTCCTCCGTCGTTGCGGTGGAGGGCGCCCCCTGGGCCGACTGCCTCAGGTGTTCATCACCATGCAGTAGACCGTATTAACTTGCAGGAAACAATCACGCTTGCTAGTCTCCTCTGCATAGTCATGCGGAGGTAGGTATGGGGATTCGAGTCGCGGTCGCCGGGGCGAGTGGGTACGCCGGTGGTGAGTTGCTGCGCCTGGTCGCCGGGCACCCGGAGTTCGACCTGGTCGCCGCCACCGCGCACCGCCAGGCCGGCCACCGCGTCGACGTGGTGCATCCGCAGCTCACCGGGCTCGACCTGGTGCTCGGCCAGACCGACTCGTCCACGCTCGCCGACGCCGACCTGGTATTCCTGGCGCTGCCGCACGGTGAGTCGGCGACCCTCGCGGCCCAGCTCCCGTCCGAGGTGCGCGTCGTCGACCTGGGTGCCGACCACCGGCTCGCCGACCCCTACGCCTGGGCGCAGTACTACGGCGGCACGCACGCCGGCCAGTGGACGTACGGCCTGCCCGAGCTGCCCGGCCAGCGGGAGTTGATCGCCGACTCCACCCGGGTCGCCAACACCGGCTGCTACGCCGCCGCGATCACCCTCGCGCTCGCGCCGCTGATCGCCGACGGCGCGGCCAGCCCCGCCGACGTGGTGGTGGTCGCCGCCTCCGGCACCTCCGGCGCGGGCCGGGCGGCGAAGCCGCACCTGCTGGGCAGCGAGGTGATGGGCGACCTGTCGCCGTACCGGGTCGGCACCCACCAGCACGTACCCGAGATCAAGCAGGCCTCCGGAGCGACCGGCCTGTCGTTCACCCCGGTCCTCGCGCCGATGCCGCGCGGCATCCTCGCCACGGTCACGGCCGTGCCCGCCCGTGGCGTCGACCCGCAGCAGGTGCTGGCGCAGGCGTACGCCGACGCGCCGTTCGTGCACGTGCTGCCGGAGGGGAGCTGGCCCCACACGGCCGCCACGCTGGGCTCCAACTCCTGCCACCTCCAGGCGACCGTCGACGTCGACTCGGGTCGACTGATCGTGCTCAGCGCGCTGGACAACCTCGGCAAGGGCGCCGCCGGCCAGGCCGTACAGAACGCCAACCTGATGCTCGGCCTGCCGGAGACGACGGGCCTGTCGATCTGGGGAGTCAGCCCGTGAGCGCGAGGAGCGCAGCGCAGCGGAGCCCCGCAGTCGCGAACGAAAGGCCAGTCGCATGAGTGTCACCACCCCTCGGGGCTTCCGGGCGGCCGGAGTGGCCGCCGGTCTGAAGACCAGCGGTGGCGCGGACGTCGCGCTGGTGGTCAACGACGGCCCGGACGCCGGTGTCGCCGGTGTCTTCACCACCAACCGGGTCAAGGCCGCGCCGGTGCTCTGGAGCCAGCAGGTCGTGCAGGGCGGTGTGGTTCGCGCCGTCGTGCTCAACTCCGGTGGCGCCAACGCCTGCACCGGCCAGGCCGGCTTCCAGGACACGCACGCCACGGCCGAGCACACCGCATCGGCGCTGAGCGCGGTCAGCCCACGGCTGCTCCTCGGGGCTGGCGAGGTGGCGGTCTGCTCCACCGGGCTGATCGGTGAGCGGTTGCCGATGGACAAGCTGCTGCCGGGGGTCCGTGCCGCCATCCGGCAGCTCTCACGCGACGGCGGCCCGGCGGCCGCCGAGGCCATCATGACGACCGACACCCGGCCGAAGACCACGGTGGCCCGGGGCAGCGGTTGGACGGTCGGTGGGATGGCCAAGGGCTCCGGCATGCTCGCGCCCGGGATGGCGACCATGCTCTGCGTGCTCACCACCGACGCGGTGGCGGGGCCGGCGGCGCTGGACGAGGCGCTGCGCGCGGCCACCCGCGTGACCTTCGACCGGGTCGACTCCGACGGCTGCATGTCCACCAACGACACCGTGCTGCTGCTGTCCAGCGGCGCGAGTGGCATCGAGCCGACCCCTGCCGAGCTGGCCGCCGCGGTCACGACGGCCTGTCACGACCTGGCGCAGCAGCTCATCGCCGACGCGGAGGGCGCCACCAAGCAGGTCGCCATCGACGTGGTGGGGGCCGCGACCGAGGACGACGCGGTCGAGGTGGGCCGCTCGGTCGCCCGCAGCAACCTGGTCAAGACCGCCCTGTTCGGCAACGACCCGAACTGGGGTCGGATTCTCGCCTCGGTCGGCACCACCACGGCCGCCTTCGAGCCGGACGAGGTGGACGTCGCCGTCAACGGGGTGTGGGTGTGCCGGGGCGGCGCCGGAGCCGAGGACCGTTCGAAGGCCGACCTCAGCGGACGGGACGTCACCATCCGGATCGACCTGCACGCGGGCGGTTCGGCCGCGACGATCTGGACCAACGACCTGTCGCACGCGTACGTACACGAGAATTCGGCCTACTCCTCGTGAGCGCGAGGAACGCAGCGAAGCGGAGTCCCGCAGTCGCGAACGAAAGGCCGGCACGGTGAGCCTGAGTGGTGATCTGACCCGTGCCCAGGTCAAGGCGGAGACGCTGATCGAGGCGCTGCCCTGGCTGGCGCGTTTCTCCGGCTCGACGGTGGTGGTCAAGTACGGCGGTAACGCCATGACCGAGCCGGAGCTGCAACGGGCGTTCGCCGCCGACATGGTCTTCCTGCGGTACGCAGGTCTGAAGCCTGTCGTGGTGCACGGCGGCGGTCCACAGATCTCGGCCATGCTGGGCCGGCTCGGTATCGCCAGCGAGTTCCGGGGCGGCCTGCGGGTGACGACCGCCGAGGCGATGGACGTGGTCCGCATGGTGCTCGTCGGACAGGTGGGTCGGGAGCTGGTCGGGTTGATCAACTCGCACGGCCCGTTCGCCGTCGGCCTCTCCGGCGAGGACGCGCGACTGTTCACGGCGGTGCGCCGCCCGGCGTACGTCGACGGACAGCCGGTCGACGTCGGTCAGGTCGGTGACGTCGAGTCGGTGGACACCTCGGCGGTGACCGACCTCATCGACGCCGGTCGGATTCCGGTGATCTCGACGGTCGCGCCGGACGCGGACGGTGTCCTGCACAACCTCAACGCGGACACGGCCGCCGCCGCGCTCGCCGTCGCGTTGCAGGCCCGCAAGCTTGTCGTCCTCACCGATGTCGCCGGCCTGTACGCCGACTGGCCGGACACCAGCAGCCTGGTCTCCGAGATCACCGCTGACGACCTGGCCAAGCTGTTGCCCGGGTTGGAGTCGGGGATGGTGCCGAAGATGGAGGCGTGCCTGCGGGCCGTGCGGGGTGGGGTGCCCGCCGCGCACGTCGTCGACGGCCGGGTGGCGCACTCCACGTTGCTCGAGGTGTTCACGTCGGAAGGGTTCGGAACGATGGTGGTGCCGCAGGACGGGACGGTCGGGGCATGAGCAGCCTGGTGCAACGGTGGACGCAGTCCATGATGGACAACTACGGCACGCCGCCGCTGGCGCTGGTCTCCGGCGCGGGCGCCGTGGTGGTCGACGAGGCCGGCCGGGAGTACGTGGACCTGGTCGGCGGGATCGCGGTGAACGCCCTCGGTCACGCCCACCCGGCGGTGGTGGCCGCAGTGTCGAAGCAGGTGGCAACGCTCGGGCACGTCTCCAACCTCTTCGTCGCCGAACCGCCGGTGGCTCTCGCGGAGCTGCTGCTGGCGCTCGCCGGCAGCCGACCCGGCCGGGTCTTCTTCGCCAACTCCGGCGCGGAGGCGAACGAGGCCGCGTTCAAGCTGTCCCGGCGCACCGGGCGCAGCCACGTGGTGGCCACCAACGGCGGCTTCCACGGTCGCACCATGGGCGCCCTCGCGCTGACCGGGCAGCCCGCCAAGTCTGATCCGTTCCGCCCGCTGCCGGGCGAGGTGACCCACGTCGACTACGGCGACGTGAGCGCCCTCGATGCGGCGGTCACCGACGCCACCGCCATGGTGATCCTGGAGCCCATCCAGGGTGAGAACGGCGTCGTCGTGCCACCGCCCGGCTACCTCACGGCGGCTCGGCGGATCACCGCCCGGCACGGGGCGCTGCTGGTGCTCGACGAGGTGCAGACCGGCATCGGCCGTACCGGGCACTGGTTCGCCCACCAGGCCGAGAGCGTGGAGCCCGACGTGGTGACCCTGGCCAAGGGGTTGGGTGGCGGGCTGCCGCTGGGTGCGACGCTCGCCTTCGGCCGGGCCGCCGACCTGCTCACCCCCGGCTCGCACGGTACGACCTTCGGCGGCAACCCGGTGAGCTGCGCCGCCGCGCTCGCCGTGGTGGCCACCATCGCCAACGAGGGGCTGCTCGACCACGTCAAGCGCGTCGGCGAGCGGCTGCGTCGGGGCATCGAGGCGCTGGGCCACCCGCTCGTCACCGACGTACGCGGGGCCGGGCTGCTGCTCGGCGTTGCGCTCGCCGCCCCGGTGGCGCCGGTCCTCGCCGAAGCACTGCGGGAGGCCGGCTTCCTGACCAACCCGGTGCAGCCGGGCGTACTCCGGCTCGCTCCTCCGTTGATCCTCACCACCGCGCAGGCCGACGCCTTCCTCGCCGCGCTCCCGGCGGCCCTCGACGCGACGGTCCCGGCCGCCGCGGGCACGAGCGCCCCGGCGGCTGCCGGCACGAGCGCTCCCGCCACCATCGAGCTCTCCACCCAGCCCACCACGACGGGGACGATCGCATGATCCGGCACTTCCTGCGCGACGACGACCTCTCGCCGGCCGAACAGTCCAGCGTGCTCGACCTGGCGGCCCGGATGAAGGCCGACCGGTTCGGCCACCAGCCGCTGTCCGGCCCCCGTTCGGTGGCGGTGCTCTTCGACAAGCAGAGCCTGCGCACCCGGATCTCGTTCGACGCCGGCATCGCCGAGCTGGGCGGCCATCCGCTCGTCGTGGACACCCAGGTCACCCACTTCGGCCGGGGCGAGTCGCTAGCCGACGCGGGACGGGTGCTGTCCCGCTACGTGGCGGCCATCGTCCTGCGTACCCACGGCGACGACCGGATCGCCGAGGTCGCCGGCGGCGCGACCGTCCCGGTGGTCAACGCGCTCACCGACGGGTTCCACCCCTGTCAACTGCTGGCCGACCTGCTGACCATCCGGGAGCGGTGCGGCGGCACGACCGGCCGGACCCTGACGTACGTGGGCGACGGCGCCAACAACATGGCGCAGTCGTACCTGCTGGCGGGGGCTACGGCCGGGATGCACGTGCGGATCGCCGGTCCGACCGGGTTCGCGCCGGACCCCGTCGTGGTCGCACGGGCCGCCGAGATCGCCGCCGGCACCGGCGGGTCGGTACGGGTGCTGACCGACCCGGCGCAGGCGGTCCGCGACGCCGACGTGCTGGCCACCGACACCTGGACCTCGATGGGCCAGGAGGCCGACGGGCTGGACCGGGTCACCCCGTTCCTGCCGTACCAGGTCGACAAGGAGCTGCTGGGTCACGCCGCGCCGGACGCGATCGTGCTGCACTGCCTGCCCGCCCACCGGGGCGAGGAGATCACCGACGAGGTTCTCGACGGTCCGCAGAGCGCGGTGTTCGACCAGGCGGAGAACCGGCTGCACGCCCAGAAGGCGCTGCTGACGTTCCTGCTGACGACGACCGGGGAGCCGCGATGACCGCACCGCTGACCCGCACGGCCCGGCACGCCCGGATCGTCGAGCTGATCCGGGAGCGGCCCGTCCGCTCGCAGACCGAGCTGGCCGACCTGCTCGCCGCCGACGGCGTCGGCGTCACCCAGGCGACCCTCTCGCGTGACCTGGAGGAGCTGGGCGCGGTCAAGGTGCGCGGCGGCGACGGCCCGGCCGTCTACCTGATCCCCGAGGACGGCAAGCGGCCGCTGCGCGACGCCGAGGCGGCGCCGGCCCGGCTGGTACGGCTGTTGCGGGAACTGCTCAACGGCGTCGACGCCAGCGGCAACATCGCCGTGCTGCGCACCCCGCCGGGCGCGGCCCAGTACCTGGCCAGCGCGTTGGACCGGGCGGGCCTGCCCGAGATCGTCGGCACCATCGCCGGCGACGACACCATCCTCGTCGTGGCCCGCGAGGCCGTCGGCGGAGCCGCGCTCGGTGACAAGCTCGCCGGCTGGGCCCGCCGGGAAGACAGCGTCGAAGGGAACACCGCACCATGACCGCACGGGTCACGACATCCCACCTGGCAACGCCGACCGTCCGCCCGTGGGCGCGGGCCTGCGGCGCGACCAGCGACGCCCGGATGGGTGGCTGACGAGCATGGGGACCACAATGGGCGACGTGGACGACAAGAGCCTCACCGAGAACAGCGCCGGCACCAACCGGACGAGCCTGTGGGGTGGCCGGTTCGCCGGCGGCCCCGCCGAGGCGCTCGCCCGCCTGTCGGTGAGCGTGCAGTTCGACTGGCGCCTGGCCCCGTACGACATCGCGGGTTCCCGGGCGCACGCCCGGGTCCTGGCCGGCGCGGGCCTGCTCGACCCGGAGGAGCTGGGCCGCATCCTGGCGGCCCTGGACGACCTGGAGGCGGCCTGCGCGTCGGGGGCGTTCCGGCCCACCGTCGACGACGAGGACGTGCACACGGCGTTGGAGCGAGGGTTGCTGGAGCGCCTGGGCAGCCTCGGTGGCAAGTTGCGCGCCGGCCGGTCCCGCAACGATCAGGTCGCCACCGACCTGCGGCTCTACCTGCGCGATCACGCGCGCGGTGTGGCCAGCCGCGTCGTGGAGCTGGCCGAGGCGCTCGTCGAGCAGGCCGAACGGCACATCGACACCGCCGCGCCGGGCATGACCCACCTTCAGCACGCCCAGCCGGTCACCTTCGGGCACTGGTTGCTGGCGCACGTGCAGCCGCTGCTGCGCGACCTGGAACGGCTGCGGGACTGGGACCACCGGACGGCGATCAGCCCGCTCGGCGCGGGCGCGCTCGCCGGTTCGGGGCTTCCGCTGGACCCGGTGGCCGTCGCCAAGGAGTTGGGTTTCCGGACGTCGTTCGCCAACTCGATGGACGCGGTCGCCGACCGGGACTTCGTGGCCGAGTTCCTCTTCACCACCGCGCTGATCGGGGTGCACCTGTCCCGCCTCGGCGAGGAGGTGGTGCTGTGGACGTCGCACGAGTTCGGCTGGGTGGAGCTGGACGACGCGTTCGCCACCGGTTCGTCGATCATGCCGCAGAAGAAGAACGCGGACATCGCCGAGTTGGCCCGGGGCAAGTCCGGCCGGCTGGTCGGCGGCCTGATGACGGTGCTGACCATGCTCAAGGGTCTGCCGATGACGTACGACCGGGACATGCAGGAGGACAAGGAGCCCGCGTTCGACGCGGTCGACACCCTGGAACTGCTGCTGCCGGCCCTGGCCGGGATGATCTCCACGATGACCGTCCGGGTGGACCGGCTCGTCGCCGCCGCTCCGGTCGGCTTCTCTCTCGCCACCGAGGTCGCCGACTGGCTGGTCCGGCGCAACGTGCCGTTCCGTGACGCGCACGAGATCACCGGCCGGCTGGTGGCGCTCTGCGCGGTGCGCGAGTGCGAGCTGGAGGACGTCTCGGACGCCGACCTGGCCGCGGTCAGCGAGCACCTCGACCCGTCCGTGCGCGACGTGCTCTCGGTGCGCTCGGCCCTCGCGGCCCGGACCACGCCCGGCTCGACCGGCCCCGGCCCGGTCGCCGACCAGCTCGCCGCCGCTGCGGACCGGCTGGCCGGCTGGCGGGAGTGGGCCACCGAGCGGGTCGTACCGCGCTGACGTCAGGCGTGGCGTCGGCGCGAGCCGCCGGCGCCACGAGGGTTCAGGCCGTCGGGCGCTCCCGCTTCGGGAGCTTGGCGACCACCATGTCGTACGACGAGTCGACCGCCTCGGTCAGCTCGTCGGTGTCGATCCCGCCGTCGAGGCGCAGCGTGTTCCACCCGGACCGGCCGATGTACGGCATCGGGCACGCGTCGACGGGGTGGCGGTGCAGCCACTCGTCGGCGATTTCGCGGGTCGCGCCGCACTTGACGCCGACCGTGGGCTCCCGGTCCCCGTTGCCGAGAAACGCGAAGATCCGGCTGCCCACCTTCACCACCTCGTCGTTCTCCCACGGCCGGTCCAACCACGCCCCCGGCTTGCCCAGGCAGTACGACAACATCTCCCCACGTTCCACAAGCACCTCCTGGTCAAAGCCCACCCCGCGAACCCCGCGCCCCATTCCGCGCCGATCTTGCAGTTTCTGTTGTCGATGTGCGCGGCAAGGTCCGTTATGTCGCCACAGTAAGTGCAAGATCGGCGCGGGGATCAGGTGGTCTGCTCCGTGGAGCGGGCGGCTACCCGTTCGTAGCGTTGGCGGGCTGCTTGTGCGCTGCCCAGGCCCAGGCC
This sequence comes from Micromonospora sp. NPDC049102, assembly GCF_043197485.1. Lineage (NCBI taxonomy): Bacteria > Bacillati > Actinomycetota > Actinomycetes > Micromonosporales > Micromonosporaceae > Micromonospora > Micromonospora sp. NPDC049102. Next base: position 9,621 of record NZ_JBICTE010000011.1, on the reverse strand, counting down.
GTGGGCGATGGACTGCCAGGTGAGGCCCCGGTCGCGGGCGAGGGTGAGCAGCCCCGCCTCCAGGGCGTCCAGTTCGGCGCGGACGTGTGGGAGCAGGGTCAGCGCGGCGGTGAGGTCGGCCGCGTCGACCGGCTCCTCGGCGGGCTCCCGCTCGGCGCCACCGGCGGCGAGGGCGGTGACCAGCGCGACCGCCTCCCACGGGTCCAGCACGTACGGGTGGGCCCAGCGCCCTCGCCGGGCGTCGGAGCCGGCGTGCCGCTCGCTTATCCGCTGCAACGCCTCGTGGGTGCGGTGGGCGCGGGCGCGACCCGGGTCGGGTGTGGTGAAGAGATCCTGGCTGGTCATGCCTCCGAGCACACCGCATCAACAAGGCGTTGTCAACAGAATGTTCAAATGACGGGGGATCGTCGGGATGACCGGGCACCCCGCTGGGTACCGTTCGGTCCATGGATCTCGTGCCGGACGCCTGCCCCGCCGATGCCGCTTCGGCGGAGCTGGCGGACCTGCTCGCCGGTCCGCTGCTGCCGGCCGCTCGGGGCCTGCTGGGCTGCCGCCTGAGCGCCGGCGGTGTCACCGTCCGGATCGCCGAGGTCGAGGCGTACGCCGGTATGGCCGGTGACCCCGCCTCGCACGCCCACCGGGGCCGCACCCCCCGCAACGCGGTGATGTTCGGCCCCGCCGGGTACGCCTACGTCTACTTCACCTACGGGATGCACTGGTGCGTGAACGTGGTCACCGGTCACGAGGAGGAGGCCGCCGCCGTGCTGCTGCGCGCCGGCGCGGTCGTCGACGGCCTGACCACGGCTCGGGAGCGCCGGCCCGCCGTGCGGCGCGACCTGGACCTCGCCCGTGGGCCGGCCCGGCTCTGCGCCACCCTCGGCATCGACCGCGCGGCGTACGGCGCGTACCTGCTCGGTGACGGCCCGGTCCGGTTGCGACCGCCAGTCGAGCCGGTGCCGCAGGAGGCGGTGGTGGCGGGGCCACGCGTCGGCGTGACGGGCGCGCACGATCTGCCGTGGCGGTTCTGGCTCGACGGCGATCCCACGGTCAGCGCGTACCGCAGGCACGTGCCCCGCGTCCGGCACTGAGGGGCACCGTCCGGCGTGTGGCCGCCGGAGTCTGTCGGGGGGTATGGCCATAATCACCGGACCTGCTCACCGACGGTATCGGAGGACGTCATGGCAACGCTGCTCGCGATCGGCACCGCCAAGGGTCTGTTTCTCGCCAGCAGCGCCGACGACCGGCGCAGTTGGGAGATCACCGGTCCGCACTTTCCGATGACCGGTGTCTATTCGGTGGCGGTGGACACCCGCCGTCCGACCCCGCGACTGCTCGCCGGCATGACCAGCTCGCACTTCGGCCCCAGTGTCGCCACCAGCGACGACCTCGGCGCCACCTGGGACGAGCCCGAGCAGGCGCCGGTCGCGTTCCCGGCCGACACCGGCGTCTCCCTCGGGCGGGTCTGGCAGCTGACGCCGGCTGGCCCGGACGAGCCGGACGTCGTCTGGGCGGGCACCGAGCCCTCGGCGTTGTTCAAGTCCACCGACGGCGGCCGCAGCTTCGAGCTGGTCCGTTCCCTCTGGGACCACCCGCACCGCCCCCGGTGGGAGGCCGGGTTCGGCGGTCAGGCCGTGCACACCGTGCTGCCCCACCCGCGTGACCCGGCTCGACTGCTGGTCGCCATGTCCACCGGCGGGGTCTACCGCTCGGAGGACGCCGGGGCGAGCTGGGCGCCGGGCAACACGGGCATCCGCGCCTACTTCATGCCCGACGAGTGGCCGGAGTTCGGCCAGTGCGTGCACAAGGTCGCCCGGGACGCCGCCAACCCCGAGCGGCTGTACGCGCAGAACCACCACGGCGTCTACCGGTCCGATGACGACGGCCGCACCTGGTCCTCGATCGCCGACGGGCTGCCCAGCGACTTCGGCTTCCCGATGGTGGCCCACCCCGGGCGCGGCGGCACGGTGTGGACCTTCCCGCTGGTGGCCGACAGCGAGCGCTTTCCGGCCGAGCACCGCTGCCGGGTGTTCCGTTCCGTCGACGCCGGCGGCAAGTGGGAGGCGCAGTCGGTGGGGCTGCCCGAGGGACCGTTCTATCCGGCGGTGCTGCGCGACGCGATGTGCGCCGATGACGCGACCCCGGGTGGGGTCTACTTCGGCACCCGCTCCGGCTCGGTCTTCGCCAGCCGCGACGAGGGCGACTCCTGGTCGTCGGTCGCCGCACACCTGCCCGACGTGCTCTGCGTCCGCGCCGCGGAGGTCTGAGCGTGGTCACCGTGCTGCTGCCCGGCCCGTTGCGCGGCGAGGCCGGGGGCGCGAGTCGACTGAACGTCACCGCCGCCGGGACGCTGCGGGCGGTCCTCGACGAGGTGGCCGTCGCGTATCCCCGGCTGGCCCGGCGCATCCGCGACGAGCGCGGCGAGTTGCGCCGCTACGTGAACGTCTTCGTCGACGGGGAGGACTGCCGGCATTCCGGAGGTCTGGCCACGACGGTCGTGGACGGCGCGGAGGTGCAGGTGTTGCCCTCGGTGGCGGGCGGCTGAGCGAGCCGCCAGGAAGGGCGCCCTCGACCCGGTTGTCGGGTTCCCGAGGGTGACCGGTGCCACTGCCGAGCACACTGCCGACGGAATAGTTGACTCGTCAAATAAGTTGTCAGCTGCGTCCGGGTACCACGACGGCATCCGGTTGACACGCGAGGAGCTGGTCATGCAGTTCGGAGTCTTCACCGTCGGTGATGTCACGGTCGATCCGACCACCGGTCGGGAGCCGACCGAGCATGAGCGGATCAAGGCGATGGTCGCCATCGCACTGAAGGCCGAAGAGGTCGGGCTCGACGTCTTCGCCGCCGGTGAGCACCACAACCCGCCGTTCGTTCCCTCGTCCCCGACCACCATGCTCGGTCACATCGCGGCCCGCACCGAGCGGCTGCTGCTGTCCACCGCGACCACGCTGATCACCACCAACGACCCGGTGAAGATCGCCGAGGACTACGCGATGCTCCAGCACCTGTCCGACGGCCGGGTGGACCTGATGATGGGCCGGGGCAACACCGGCCCGGTCTACCCGTGGTTCGGCAAGGACATCCGCGCCGGAATCCCCCTCGCCATCGAGAACTACGACCTGCTGCACCGGCTGTGGCGCGAGGACGTGGTCGACTGGAAGGGCAAGTACCGCACGCCGTTGCAGTCGTTCACCTCGACGCCGCGTCCGCTCGACGGGGTACCGCCGTTCGTCTGGCACGGCTCGATCCGCAGCCCGGAGATCGCCGAGCAGGCCGCGTACTACGGCGACGGCTTCTTCGCCAACCACATCTTCTGGCCCAAGGAGCACACCCAGCGGATGGTCGGCCTCTACCGCCAGCGCTACGCCCACTACGGCCACGGCTCCGCCGACCAGGCCATCGTCGGCCTCGGCGGCCAGGTCTTCATGCGCCGCAACTCGCAGGACGCCGTCCGGGAGTTCCGGCCGTACTTCGACAACGCCCCGGTCTACGGGCACGGGCCGTCGCTGGAGGAGTTCACCCGGGAGACCCCGCTGACCGTCGGCAGCCCGCAGCAGGTCATCGACCGCACGCTCGGCTTCCGTGAGTACGTCGGCGACTACCAGCGGCAGCTCTTCCTGATGGACCACGCCGGTCTGCCGCTCAAGACGGTGCTGGAGCAACTCGACCTGCTCGGCGAGGAGGTCGTGCCGGTGTTGCGCAAGGAGTTCGACTCGCTGCGCCCGGCGCACGTGCCGGCGGCCCCCACGCACGCCTCTCTGGTCGCCGCGGCCGGTGGCGCGAAGGACAGCACCGTGCACGCCGTCGACGACGTGACGGGCAAGGCGCCGGAGGGGGCGACCCGATGACCCGCCGTACGCTGGCCGTCGTGTCGGCGGGGCTCAGCCAGCCCTCGTCCACCCGGCTGCTCGCCGACCAGCTCGCCGGGGCGACCCGCGACGAGCTGGTCCGGCGCGGCCACGACGCGGACCTGCGCGTGGTCGACCTGCGCGAGTACGCCCACGACGTGGTCAACAACATGCTCACCGGATTCCCGCCGGCCGCGCTGCGCGAGGCAATCGACAGGGTGACGGGGGCGGACGGCATCATCGCCGTCACCCCGATCTTCAGCGCCTCGTACAACGGGCTGTTCAAGTCGTTCTTCGACGTCCTGGACGCGGGGTCCCTGGTCGACCGGCCGGTGCTGATCGGGGCCACCGGCGGCACCGCCCGGCACTCGCTCGCCCTGGAGCACGCCGTACGCCCGATGTTCAGCTACCTGCGGGCGGTGGTGGTCCCCACGGCGGTCTTCGCCGCGCCGGAGGACTGGTCCGACGGCACCGCGGACGGCGCGTTGCGGGGGCGGATCCGGCGCGCGGCCGGGGAGTTGGCTGACCAGGTCGAGCGCCGTCCGCCCACCAGCGGCCCGGCGGACCCGTTCGCCCTCACCACCGACTTCCTGCAGATGCTCGGCCGAGAGGGCGACACTCCGGTCAGGTGACCAGCAGCGACCGGGACCACCCCACTCCGGAGCCGATCTTGCAGATTCTGTTGCGGGAATGTCCTTTTGATGGGCTGATGCCGCAGCAGGAAGTGCAAGATCGGCGGGGGAGGGGACGTCGGGGGTGGGGCGTACCCTCCCCGGGATGACCTCTGATGTGCGGCTGCGGCCGGTGCGCGAGGACGACCTCGTGGAGTTCTTCCTGCACCAGCAGGACCCCGAAGCCAACCGCATGGCCGCGTTCGGTCCGGTCGATCCGTCGGACCACCGTGAGTTCGCCCGCCACTGGGCACGGGTGCTCACCAACCCGGCGAACCGGGTCCGCACCGTCGAGGCCGACGGCGAGGTGGTCGGCTACGTGAGCGCCTTCCCGGTCGACGAGCAGACCGAGGTCAGCTACTGGATCGACCCGACCCGGTGGGGCCGCGGCCACGCCACCGCGGCCCTGGCCGCCCTGCTGCGCGAGCTGCCCCGGCCGGTGCACGCCCGGGCCGCGAAGGACAACGCCGCCTCTCTCGCGGTGCTGCGCAAGTGCGGGTTCGTCGTGGTCGGTGAGGACTCGGGGTACGCCAACGGGCGCGGCACGGAGGTCGAAGAGTGGCTGCTGGAGCTGCCCGCCGACGCCCCTGACCTGGGCGGGCACTAGTCTCGCGGGGTGAATTGGTTGGATCTGGTCGGCTGGGCCGGCTCCGCGGTCCTGGTGTGGTCGCTGCTGCAGTCGCGCATCCTGCGGCTGCGCGCCCTCAACCTCGTCGGCTGTTTCGTGCTGATCGGCTACAACGCCGCCATCGAGGTCTGGCCCATGGTCGGCCTCAACGTCGTCCTCGCGGTGATCAACATCTGGTATCTGCGGGGGATGCTCGCCACCCGCCACGACGAGCAGACGTACCAGGTGGTCCAGGTCGGTGTCGACGACCAGTTCCTGGCCCACACGCTGCGGGTGCACGGGCCGGACATCGCCCGCTTCAATCCCCACTTCCACTGGGACCCGGCCACCGCCGACCGCTCGGCCTTCCTGGTGGTCACCGCCGACGAGGTGGTCGGGGTGGTGCTGTCACACGCCGAGGCACGCGGGGTCGCCCAGATCGACCTGGACTACGTGACCCCGAAATTCCGTGACTTCACCCCCGGCGAGTTCGTCTACCGCCGCAGCCGCCTCTTCACCGAGCGCGGCTTCCACCGGGTCGTCAGCCCACCCGGCATGATCGCCCCCTACTACCACCGGCTCGGTTTCCGGCCGGAGGGCGACTCGTACGTCCTCGACCTGTCCGCGTCACCCGCAGCCGAATCGGCGTAGCGTCACCCCGGCAGGATTCGGCCGAGGCCGCACGGGGCACAGAAGCGCGTACGCCGGGCGGGCTCGTCGACCGGCGGGCGCCGTGCGTACCGGCCGGCGTCACCATCGCAGAGGGAGCGAACCGGGCGTGCAGAGCTACGGGAGCCAACTGGCCCTGGTCGGGATCCTGATCGTGATCAACGCGCTCTTCGCCGGCAGCGAGATGGCGCTCGTGTCACTGCGGGACAGCCAGATCCAGCGGTTGGAGCGCACCAGCCGGGCCGGAGGCGTGCTCGCCCGGCTCGCCAAGGACCCGAACCGCTTCCTCGCCACCATCCAGATCGGCATCACCCTCGCCGGCTTCCTGGCCTCCGCCGCGGCGGCGGTCTCCCTCGCCAAGCCCCTCGTGCCGCTGCTCGGGATGTTCGGCAACGCCGCCGAGACGGTGGCGATCGTGGTGGTGACCCTCGCGCTGACCTTCGTCACCCTGGTCTTCGGCGAGCTGGCCCCCAAGCGGATCGCCATGCAGTCCGCCGAGCGGTGGGCCCTGTTGGTGGCCCGCCCGCTCGACGTGCTCGCCAGCCTGACCCGGCCGGCCGTCTGGGCGCTCGGCGCGACCAGCGACCTGGTCGTCCGCCTGTTCGGGCTCAACCCGAAGCACGAGCCCGAGGAGATCGGCCCGGACGAGCTGCGCGACATCGTCGCCGGCAACCACGGCTTCACCAAGGAACAGCGCACCATCATCGCCGGGGCGGTGGAGATCGCCGACCGGCGGTTGCGGGCTGTCCTCGTACCCCGGTTGCAGGTCTTCACGCTCGACAGCGGGACCACCGCGGAGGCCGCGCGGCTCGTGCTGGCCGCCACCGGGCACTCCCGCGCGCCGGTGGTGCGCCACGGCGGCCTGGACGACACCGTCGGTGTGATCCACCTGCGCGACCTGGTCGGCGTGCCCGACGACAGGCCGATCGACGAGATCGCCCGCCCGCCGATGCTGCTGCCCGACTCGCTGCCGGTGGTGGACGCGCTGCGTCAGTTCAAGGCCGAGCGCCAACACATCGCGCTCGTGGTGGACGAGCGTGGCGCCGTCGACGGCATCGTGACCCTGGAGGACATCCTGGAGGAGATCGTCGGCGAGATCTACGACGAGACCGACCGGGACGGCTACTCGGTCCGGCGCGAACCGGACGGCGCGATGGTGCTGCCCGGTACCTTCCCGGTGCACGACCTGCCGGACATCGGCGTCGAGCTGCCCTCGCGGCCGGCCGGCGACTACACCACCGTCGCCGGGCTGGTGCTGGCCCGACTCGGGCACATCCCGACCGTCGCCGGGGAGGACGTCACCCTGGACGGCTGGGTACTGACGGTGGCCGACATCGACCACCGGGCCATCACCGAGGTACGTCTGAGTCAGGTCCCCGCCGACGACGGTGACGACGCCGACGAGGCGGTCGAGCCGGTGCTGGACGAGGCTCGTAGCTGACCGGCCCCGGCGTCGCCCGGCCGGTCAGTCCCGGGAGAGGTTCTGCAACCGGACCTGACCGCGGGCGACCAGGCGCTCCTTGGCGTCGGTGATCTCCACCTGCCAGAGTTGCTGGCTGCGCCCCCGGTGCACGGGGGTGCCGACAGCCCGCAGCTCGCCATCGGGCACGGCCCGCAGGAAGTCGGTCTGGTTCGACACCCCGACCACCGTTCCGCGGTCGGCCAGCCAGAGCGAACCCCCGACGCTTCCCGCCGTCTCCACGACCGAGCAGTACACCCCGCCGTGCTGGATGCCGAACGGCTGGTGCAGCTCCGGGCGGACCTGCCAGCTGATGACGACGCGGTCGGGGGTCGCCTCCTCGAATGTCAGGCCGAGCAGGTTGACGAAACCACCCGTCAGATCCGGCATCTCCACGACAGAACCCTCCTGAAAACAGTGGGGCGCAAGCGTAACCGGGCGCGTTGCCCCAAACCCGGTACGGGTCGATGCCGCCGATGGGGGAGAATCGGTGACCGTGACCGACAGCAACCTCCCGCCGTCCGGGCCGGACTCCCTGACCGACGACCTGCTCTGGCGTGGCCTCATCCAGGACTCGACAGGCCTCGACGAGCTGCGCGAGCTGCTCGACGGTGGGAGCGCCGCCACCTACTACGTGGGCTTCGACCCCACCGCGCCGAGCCTGCACGTCGGCAACCTCATGCAGGTGCTCATGGCGCGTCGGCTGCAACTCGCCGGCCACCGCCCGTTGCTGCTGGTCGGCGGGGCGACCGGGCAGATCGGTGACCCGAAGGAGAGCGCCGAGCGGGCGCTGAACCCGACCGAGGTGATCGCCGGGTGGGTCGAGAGGATCCGCGAACAGCTCGCGCCCTTCGTGTCGTACACCGGGGACAACGCGGCACAGCTGGTCAACAACCTGGACTGGACCGGTGAGATGTCGGTGGTCGACTTCCTCCGGGACGTCGGCAAGCACTTCCCGGTCAACAAGATGCTGGCGCGGGAGGTGGTGCGGGCCCGGTTGGAGACGGGCATCAGCTTCACCGAGTTCAGCTACCAGCTGCTGCAGGCGAACGACTTCTTCGAACTGCACCGCCGGCACGGTTGCCAGCTTCAGTTCGGCGGCTCCGACCAGTGGGGCAACATCACCGCCGGCGTCGACTACGTACGCCGGCGGGGCATGGGACCGGTGCAGGCGTTCACCACCCCGCTGGTCACCAAGGCCGACGGCACCAAGTTCGGCAAGAGCGAGGGCGGCTCCGTCTGGCTCGACCCGACCATGACCAGCCCGTACGCGTTCTACCAGTTCTGGGTCAACGTCGACGACCGCGAGGTCGACCGCTACCTGCGGTACTTCAGCTTCCGTACCCGCGACGGGTTGGAGGAGCTGGCGAAGGCGACGGCCGAACGACCCGCGGCCCGGCTGGCCCAGCGGGCGTTGGCTGAGGAGCTGACCACGCTGGTGCACGGCCCCGAGGAGACCCGGCAGGCGATCGCCGCCAGTCAGGCGCTGTTCGGGCGGGGCTCGCTCGACGATCTGGCCCCGGAGACTCTGCGCGCGGCGCTCACCGAGGCCGGACTGGTGCACCTCACCGGCGAGCTGCCGGACGTGGCGGGTCTGCTGCGGGACTCCGGGCTCGTGAGCGGCCTCAAGGAGGCCCGTCGCGTCATCACCGAGGGCGGGGCGTACGTGAACAACACCAGGGTGACCGAGGTGGACGCCACGGTGTCGACAGGCGACCTGCTGCATGGTCGCTACCTGGTGCTGCGTCGGGGAAAGCGGTCGTTCGCCGGCGTTGAACTGGGCGGATAGTCGACCGTCGACGATGTGACGGGGGACGCGTCCGGCGGATTTGACGATCATCGGGCCGGACGCGTAACTTTCTCTCTGCCAGCGCGGAACGGACGAAACAGGCGAAAGCCTGAAAGCGGCCGGAGCGCGGTGACGGCCTCGGGGGTCGGGCGGTTCTGCCGCCAGATCGTCGACCGGGTGGTGCCGACAGAACGCCGCGAGGCGGATTTGGTGCGGCGGAACCGACCGGGTAAGGTAGTCAGCCGGCAGGGAAACGGACGAGCAAGCGGGAGACCGCTGCGGCCGGCCTGCCACCCCATGAAGCGCACGGCGCAAGCCGGTCGAGTCGTGGTGCCCGCAACACGGTGAAAGTACGACGAACCGCGAAACACCGGTTTGACACGGCGGAAACCGGCGGGTAACGTAGTAAAAGTGCCTGGCGCTGAAAGCGCCTGACACGCGGTACGAAAAACCCCGGGATGGGGGCCCACTGGTTGGGTCTTTTGATCGGTGTGTGGTTGTTCTTTGAGAACTCAACAGGGTGCTTGTAAAGCCAGTGCCAATTATGATTTATACCCCGGACTGGCAGCCTGCTTTTG
>NZ_JBICTE010000010.1:0-174930 GCF_043197485.1 Micromonospora sp. NPDC049102 | reverse complement strand
ACCACGGGCCCGCGAGCGACGGTTCACCAGCGGCCGAAACGGCCGGTCCTCTCGGCCTCCGCAGGCCGGCCAGGGGCTTTGACACACGGCCTAGCCCGAGCGAGCTGTTCGCGCGCTTCGTGTCCTGGGGGCCGTTCCGCGAGGACACCGCCGAGCGCCCCAACGGGGCTAGCGGCGCATAGGTTCCACCTACCCCGAGACGCCCGGCCTGGCCGCCTCCGTGGAAAGCAGACGACCAGGCAGGGTGAAGGTGCGCAACCGGCGCGGGGACCGAATCCCCGCATGGCAGTACACCGAAAGGAGATCGTCTCATGGCGATCGAACAGCCGCTCGACCTGTACGAGGTCGACGCCTCCAGCGTGAACCTGCGCAAGCTCTGCGGAGGCGGCATCACGAACACGATGGAGAGCTGCGTCGCAGCCGCCATCCTGCCGGGCAGCGAGAACGCCATCATCCTGGGCGACTCGAAGCTCGGTGCCGACACGCCGACCCTGCGGTTCACCCGCGACGAGCTGGACAGCTTCTTCGCCGCGTACCAGGCCGGCGAGATCGTCTGATCGACCAGGGCTGGCCGCGTGCGCTACGCGGCCAGCCCGAACTCAGGGGGAACAATGACGCTGGTGACGCAGCATTGGCACGGTTACGGACCGTGGACCGGTCCACACCAGTTCTTCGGCCGGGAGCACGATCATGAACGACGACCCGGCATCGCCGGCACCACGGCGGGCGAGACATTCCTCCGTGCCACGGTGCCACCGCTGGAGACCGGCCATTACCTTCTGCGCCGCGTTCAGACGGCGCAGGAGCGGACCCGGACCGACGTGCAGGCAGCGCTGGGCTGGCTGACCAGACTTTACGCCCAGCAGCCACCCGACTCGGCGCTCAGCTACCTGGATAAGGCAGCCCGCATCGAGCACACCCATTCAGGTCTGGAGGGTGGAGCCGATGCCATCTGGCAGTACACGCTCAGCTTGAGCGGCAACAAGACCATCGAGTACGCGGTCATCTGCTGCCCGCACCGCCACATGGGAGAAGCACATGTCCCTCGAAATGATCCTCGGCCACGAGGCCGCCAATGCCGTTCTCAGCGAGTGGCCCGAGCACCCGTACACGCTGAAACTGCCGAGCGGCAGCCCGATCCGACCGGCAGTCAACGCGCAGACGATTCGAGGCTTCCTCGACGCCGGCTGCGCGCCGAGCAGCTACGTCAACGTGTTCCATCGGGGTGAAGGGCTGCACCCGGCCCGCTTCACCGCCGATGACCGGGTTGCCCCAGCCTCCGTCCAACTCCTGCTCGACCAGGGTTGCACCATCCAGCTCCGCGAGTTGAATCGGTGGTTCCCGCCCCTGAGCGCAGTCTGTACCGGCATCCAGGCAGAGACCGGCTGCCCGGGATACGTCACGGCCTTCATCACACCGCCGAGCAAGCAGTGGCTCGACTACCACTGGGACCAGTACCTCGGGATCGTGCACTGCCAACCAACCGTTCGGCGACCCACAGCGGCACGCGCGCCTTCAGCACGAAGGTCAGGTGCACGCTGGTCTCGACGGCATTCCGTGAGTGCGGGTTGTGCACCCAACCTCGCGGCAGCACGAGGATGTCACCGGGGATCAACTCGACCGTTTGGTACGGGCCATCCTTCTGCCAATGCTTGACCCAGCCGTCCTGCCACAAGTTCGTCGACATCGAGTGGTCGCGGTAGGGCGCGTCGACCTTGGGCTTGAACAGCTCCCAGGTCTTCGTCCCCTGGAGGAGATGTCGAGGGCGCTGCGGCGCGCTGCTCAGCAGGAAACCAGCCACGCCATGCTGTGATCCGAAGTGAAGCGGGCCAGCCGGATCGAGGCTGGCCCGCTTGCCTGCACACCCCGTACGGCCCTGGCGCTCGACGGCGGGTCAGCCCGGGGCGTACAGCGCGTCGATCTCGCTCCGCTGCGGCAGCGCCACCGAGGCGCCGAGCTTGCGTACGCAGGCCGCGCCGGCCGCCACCGCCCAGCGTACGGCGTCGACGACGTCCCGCCCCTCGCCCCAGCCGACCGCCAGCGCGGCCGTGAACGCGTCGCCGGCCGCCGTGGAGTCGACGACGTCGACCTGGACGGCGGGCACGTGCACCTCGACGCCCTCCCGGTCCACGTACCAGGCGCCCGCGTCACCGAGGGTGAGCACCGCGCGGGGCACCAGGTCGAGCAGGGCCCTCGGCTCCTCGCGGCCGCGACCGGTGAACGCGTGCGCCTCGCCCTCGTTGACGACCAGCAGGTCCACCGCATCGAGCAGTTCCGGCGGGAGATCCCGGGCGGGTGCGGCGTTGAGGACCACCCGGGTGCCGGCGGCGCGGGCGGCCAGCGCGGCGGCGGTCACCGTCTGCACGGGGATCTCCAGCTGGGCGACCAGGACGTCGGCACCGCGTACCGTGGCCAGCTCCTCGTCGGTGAGGCCGACCAGCGCGTCGTTCGCGCCCGGGGTGACCACGATGGCGTTCTCCCCCTGGGCGTTGACCAGCACGAGCGCCACGCCGGACGTGCCGTACACCACCCGCAGGTGACCGGTGTCCACGCCGGCCGCCGTGATGCGGGCGCGGAGCGTCACGCCGAACGCGTCGGAGCCGATCGCGCCGAGGAACGCGCACGAGGCCCCGGCCCGGACGGCGGCGATGGCCTGGTTGGCGCCCTTGCCGCCGGGCACCATCACGAAGTCGGTGCCGAGCATGGTCTCGCCCGGCCGGGGCAGCGACGGGGCCATCGCGACCAGGTCCATGTTGGCGCTGCCCACCACCGCCACCCGGGTCTGCGACACGGTCACCCGCTCAGGCGGCGCGCGCGGTGTAGCGGTCGCCGGAGCGCTCGACCACCAGCGGCAGACCGAAGGTCTTGGAGAGGTTGTCGCCGGTCAACGTGTCGGCGAGCAGGCCCTGGGCGACGACCGCGCCCTCGCGCAGCAGCAGCGCGTGGGTGAACCCGGGCGGGATCTCCTCCACGTGGTGGGTGACGAGCACCATGGCGGGGGCGTCCGGGTCGTACGCCAGCTCGGCCAACCGGGAGACCAGGTCCTCGCGGCCACCCAGGTCGAGCCCGGCGGTGGGCTCGTCGAGCAGCAGCAGCTCCGGGTCGGTCATCAGTGCCCGCGCGATCTGGACGCGCTTGCGTTCGCCGTCGGAGAGGGTGCCGTAGCGACGCTCGGCGAGATTGCCGACACCGAGCTGGCTGAGCAGTGCCCGCGCCCGGGCCACGTCGCCGTGCTCGTAACTCTCCCGCCAACGCCCGACCACCGACCAGGCGGCGGTGACGACCACGTCGCTGACCTGCTCGTCGGCCGGCACGGACGCGGCGAGCGCGGCGGTGGCGAGGCCGATGCGGGTGCGCAGCTCGTTGACGTCGGTGCGGCCGATGCGCTCACCGAGGACGTACGCGACGCCGGTGGTGGGGTGCAGCCGGCCGGCCGCCAGGTTGAGCAGGGTGGTCTTGCCCGCGCCGTTGGGGCCGAGCACCACCCAGCGCTCGTCCAGTTCGACGCGCCAGGTCAGGTCCTGCAACAGCGGGGTGTCGGAGCGGCGCACGCCCACGCTGTCCAGGCTGACCACCAGATCCGGGTCCACTGGTGCGGCGGCAGGCGCGGCGCCGGCAGCGCCGGGGATCAGGTCACCAGTCACCGGACCATCCAACCACGCAGCGCCGGCGCGCCCCCCATGGGCGGCGCTCTGGCCATAGGGTGAGGCACCGTGTCGTTGATCACCACACCCGAGGGACGGCCCATGCCCGGTCGAGGTTGGGAGCCGCGCGGATGAGCGCGGTCATCGAGATCGAGGGTCTGCGCAAGACCTTCCGCAGCGTGCGCGGTGGCAAGAGGGTGGCGGTCGACGGCTTCGACCTGCTGGTCGAGGCCGGACAGATCCACGGGTTCCTGGGGCCCAACGGCTCCGGTAAGACCACCACGCTGCGCGCCCTACTCGGGCTGGTCCGTGCCGACGGCGGGCGGATGAGCGTGCTCGGCGAGCCGTCGCCGGAGCTGCTGCCCCGGGTGGCGGGTCAGGTCGGCGCCATCGTCGAGAGTCCGCAGTTCTTCGGTAACTTCACCGGCCGTCGTACGCTCCGGCTGCTGGCCCGCGCCGGTGGGGTGTCGATCTCCCGCGTGGACGAGGCGTTGGACCTGGTGGGCCTGCGCGACCGGGGCGACGATCGGGTGAAGACCTACTCGCTGGGCATGAAGCAGCGCCTCGCGGTGGCGTCCGCGCTGCTGAAGGACCCGCGGCTGCTCATCCTCGACGAGCCGGCCAACGGCCTCGATCCGGCGGGCATCCGCGAGATGCGCGACCTGATGCGGTCGCTCTCGGCGGCCGGGGTGACCGTGCTGGTGTCCAGCCACATCCTGGGCGAGATCCAACTGATCTGCGACCACGTCACGATCATCTCGCGGGGGCGGCGGGTGGCGGCCGGCCGGGTGGACGAGGTGCTGGCGGGTCACGACCGGCACGAGTTCCTGGTCCGGGTGGACGAGCCGGAGCGGGCGGCCGACCTGCTGCGCGCGGTGGACCTGACGGCTGTCGCCGACGGTACGGCGCTGGTGGTGAGCGGGACGACCGACCCGACGGCCATCAGCCGCGTCCTCGGTGAGCAGGGTCTGTGGGTGGCCGAGCTGACGCCGCTTCGGCCCGACCTGGAGAGCGTCTTCCTGGAGCTGACCGGGGCCGGCGAACATCCCTCGGTGCCCCGCCAGGTCGACGAGGCGGCGTGGGTGCCGGGTGCCGACGGCACCCCGGTGATCGATCTCGACGTACGGGGAGTGGACGCGTGAACCTGGTCCGGGCCGAGTTGGAGCGGCTCTCCGCGCGCCGTTTCGTGCAGCTCATGGTCGTCCTGCTGGTGCTGGCGTTCGGCGTCACGGCCGCGACGACCCTGGCCGGGTCGCACCGGCCGAGCGCCTACGAGCTCTCCTCGGCTCGGCAGAAGGCCATCGAGGCGCGGCAGAACATGGAGGTCAGCTACCAGCAGTGCCTGGCCCAGCGGGAGGGTGTCGGCACGCCCGACTCCCGGGACTATCTGCCCGCCGACTGCTCCGACATGGACCCGGCCCAGCAGGACCGGCTGCCGATCGCGTCCGACTACCTGTCGGGGGTGTTCAGCTTCGCCGACCAGGCCCGCCCGCTGCTGTTCTTCCTCATCACGTTCCTGGTGCTGTTCGGGTTCCTGGTCGGCGCCTCGTACATCGGGGCGGACCTGAACTCCGGTGGGGTGGTGAACCTGCTGCTGTGGCGGCCACGCCGGCTGACGGTGCTGGGCGCGAAGCTGGGCACCCTGCTGGGCGGCGTGTTGGCGCTGGCGGTGGTGGCCTCGGTGCTCTACCTGGCCACCTTCTGGGTGATCGGGCAGACCGCCGGGTTGGCCGGTCGGCTCGACGGCGACTTCTGGAGCTCGCTGGGCGCCGTCCACGGCCGCGGTCTGGTGCTGGTGCTGTTGTCCACCGCGACGGGCTTCGCCATCGCGACGCTGGGCCGGCACACGTCGGCGGCGCTCGGAGTGGTCGCCGCGTACGCGGTGGTGTGGGAGCTGGGCGCCCGCCTGGTGCTGGCGATCGTCGACGCCCCTCGGCCGGAACAGCTGATGCTCTCGACGTACGTCGGGGCGTGGCTCAACGGCGAGGTGCGGGTCTGGGATGCCCAGCTCTGCCGGCGCGACTTCAGTGGGGCGTCCTGCGACGGTTTCTACACCCTGACCTGGAGACCGTCGCTGGCGGTGCTGCTCGTGATCGCCGGTGGGTTGACCGTGCTGGCCTTCGCCGCCTTCCGCCGTCGCGACCTGAACTGAGGGGGCCGGCAGCCCACCTCGCGTCGCCCACACCGACCCGACCGCCCGGCGGCAAGAGCTTGCAGCCGGGCGGATGGCGGTGAAATATTCCTTCACATGACCGCCCCAGCGGGCTCAGCCGACGGTGGAGCCGAACACCTCGTCGCGGACGGCGTTCAGCGCCGTCCGCAGCGCGCCGCGCAGGATCGGCTCCTCGGTGAGGCCGGTGGGCAACACCCGGGGCCGGACCAGGGTGATCGCCGCGACCTCGCGCTGCACCCGGTCGGCGAGCGCCGCGCCGCCGGCCTGGCCGACCTCGCCGGCCAGCACGACCAGCGGTGGGTCGAGCACCACGCAGGTGCTGGCCACACCGAGCGCGAGCCGGCGGGCCAACTCGTCGAGCATCGGGCCACCGTCCGCGCCGGCAGCGACCGCCGCACGTACCGCTCCGGCGGCGTCCGGTGCGGAGAAGCCGTGTTCGCGGGCGACCGCGCGTACCGAGTCGCCGCCGATGACCTGCTGGAAGGCGGGCTTGGCGCGCCGCGAGACGTCGCGCGGGATGGGCGCGCCGGGCACCGGCAGGTAGCCGATCTCTCCGGCCGCGCCACTACTGCCGTGGTGCAGTCGCCCACCCAGCATGATCGCCAGGCCGACGCCGGCGCCCACCCAGACCAGGACGAAGTCCGCAACGCCCTGTGCGGCGCCGGACTGCGCCTCGGCCACCGCCGCCAGGTTGACGTCGTTCTCGAAGACCACCGGCGTGTGCAGGTCGTCCCGCAACGCGGCGAGCAGACCGCTGTGCCAGCGCGGCAGGTTGAAGGCGAAGGTGATGTCGCCGGTCTGCGGGTCGACCAGGCCCGGCGTACCGAGCACGATTCGTCGGACGCTGCTGAGCTGCGCCTGCGCGCTGCTGGCGGCCTGCACCACGGCGTTGTGCACCACGCCCACGGGATCATCGGTGTCGCGCGTCGACTGCTCCACCCGGCCGATGACGTCGCCGGTGATGTCGGCGCAGGCGGCCACCACCCGGTCCGGCCCGACGTCCACCCCGACGACGTGGGCGCTGCTCGGGCGCACGGCGTAGAGCTGGGCGTTCGGCCCCCGACCGCCGGCCTGCTCGCCGACCCGACTGACCAGGCCGCGCTCCTCGAGACGCTCGACGAGCTGCGAGGCGGTGACCTTGGACAGGCCGGTCAGTTCGCCGAGACGCGCCCGGGTGAGTGGCCCACGCTCGAGGAGCAGTTCCAGCGCCGCACGATCGTTGAGCGCCCGCAACAGGCGGGGTGTGCCGGGCAGCCTGGTCGCACTCATGCCACGTCCTCTAGTTTTAGTAAACTTTGCTAACTGTAAACCGACCTGCGAACGGGTAGCCGTAGCGTAACGGTCACCCGGAGGCACAGCGCTCGACCGACCCGGCAGGGTGACGACCACCGCGGGTACACGTTCGTATCCACGGGGAGCGAAGGGGGAGATCTCGTGGGGCTCGATCCAGGACTGCGCCGGCTCGCGCTGGGCACGTTGCTCGCCGCGTACCCGGGAGCGGTCCCGCCGGAGTGGGCGGTCGACCTGGTGGCCGACGGGCTGGCCGGGCACACCCTGTTCGGCACGAACGTGCACGACCCCGCACAGGTGGCGTCGAGCACCGCGGCCCTGCGCGCCGGCCGGTCGGACGTGCTGCTCGCCATCGACGAGGAGGGTGGCGACGTGACCCGGCTGGCCCACGCCACCGGCAGCCCGTACCCCGGCAACGCCGCTCTCGGCGCGGTCGGCGACGTGGCGCTCACCCGCCGGGTCTACCGGTCGATCGGAGCGGAACTGGCCGCGCTCGGCATCACCGTCAACCTGGCCCCCACCGTCGACGTGAACACCGCCGACGACAACCCGGTGATCGGCACCCGCTCGTTCGGCGCCGATCCGCTCCTGGTGGCCGCGCACTCGGCCGCCGCCGTCAGCGGCCTCCAGGCCGCCGGTGTCGCCGCCTGCGCCAAGCACTTCCCCGGCCACGGCGCGACAGTCACCGACTCCCACCACGAGCTGCCCACGGTGGACGTTCCGCTGGAGCTGCTCCGCCAACGCGACCTGCCGCCGTTCGCCGCGGTCGTCGACGCCGGCGCCCAAGCCGTGATGACAGCGCACATCCGGGTGCCGGCGCTGACCGGTGACGGTCCGGCCACCTTCAGCCGGGCCGTCCTGGTCGACCTGCTGCGCGACGAGTACGGCTTCACCGGCACGGTGATCACCGACGCCCTGGAGATGAAGGGCGCGGCGGTGGCCGCCGGAGGCGTCGGGCCGGCTGCCGTCCGGGCACTGTCGGCCGGTGCCGACCTACTCTGCATCGGCGCCCAGGTGGACGCCGCGCTGGTCGAACGCGTGGCCGCCGAGATCGCCGAGGCGACCAGCGACGGCCGACTGCCGATCGCCAGGGTCGAGGAGGCGGCCGGGCGCGCCGCCGCACTCGCCGCCTGGACCCGGGCCGCCGGCGGGTCGCCGGCAGACCCCGAGCCCGATCTGGGGTACGCGGTGGCACGCCGGGCGGTACGCGTGGAGGGGCTGCTCACCGGCCTGGAACAGCCGCTGGTGGTGCAGGTGCACACCGAGTCCACGATGGCCGAGGGGCGGGTGCCGTGGGGACTCGGCCCACACCTCGACGGCGCACGCGAGATCCGCGTGGTCGCCAGCGAGACCGATCAGGCGGCCGTACGCGAACTGGCCGAGGATCGGCCGATCGTGCTGGTCGGTCGCCATCTGCACCGACTGCCCGGCGGCCCGGAGCTGATCGACGCCCTGGCCGCCGTGCACCCGGTGACCGTCGTGGAGATGGGCTGGCCGGCGGCGTGGCGGCCCTCCGGCGTACGCGCGTTCATCACCACGTTCGGCGCGAGCCACGCCAACGGTCGGGCGGCTGCGGAGGCGCTCGGCCTGGCGGGCTGAGTCGGAGCGACCACAGTCGAGGGTGACCCCCTCTTGAACGCGTTCAATTACTCATCTACGCTGATGCCGCCAGCGGTTGAACATGTTCAAAGGAGGATTCCACGTGGACATGAAGGTCTGGATGTACCTGGTCTACCTCGCGGTCAGCATCGGCCTGACGATCTGGGTGGCGCGGGCGCTGTCCCGCAACGGGCTGGTCTTCCTCGAAGAGGTCTTCGCCGACGAACGACTGGCCGCAGCGGTCAACAGCCTGCTCGTGGTCGGTTTCTACCTGCTCAACCTCGGCTACGTGACGGTCGCCATGAAGCACCGCGACTCGGTCTCGTCGACGAGCCAGGCGATGGAGGAGCTGTCGCTCAAGATCGGCCTGGTGTTGCTGGTCCTCGGCGCGCTGCACTTCTTCAACGTCTTCGCGCTGGGCCGCTACCGCCGCAACCGGCTCCGTCAGCTCGCCACGCACCCGCCCATCGCGCCGATCGGTCGACTCCCCGTGCCACCCGGGCCGTACGGCGCCCACCCGGCCGGCCCCTACCCGACCGTCCCCTACCCGGTCGGACCGCAGCGCGGCACCGCACCACACGGCACCGCACAGGCCAGCACCGCACCACACGGCACCGCACAGCCCGGTGCCGACGGGCCGGGCACCGGGTCTCCGGCCCGATGACCGCCTCGTCTGTCGGCGGGTCTCCCCAGACTCCGGATCCCACCGCGTTCGGGGGTGGTGGGATCCGGGCCTTCACCGTCCTCTTCGACGCGAACTGCCCGCTCTGCCGCGCCGCGCGCCGGTGGCTCGCGTCCCGCGCCCAACTCGTACCCCTGGAGTTCGTGCCAGCCGGCTCGACCGAGGCCCGGCGGCGCTTCCCCGGCCTGGATCACGACGCGACGCTGCGTGACCTGACCGTCGTGGCCGACACCGGCGAGGTGTACGCGGGCGACGGCGCGTGGCTCGCCTGCCTCTGGGCGCTGGCCGACCACCGGTCGGCGGCCGAGCGGCTGTCCCAGCCACACCTGTTGCCGCTGGCCCGGCAGGTGGTGGCGGCCGCCTCGGCGATCCGGGAGCGGGTTCGCGATCCGTGGGCCGAGCCGATCGACGAGCTGGCGGGATACCGTGACCTCGATGACCGAGCAACCTGCGCCGACGACCACTGCGGGTGAGCCTGCGACCGCCCGGGGCGAGCAGACCCGGCAGCTCATCCGGGACACCGCGATGCGGTTGTTCCGCGAGCGTGGCTACGCCCAGACCACGATGCGGGCGATCGCGCAGGAAGCCGGCGTGGCGGTGGGCAACGCGTACTACTACTTCGGTTCAAAGGACCACCTGATCCAGGAGTTCTACGCACAGTCCCAGGCCGAGCTCCGGGCCAGAGCCCAACCGGTGCTCGACCGGGAGGAGGCGTTCGCCGCCCGGCTGGCGGGGGTGCTGCACGCCGCCGTCGACGTGCTCGCCCCGTCGCACGAGTTCGCGGCGACCTTCTTCAAGACGGCGGCGGAACCGACCTCACCGCTCAGTCCGTTCTCCGCGGAGTCGTCCGGTCCACGGCTGGCGGCGATCGACCTGTTCGCCGAGGTGCTGACCGGCTCGACCGCCAAGGTCGACGCGGAGTTGCGTACTCAGCTGCCCGAACTGCTCTGGCTGGGGTACATGGGGGTCATCCTCTACTGGGTGCACGACCGCTCGCCCGGTCAGATGAAGACCCGGCAGCTGATCGACGGCGTGGTGCCGTTGATCGACCGGCTCGTGGCGCTGTCGCGACTGCGGGTGCTCCGCCCGGTGACGCGACAGGTCGTCGACCTCATCCACACTCTGCGTCACTGACCGGATCATCCGCGTCACCCGGCGTCGTAGCAGGTCAAGTCCACTATTCGACACTCCGACTCGACAGCTCGCATCTTGCAGCTTGCAGTTTCGATACGTAGCGTGATCGATATCGAGTCGGCGCGTCGGTGGCGCTGCCGATCTCGGAGAGAGCCGGGGCCTGGGGGCAGGTTGCGGACCGTGGATCCGGCCCGGGATCCACGGTCCGCGCACTGAACCCAGCCGTGGGGCCGTTCAGCGCGGATACACCCCGTACGCCCGCCAACCCCGGTCCGGGAAGCCCGCCGCGTCCGCCAGCCGGGCCGAGGCGTGGTTGTCCCTCTCGTGCAGGTACGTCGGCACCGCGCCCTCGTCCAGGACCCGCCGTGCCGCCTGCGCCACCAGCCGACGCGCGAGGCCCCGGCCCCGGACCGCGGGCACGGTACCCACTGCCAACTCGTGTCCGTACGCGTCGTGACGTTTGATCGCGGCGCCGGCCAGGTAGGCGCCGTCGGCGTCGCGGACCACGAGCACCGGCCTGTCGAACAGCCGCAGCCAGGGCGGTAGACCGGATGCGGTCGACGGGGTCCACTCCCCCACGTCGGGCAGCGGCGCGGGGGAGAGAGTCCAGCGGAACGGGCCGTCGTGCAGGCAGAAGGCGGGGTGTCCGACGGTCTCCGGCAGTGCCGCGAGCATCCGCTGCGGCGCGCGCTCGACCAACGCCCGGATCGCGGCGACGCGGTCCGGCGCGACGGAGAGCACCGCGCTCTGACCGGTGTCCACGGCGAGGGCCGGACGCAGTCGGCCGTCCCAGGCCGGCACGGCCCGCCGATGCGAGGCGACCACGTGCAGCCCGGGCCCGGCCGGCCACTGGCCGAGCCAGGAGGCGAGGTGCAGCTGCAACCGGCGATCGAGCATGCTCACCTCCCCGTCACCACCCCCGGACGTCGTGATCACCGTACGCCTGGACGCCCGACCGGGCGGGCCATCGCGTCAGGGCGGAACGCCGCCCGGCATCTGGGAATCGGCTCGTCACATCGACCGTCATAGGTATTTTCATACCTGGACACCTTTGTCTGCGACGGTATGGGCATGCCGATTCAGCCGAACGACCGCCTCCACCAGCACCCGACGCGCCTCTGGCGGGCGGCGGAGGCCGCCGCGGACGTCCCGGCCCAGGCGCGGTATCGGATGATCCGCACGGCGGGTGGATTGTCCTGGGCGGCATTGAACGAGCTGCCGGTCGGCAGCTTCAGCCGGCACGGTCTCAACACGCGCTGAGCCTTCCGTCCGGTGGTCGGGGACGACACACCGCAGGAGGACCAGCGACGGTATTCGCACACCTGTCGGGTAATTTCTTCCAGGTCCGGCACCCCGGCCTACGACAGGAGAAGCTCCGCGCATGGGCAAGAAGACGATCCACGTCTCCGACTTCACCGGAACCGTTCTGCAGCAGGACGGCGAGGTGGTTCGTGTCGTCGTCCTGGAGCACCCGGACCTGGTCGCCGGGCCCGTGCAGCTCGACGCCACCCCGGGCGAGGTGGAGAACATCGACGACGCCGCGCTCGACGTGGCGGTGGTCGAGATCCACGACCGGCACGGTGGTGGCGAGCCACGACGGGTGGTCCTCACCGCGAGCGAGTTCGACGCGATGGCCACCGACGTCCCGATGGCCCAGTTGCTGAAGACGGCCGAGCGGGTCCGCCCGCCCAAGGCCCGTAAGAGCGTCGAAAAGATCGACTACGGAACGCTGGAGCACGCCGGCAAGCCGCACCGGGGCCGGGTCACCGAGGAGGAGGCCCGACTGGTCCGCGAGCAGCTCGACGAGGTCAACAAGCGGCTCGCCGACGCGGGCGTACGCCAGATCGACCCGGCCGATCCGGAGCACGCCCTGCGCTACGGCTTCCCCGACGTCTCCTGAACGAGCACGTCAACAGGTCTTCTTCGCCCGCTTGCGGAAGGCGGTCTCGGTGACCGCCTTCCGCTTGCCGGCCGCCTCTGGGACCAGGACGTCTCCGGGCCCCGAGCGCGGTCAGCTCGTCCAGCGTGAAGTGGACGGGGATGGCGTCGCGCCGCGTGCCGTAGGCAGCGGCGAACAGCAGCACCGGCCGACCGTTGACGGCCCGGACCGCCAGCACCGGCTTGTCCGCGGGGCTACAGGCCGACATCCCGGCCAGGGCGGCGACCATCACGAGGATGCCCACCACCCCCCGATTGCCAGCGCCCCGGCGGACATCCGTTCGTCGGCACGTCGCATTGCACTGCCCCCCGTCCCGCCGACATCGATGCACCGGCATGTCGCCGTTCGGCAACCCGAGGCTAGGCGAGGGGGCGGCGACGTGCGGCCCCTACCGGGCCTCGTCGTCGGTCGCGGACGCCTTGACGGCGGCCGCGAGGGCGGCGGACAGGTCGCCTTCGACGGCTTCCTTGGTCAGGCCCAGATCGGTGAGCACGCCGGTCCCGTCCTCCTGCTCCAGCAGGGCGAGCAGGATGTGCTCGGTGCCGATGTAGTTGTGCCCGAGGCGCAGCGCCTCCCGGAAGGTCAGCTCCAACGCCTTCTTGCCGGCGGCGTTGTAGGGGATTAGGTCGGGGACGTCGGCAGACGTCGGCAGGAGGGCGGCCCCGACGGCCTCGCGCACGGCCTCGGGGGTGGCGCCCCGACCGGTCAACACCCTTGCGGCCAGCCCGTCGGGCTCGGCGAGCAGGCCCAGCACCAGGTGCGCGGGTCCGATCTCGGGGTTTCCGGCGGCCCGGGCCTCCTCCTGCGAGGCCATCACCACGTTGCGGGCGCGCGGGGTGAACCGCCCGAAGCCGGCGTTCGGGTCGAGCGCCGCCGCATCGGTGGAGCCCTTCGCCACGAAGCGCTTCTGGGCGGCCTGCTTGCTGACCCCCATGCTGCGACCGATGTCGGTCCAGGAGGCGCCCGAGCGCCGGGCCTGGTCGACGAAGTGACCGATCAGGTGGTCGGCGACCTCACCGAGGTGGTCGGCGGCGATCACCGCGTCGGTGAGCTGGTCGAGCGCGTCGGTGTGGGCCTTCTTGATGGCCTGGATGAGGTCGTCGAGCTTGACGGAGTTGCTCATCTGGAATGGTTCGGTCATGCCGTCAACCTTAGGTTGACGCACGCATCTCGTCAACCCATGGTTGACGGATTCGGTCGAACGGGTGCCGGTTATGGTGGGCGCGGCCGCACACCGGAGGAGGGCCGCGATGCGTCTGCACGTGGGGTGCGCGATGTGGAGTCACCGGTCGTGGCCGGGCCACTCGCTGCCCTCCGGAGAGCGCCTACGGGACTACGCCAGGTGGTGCGATGCCGTCGAGGGCAACACCACGTTCTACGCGACCCCGGCCCGGGACACCGTGGCGTCCTGGGCGGCGCAGACGGACGCCGACTTCCGGTTCGTCCTCAAGCTGCCCAAGGTGATCACGCACGAACGCCGGCTCACCGACAGCGGCGAGCCGCTGCGCGCCTTCCTGGACGCGATCGAGCCCCTCGGCCCGCGCGTGCACGCCCTCTGGGTCCAGCTGCCGGGGTCGTTCGCGCCCGCCGACGTACCCACGCTCGGTCGGTTCCTCGCGCAGCTCCCGGCTTCCCACCGGTACGCCGTGGAGGTCCGCCATCCCGCGTTCTTCACCGAGCCACGCGCGATCCGGCTGCTCGAGGAGATCCTCACCGCGGCGTCGGCCGAATGGATTCCCTTCGACACCACCGCGTTCTTCAGCAGCCCGCCGACAAGTGACGCCGAGCGCGACGCCTGGACCAAGAAGCCCCGGGTGCCGCTGCGGGCCGTCGCGCTGACCGACCGTCCGATCGTGCGTTACCTGGGTCGCGACGACAACACCCGCACCGTCGAGGGCTGGCAGCGCTGGGTCGAGGTCGCCGCCGGCTGGTTGCGCGAGGGCCGCTCCCCCACCATGTTCGTCCACACGCCGGACAACGCCGACGCCCCGCGGCTCGCCCGCCGCTTCCACGAAGAGGTACGCGCCCGAGTGCCAGGCCTCGCCGCGCTGCCCGACCCGACACCTGTCGAACCCCTGACCCTCTTCTGATCGTCGGCCATCACGGCTCGCGGTCCAGGAGCGCGTTGAGGTGGTGGGCCGTGCGGCTCGTCGTCCTTCAGGGCTGTCGTCAGCCACCGGCAACCGTGCAGGCTAGCAGAACAGCGACCGACCGCGGTGGCCGTCCCAGCGCGGTCAGCATGCCCCGGTAGCGGCTCGTGTGCGTGATGCCTTCCATGACCAAGTGGTAGCCGTGGTCCAGCGCGAACCGAACGGTCTGCCCGATGAACGCCGGCGCTGCCCCGCCGATCTTGTGCCGCTCGCGCAGCAGGACGCGGCGCAGGTGGTCAGCACCCGTCTCACCCGGCAATGCGCCGATCCACAAGACTCCCGCCGCCGCTGCGGGTAATGTCACAAAGCCTCGGCTTCGCTCTCGGCCGCCCGGGTGCCATGCTCAGGTGCTGCCACAGGAAAGCAGGAGCGAATGGTGATGACCGCGCGTGCGGATTGTCGCGAGTTCCTCACCACGTGGGTGGACTCTGGCTCTTTCGTGAGCCAGGAGCCAGGGTCGGTGCCGTCAGAGGTGCACGACGCCACGCCCGTGCCGGGCCTGCATCTGATCCACACCGCTCCGGCCCTGGACGGGCTTGCGGTAGTGGTGCAGACGTTGTTGACGCAGCCGCTGAGCGTCGTCGCCCGGATGGTGGACGCTCCGCCGGCGTCAGTCGCCGCCGCCCTCACCCTGGACGGGGCGATCGCCCGCACCGGCACGCTTGGCTTACCCGTCCTTGTCACCGGCAACGCCCTGGCCGGCGCAGGCAGTGATCGGGTCCTGCCGATCGACATCCACGGGCGTCCCGCCACGCCGGACACCGCCGAGTACGTACTGGTTCTACCGGCCGTTCATCTGTTCGCCAAACATCCTTCCATCGCCGGCACAGGCGCCGACCTCGACCTACCTGCTGTCCTCGCCGGCGAGGACAGGGACGTCGTAGCTGCCGCGACCAGTTTTCCCGGCCCGCCCGTTCCAGCGGAGATCGTCCCGCATGCCCATGACGCCTCGGCCCCGGTGCCGACCTCGGGCCCTGCTGTACAGACGACGGCGGTGCCCAGACCCTGGGTGACGATCGACTTCGACAAGAAGAAGACTCACCTGAGCGGGGTCCCGCACCAACTAGCGGAGGCGGCGACCTGGATCGCGAGCGAGGCCAGTCGCGGCCTCCGAATCGACGTTTTCGTAGAAGGTGGAGGCAGCGGCAGCGGCGGACTGTTCGGGATGGCGGTGGGTGCCAATGATTCCGGTGCGGCTCGTGCGATCACGGTCCATACCCTGCTTCGAAGCCTTCTTGCGGGCGGGTCGGAGAATCTTGTTCTTCACCCTCCCATCTCCCGTGGAGCGGGTGAGTCGGTCGGCCCCAAAGGTGTCATTTCGCAGCAGAACCAGCGTCAGGCTCTTGTGTGGTGGCATCGCCGGTTGCCCCCCACCATCGAGCCGATAACGATGAGTTTCAACCACTCTGGCTCCCTCTCCGGCCCGATGCTCTCGGCTTTGAGTGGCTTGGCGCGGAGCGTCGTGGAAAGTTCGCTCGACGGCAGCCTGGAGCTGGTGGTGACGGGCGCCAATCATTACCGAATCAATGCTGTACTCGCGAATTTGATGCCGCAGGTGATGAACAGTCTCCGCGAACAGGGGCGACCACCCGGCGCCGTAACCGTATCGAAAGGCGCGCCAGCCCTCTCCCTGACCGACGACACAGTGCTCATTCACGCGCGCCTACAGCGACTCGCAGCGTTCACACCTTCGGACCTTAAGATCGTCACCGCCGTCAACAATATCCTGTTGAATGATCACATTCCCCAGACGCCGGCGGCCATTATCGAAGCGGCCGACAGGCTGCGCATGCGGCATCGACCCGACCGGGTGGCCGGTGTCCTGGCCGAAAACTTCCGTAATGAGTACGGCACGCAACGCTTACGGGGCGGCACCTCGTTTAACGATTGGGTTCGCGGTACCGTCGGTAGCGCTCTCGTGTCGCACCCGTCGGCCGCGCCAGTCGGCAGCATGGCCGGCGGCGGGCCCTCTGTGGTCAGCAGCCAGTTGTCAGGGCGCGGGCTGGAGTTGTTGGACCAGCTACGGCGGGACCAGCGGCAGCGGCAACGGCGTCCAGGTTGGCAAGGCCAGCCGCCGGAGCAGCTCCCGTTGTGGGGTCCTGATCCGTTTGGGCTGCGGGACATACCACCTAAGCCGGACTTCATGCCGCCGCCCTTCCGCAACTTCGACGTCTTCCGCACGGACGTGTTGGTCGAACTGTTTTCCCGGCTCGATCTCACCGTGGCACACCGGCCCGTCAAGATTAATTCAATCACGTCGCGGGAACAGACGGTGTGGCAGTCTCCGACGGTGAAGTGGATGGGCCCGCTGGCCGAGGCCACCGAACGGGATCGCACCGCTATGCCCGTCGCGGAGATGCCCATGATCGTGCACACGTTCTGGTACGGGAGCCCGCTGGACGGCTTGAGTGAAACGACCTTAGCCTTTCAGAGGACCATCGCGGAGTCGGCAAAAAATGCCGACTCTCTAGGATTCGCCACGGTGCTGTGGACGACGGTGACCCGCGAGCAGTTCCGCTCCCCCGATTCCTCAGTTGGCAGAATGCGCAGGTGGGCGCAGCTTAACAGTATTCTGTTGATCAATGTGCATGAGATCTTCAATTCTTCCACGCCGATGCAATTGATGTCCGAGTTCCAGCTCGCACTATCAAAGGGAACACCTGGAGGGTACGCCGAGGCCAAAGACATTTCGCTCCCGGAAATCCTCTATCGCTTCGGTGGCATTGGCATCGACGGTGACAACGTTCTACGCGAGACGTCCGCATTGATCCGACTGTTCAAAGAGCACGGGTTCGCCCTCGAGCGCTTTCGCAAAAGTACGCAGCCACTCCAGGCCGGCACGGTTCGCCGCTGGGGATTTCTTAACAACTCGTCGATGATGCTCGCGCGCAAGCATCCAGTGGCCAAGATACTGAGCGGCCTCCTACAAGAGAACTACACCCGGCGCCTGGACGAGATGAATCCTGGCTCACACCGCATCGCTGACGACGAAAACGCGCAAATCGAATATTACGTCAAGAAGCGATCCAGACACCTGGCCCGGTCCATCACAGAACGCAGCGGACCGCCGAATATCGAGCGGCTCGCGCGGGCAATTGGACACGACGGCTCCAGCCTACCAGCGATCACCCAGAAGCAAATCAGTACCGGATTTGCGCACACCTGGATTCCTGAGCTACACCCAAGATCGCAAGCTTCGGGTGACGTAGACACGCGGGCGGTGCAGGAGCCTGTGCTGCCGGCTCTGCAGCGGGCCGTCACCTACCTCATTCGGGAGCTGAGAAACCGGAAGGGTGACCTCCACCTCCTGGCTGTCGAGCCCTTGATCACGGATCTTCCAGATCCGGCCGCTGCTTGGGAGGCGGTCGTTGGATTCCTTCTCGCGTCACCCGACATTTCTGGCCCTATCCGGACGGCCACCTACTCTCACTTCGTCAACCTGAACATGGGGAATGGTGAACTCGCCATCATCAATCTCCACACCATTGAACTTCCGCGGTCGGTGAGGGAGGCCCTCGGCATCCCGGAGCAGCCCCGCGAAGCTCGCGGCACCCGCATGTCCCGAGGCGCGTTCCAGGTCCCGGTCAAGGCGCGCTACCAGCCCTGGCAGCTGACGATCGAGTTCAGCAAGAAGCGAACCGACCTGGACGGCATCCCTAGCGAACTTGCGGAGATGGTCAATTCAGTTGCTGCCAACCTGCGTCACGGATTCCAGGTCGATGTCTTCGTGGAGGGCGGCGGGAACGGCAGCGTTTTCGGCCTGGGCCGTGGGTCGCAGGACACTGGAAAGGCTCGCGCGACGGCGGTGCACAGCCTCCTGGAAGGCTCCTTCCGTGAGGTGACGGACCAAGTGATTCTTCACCCCCCCTTCTCCCGGGGGCCCGAGCAGTCGGCCGGTCCAGGGGTCGTCGGCGCTTCGGATGAGAGCCGACGTCGGGTCGCCGTATGGTGGTCGCGCCGGTTGCCACCACGCATCGATCCGGTAGAGTTGACGGTCGGCCCCGATGGTTCCCTCCCGGCGTCGACAATTTCGACTCTGCGCACCCTGGCATCCGCCGTCGTGGAGAGTTCGGCCGACGGCGCGTTGGAACTGCAAGTAGCTGGCACGACTCGCGTACAGGTACGGGCCGTGCTTAAGCAGCTGATGCCGGAGGTGAGCCTTCGCCTTCCCGATCACAAGGACGCGAGCGCCGTGACGGTCGCGGAGCTCGGGCCACCTGACACTCTCCCCAGAGACACGGTGCTGATCCGCACGCGCCTGCAGCCGCTCGTGCCTCTCGGTCGTGCTGATCAGGACATGGTGACCGCGATCAACAACAAGTTGTTGGCTCACGGAATTCCGCAGACCCCGGCGGTGATTCTTGAGGTAGCCAAAACGCTTCGCCACACGAACGAAACCGATCACATCTCAGCAATCGTCGGGTATTTTCTTGACGTGCACCGTCCGTTTCGCCTACGTGGCGGCGCACGATACGGCGAGCAAATACGCGCCGCCCTGTCCGCTCTACACGCCGACCCTTCGGTTGTGGCCAAGGACAACGGAATTGTCAACAGCAACGGTGAAATTGGAAGTCTGGCTCCTCCGCTGACCCCCTCCCAGGCGGATCTACCGCAGGCAGATGTCGAGGCGGACTCTGCCGTCGCTGACCAGAGCGCGTCCGACCTCGACGTCAAGACGGTGACAGCGCCGAGTTGGCCGCTGCGGTTGACAGGTGGGCCGCTGGCAGCAGGATCGTCTCCCCGCCACTGGCGTGTCACGGCGCATGGCGACGTCTACGTCATCTCCTCGAACGAGGAGAACACAGCGCACCGCATGATCGCTGAGTTGGTCCCGATGGCTGACGCCGAACACCCGGTAATCCTGCTGGACACTCCGGGCGTCGGCACCGCCCCGCAGTCCGCCGACATCGCGACGCTGAACTATCTGCTCGAACAGTTCGCTCAACGTCGCAACCTACCCGTCGTGGTCACTCGCGGTGGGGTCAGCCTGGACCTGCTCACCGTGACAGACACGTACGGTGTGGCGATCCTGCACCCGACCACGAAGAAGTCCGACACCTCCCGCCTGACCCTCGATACGAGTCACCGATGGAGGGTCACCCCCCATCGTACGGATCCCACCACGCTGGACGGCACCCTGCACACCGCGCTCGCCGGCGAGAACGGACAGTCCACCACGCCCACCGAAATCATCGATGTGATCACGCCCGACGTGCTGCGCAGGGAGGCGAAGAAGGCACAGAAGAACAATCCCGTAGCGCCTGTCGACGGCGCCCTCGCCGAGTTGATCTGGGCGAAGGACCTCAAGACGAGCAAGGACGTCTTCCAACGGCTACGGGCGCGCTGGTCGGCCGAGCAGATGAAGGCGAACCTGACCGAGGTCGAGCAGATGATCGACCGGGTGCCCAACCAGCCGGAGTTGAGTGTCTTCGCGCCGGTCCTGAAGTTGGGCGCGGTCGGCCACGAAGATGTCGTCTTCGACTACGCGACCGCCGACGAGACCCAACGACCCAAGGTCCTCCTCGACTCGGTGGGCCGACTGGACACCGCCGGACAGCTCAACACGCCAGTCGACGTCGACGGCGGCCTCACCACCGGCCAACTGGCGGACATGGTCACCAAGGTCGGTGTCACCGACATCTCGGCCCCGGTACTCACCGTCATCGGCGAGGTCAAGGCCGGCAACTTCGAGGACGCCAACGCCTTCATCGAAGCCAACCGCGGCAAGCTCACCGTCACCCAGAAACAACAATGGGTGGACGCGATCGCCGACCTGCGCCAGACCATGACCAACAAGGACGCTCAACTTCGAATCCTGGCCCAAGGCGTCCTGAACTGCTAACCCAACCCCGCGCACCTCGGAACAGAGGTAGCTTTGTCGCACCTCCAATTGGGAATGGGGCCAGGAGTGGCCCGCTATGCGGCGACATCGGGCCGACCCCAGAGCACCGACAAGGTCATGAGGTGTCAAGAAGCACTGAGCCATTTTCATCGTGACGGTGCACGTCACGGGTGGTGCGGGAGGCCGTTGTCCAGGTAGGACGAGGCTCTAGGCAGCCATGAATGCCATAGCCAGCTTCTTGCTGGGCAGATCCTTTAATTGGTGCGCCGCCAGGGACTCGAACTCCGAACCCGCGGATTAAGAGTCCGCTGCTCTGCCAGTTGAGCTACAGTAGCGGCGCTCGCTGACAACGACGAGCACGCTAACACGCCCGCGAACCACCCTCGGAACCCATCCCCGGGCCGTGCTCAGTGCGCGGGGTTCGGCGTGTGCGGCAGTTTGCCGAGTTGCTTCCAGTTCGTCTCGGCGACCTCGACGCCGTAGTGCCTGGCGGCGGCGAGGATGTTCTGGAAGGCCAGGTCACGATCCTTGTCGGTGACGCCCTGCACCTGGTCGAAGCGGGCGATGGCGTTGCGGACGTGGCCCGCGTCGGTCATCGGCTCCTTGCGCTTGCCGGGGAATGCGAAGACGCTCTCCGGCAGCTCGCGCTTGTCCTTGTCGGTCAGGCCGCCGTGCTTCTCGTGGGGCTTCCAGGTCGACTTCATCGCCCAGCATTACCCATTTTTCGTCCAGACGTGCGCCCGGACCGGCTTGATTAAGAGTGTTTAAAGACCCTGTCCGGCACGCGCGGCGAATGCCTACGATATGGCGGCCCGTGACCGTTCGGGTCAGCCTGTGGTCTGTTCGTTGGGAGTGACCCGTGTCGTACG
This sequence comes from Micromonospora sp. NPDC049102, assembly GCF_043197485.1. Classification (NCBI taxonomy): domain Bacteria; kingdom Bacillati; phylum Actinomycetota; class Actinomycetes; order Micromonosporales; family Micromonosporaceae; genus Micromonospora; species Micromonospora sp. NPDC049102. Next base: position 153,608 of record NZ_JBICTE010000010.1, on the reverse strand, counting down.
AGGGCAAGCCGCCGTCACGTCATCGCTCTCCGGGGTGGATTGCCGACCGGAAACTCAGCGTGATCGCGGGCGCGGCCGTCGTGCTCGTCGTCGCGGCCGGGGCGGTGTACCTGGGCAACGGCGCAGCGCAGCTCGAGCCGTCGAACGCGGCCAATGCCCTCGGATACCCGTCGCCGTCGGCTGGGCAGGCGGAGTCGCCCGCAACGGGGGTCCCGGCCTCTGCGACACCGTCGGTCTCCGCGACCCCGTCGACCGGCGCGACGCCGTCGACCGCTGCCCCACCGAAGGCCCGCGTCAACGGCTGGGTTCCCGTCGACCGTGCGGCCTGGAAGGCGCAGGTCGACGCGTACAAGGCGCTGAGGATCGACCCTGCCCCGGCCGGTGTCGGCGACCTCCCGGAGTTCCGGGCGGATTGCCAGTACAGCCACCGGCTGCCGGATGACCCGATCGTCGCCCCCGGTCTCCCGGGCGCCTCACACATGCACTCCTTCGTCGGCAACAAGGCGGTCGACGCGAACACCGTCGCCGGAGACCTGACGAAGTTCACTGCCACGTCCTGCAAGCCGATCCAGGATCACTCCGCGTACTGGGTGCCCACGCTCTACGACAACGCGACCGGGAAGCCGGTCGAGACCACAGGCTTCCGGGTCTACTACCGCTCGCTCGCCAAGAACTCGACAGGCCAGATGCCGATGCCCAACGGTCTGCGCATGATCTCCGGCGACGCCAAGAAGAGGACACCGACACCGCGCGGCGCGACCGGCCAGTTCTACTGCGCCTTCTACGGCCCCGGCGACCTCGACGGCGTCGCCCGCAGCACCAACGGCAACTGGCCGATCTGCGGCGGGACCGCCACGCTGCACTTCATGCTGCAGTTCCCCGACTGCTGGGACGGCAAGCACCTGGACAGCCCCAACCACAAGGACCATGTGGCGTACGGCAGCGGCAATACCTGCCCGCCCGGCCACCCGGTTCGGATTCCGGCGATCACCTTCGACATCCAGTACCCGGCCAAGGGCACCCCGGCGGGCTATTACCTCGCCTCCGACAAGGAGGGCAAGAGCGCCTCGTCGATGCACGGGGACGCGTTCGTGATGTGGGATGTCAACACCATGAACAAGCGCACCAAGAACTGTGTCCTGGGACGCAGGACCTGCGACAACTACGGCTACCAGAAGTAGCCGGGGCCAGGCCCGTGTCGGCCTGGCCCCGGACTCCGGTGGTGATCAGCTACGCAGCGTCCACTGCTGGTTGGCGCCGCCGTTGCACGACCAGAGGATGAGCTTCGTGCCGTTGGCGCTGCCCGCGCCGTTGGCGTCGAGGCAGAGCCCGGACTGGCCGTTGGTGATGGTGCCGTTGGCGTTGATGTTCCACTGCTGGTTCGCGGCGCCGTGGCAGTCCCAGATGATGACCTGGGTGCCGTTGGCGGTGCCCGCTCCCGAGGCGTCCAGGCACTTGTTGCCGTACACCATCAGTTGCTTGCTGGAGGTGGAGGTCCACCGCTGGTTGGTGCCGCTGCCGCAGTCCCAGAGCTGCACCTGGGTGCCGTTGGTCGTCGAGGAGTTGGGGACCTCGACACAGCGGCCGGACTGGCCGCCCACGAGCTGCCCGCCCTGCTGACTGCCACCGCCGCTCTGCTGCCGGACGATGGAGGTCGACTCGGCGGACCGGTTGCCCTGTGCGTCGACGACGTAGAGCCGGTACTCGCCCTGCGTGGCCGGCACGGCGATGGACGTGGCGTTACCGGCCGCCCTGGTCATCGTCGCTCCGGCCGTGAAGGTGGTCGTGCCGTACGGTGCCAGCCACACCGACTTGGTGGCGTCGCCGGTGCTCCGGATCGGGATCGTCGCCGTGCCACTGGTGACGTACGTGCTGGCCGGCAGCACGTAGTTCGGCGCGGAGAACCTGCTGGCCGGGATGATGTCCCGGTACGCGTCCTCCAGGCCGGAGTTCGCCGCGATGCCGTACGCCGCCGCCGGCCAGACGTAGTCGGAGGAGACGAGGATGTCGGCGACCGTGCTGTTCGGCAGGTTCTTGTTCGACACCTTGTTGATCGGTCCGTAGATCTGCGTGATGCTCAGATCGTGCTTACGACCGAAGTCGTCGGAATTGATCATCCAGGTGACGTTCTTGTCGATGCTCAGGACGTTGTCGCGGAACGTGATGTACGCCGAGCCCTCGTCGGGGTGGAGTCCGTACTTGTGGCCCGAGGGCACGCCCTGGAGGTAGTTGTTGGTGATCGTGGTCCCGGGCTGGCTGCCCAGCGTGTAGATGGGCGCCGTGTCGCTGAGGCGCTGGACCGTGTCGATGATGTGGTTGTAGCTGATGGTGTTGTTCCGCGCCGTCGTGGTCGGCCGGTTGGGCACGATCGACCCCGATGACCCGTCGAAGTTCCACCAGCCCCAGCCCATCGTGATGCCCGACCAGGGAGCCTTCTCGATCCGGTTGCGCTGGATCGTCAGGGTGTCGACGAAGTACGCCGAGATGGGGCTGTGCCCGTTGAACAGGACCGCGCTGTCGTAGATGTAGTTGTTCTTGATCTCGATGTTCTTCGGCAGTCCCTCGACCTGCGGGAGGTACTTCTCCCGGTTGCTCGACGTGCCGTCTCCGATGTAGACGTGCTGGGGATGGCCGACGTCGATGGCCGACCCGGCGATGTCGTTCGTGTAGTTCCCGATCAACTGCGAGTTCTGCACGTCGTTGACCATGCTGATGCCGTCGGCGCCGGTGTGCTGGACCCGGTTGCGTTGCAGGAGGATCCCGTCGGCGTTCTGCACCTGGACGATGCCGGGCGTGACGTCCACGTTGCGGTAGTAGTAGACGTGGAAGTTGCCCTTCGCGTACGCCTGCGCGCCGAGGTTGCCCTGCTGCGCCTGCTTGAAGGACGAGCCGGCGACGTTGAACAGGTTCCAGTCGGAGTGCTGCACGGCCAGGCCGGAGAAGGTGATGTTGCGGGCGTGGCTGGTGGTCGAGGCACCGGCGACGCGCAGCACGGTGGTGACGTTGTTCGGCGCGTAGACCGACGCGGTCGACATGTCCTCGGCGCTGGCCTTGTAGTAGTAGACGGTCTTGCTGCTCTTGTCGAAGAAGAACTCGCCCGGCGCGTCCAGGAACTCGTACGCGTTCATGAGCTTGTGGGAGCCGCCGACCTGGGCGTTGCCGTTGAACGCGCCCTGCGCGATGGCAGCGCCCGGCTGCTGGAACAGGGCGACGCGGTTCGTGCCGTCGGTGGTCACCTGACGGACCCCCACGATGGCCGTGGTCCAGGTCGTGCCCGTCTCGATCTCGATGTCGTCCTGGTTGCGCGGGATGGCGGGGAAGTCGTTCTGGCTGTACTTCGCGCCGTCGCACTGGGAGCCCGACTCCCACGCCCAGGACGCCTGGCCGGCGGTGACGTTGTACGTCCCGTAGCACCCCGCCGAACTGATGGTCTTGGTCGCCATCTGCGCGCGCTTGTCGTTGACGTAGAGCGTGCGCAGTTTGGTGCTGCGGTCCAGCGGCGCCTTCCAGATGTTGCCGCTGTGCTGGGTCCACCCGGTCACCGGGACGCCGCCGTCGAGGACCGGGGTCTCGCCGGCGTAGGCGGCGTAGCTGATCCGGTACCCGTTGGTGCCGGAGTCGCTGGCGCCGAACTCGACGGTGCTGGTGACCGGGTATCTGCCGCCGCGCAGGTACACGTTGATGTCGCCGGTCATGTTCGCGTTCACAGTGCGGACGACGTCCCGGGCGCGTTGCACCGTCTTGAACGGCGACGCGAGGGTTCCCGGGTTGCTGTCGTTGCCGTCCGGGGCGACGTAGTAGGTCTCCTGGACCGCGGCAGAGGCCGGCGATTGACTGATCACCACGGCCGGCAGCGTGGCGGCGACGAGCGCCGCCGCGAGCAGTGCCGTGCGGGTGGTGGATACGGCTGATGTCACGTGCTGTCCTTTCTCACTTGTCGTCGACGTGGTGCCTGGAGCGTGCATCGAGCGACAAGCAGGGAACAGCGACGCCACCAAGGATCGGCGGGGGGCGTGTGCCGCCCGACCGCACTCTTTTGCCAATCGCTACGAAGTCTCCCGCGGAGCGTATGTCAGACGTGTGACGAATGCAATACGGGATTGGGTCTCATCTATGTCTAAATGCCTGTGAAAAAGGCAAAAGACGCGACTGTTGCCAGGTGCGGGTGAGCATCATCCGATGAATCGGGCCGGGGCGCACGAGGCACCCCCCGACCACGCATCACCGCAGCGAGAAGTCCGCCAGCCGCAGCGGAGTGTCGAACACCAGGAAGACGTCGTGGGTGCCGGCGGCCCCGGCCACCTCGGCGCTGACGCTGACGTACCGGTAGTCGTCGCCGGTGCTGGGCACGGTGGCCGTACCCAGCAGTCGTCCGGTGGGCGAGCCCAGTCGAACCTGGATCGTGCCGGTACCCGCCGTGGCCCTGGCGACCCTGGCCGTGAAGGTATGGCTGCCCGGACGCACTGCGGACTTCGCGAAGGAGATCCACTGGCCGGAGGCGGTGGCACCCACGGCCGTACCGCGCACCTTCGTCTCGTCGACGAGCCGGACCCCCGCGTACCCGTCGAAGTTCTCGGCCCTGGTCGTCCGGGACAGGTCCCGGGCCGGGATCGTCTCACCGCGCACCGCGACCGCCGTCCGGGCCCGGAGGTCCGCGGCGCTCGCGCCGACCATCAGGTCGTACGTGGACGACTCGACCACCCACCGACTGCGGGTGACGTCCCAGTTCGCGAGGTCGGCGGCCCGTATCCGCAGCGTGACGGTGCGGGTCTGCCCGGGGGCGAGGTCCACCCGCTGGAACGACTTGAGCGCCCGGATCGGGGTCTTCACCCGCGACGTGCGCTGGTGGGCGTAGAGCTGGACGACCTCGGAACCCGCCCGGCTCCCACTGTTGGTCACCTCGACGCGGGCCGTGATCGTGCCGTCCGCCGCGACCGACCGGGCGTCCGTGCGGAGCTGGCCGTACCGGAACCCGGTGTACGACAGCCCGTGGCCGAACGGGTAGAGCGGCTTCGCGGTGCTGTAGAGGTAGGTCTGATCGGACGAGATGATGTCGTACTCCAGCAGGTCCGGCGGTAGTTGCCGGTCCGATTGGTACCAGGTCTGGGTGAGCTTGCCGGACGGATTGCGGTCACCGAACAGGACGTCGGCAATGGCGTGACCCGTCTCCGCGCCCGCATGGGTGGTCCACACGATCGCCGGCACGTGCTCCTGCTCCCACCCGATCGTGACCGGATAGCTGGTCTGCACCACCAGCACCGTACGGGGGTTGGCCTTCGTCACGGCCTTGACCAGCGCTTCCTGGCCGGCACTCAACGCCATCGAGGTACGGTCGTGCGCCTCTCGCCCGTTGATGAACGGGTTGCTGCCGACGACCAGGACGGCGGTGTTTGCAGCCTTGGCCGCCGCGACGGCACGGTCGACACCGCTGCTGATCAGCTCGCGGGAGAAGTGGGTCGCGTCCGCCGCGGTGGACGCGCCGAGCTTGAGGGCGCCGTCGTCGCCGACCGTGACGTACGTGTTGACGCCGAACCAGCTCTCGGTCGTCTCGTAGCCGGCGTAACGCAACACGACACTCCCGTCGGCCTGCGGCTCCAGCGTGAACTGCTGCTGCACGTACCAGCCGTTCGGCTGCACGTCGCGGGTGACGAACGGCCCCCAGTTGTAGCCGAGGTAGCGGCCGTTGGCGGCGTTGCGCAGCGTCACCACACCCTGGCCCCAGTCCACGGCGTCGAACTGGGCGGTGAGCGACGCGGTGGCACCGGTCGCGGCGACCGGGTCGGCGTCGGTGGTGCCGGTGGCCGTGACGTACCGGCCGGTCGCCGGGTCCTTCAGGGCGATCCGGTCCGCCCCGTCGAGCCCGCTGACGCTGGCGGAGCCGCCCAGCCGCTCGCGGATGCCGTCGAGGGCGGTCACCTCGTACGGCAGGTCGGCGCCGTACCAGTCGGAGTAGAGGGAGTCGGCTAGCGGGCCGAGCACTGCCACCTTGCGGGTCCGGGTCGGGTCGAGCGGAAGCGCCTGCCGGGAGTTCTTCAGTAGCACCATCGCCTCGCCGGCGGCCTGACGCGCCAGCCGCTGATGCTCCAGGCTGTTGATGACCACCGGGGTGATGCCGCCGTAGCGACCGCCCTCCGGGTCGAACTCCCCCAGGCGGAACCGGACGTTCAGCGTCTCGGAGATCCGGGCGTCGATGTCGCCCTCGGTGAGCAGACCGGAGGACAGCGCCTGCTTGATGGCGGTGACTGTCGGCTGCGCGTTGGTGTCGTCGGTGATGAAGCTGTTGATGCCGGCCCTGACGATCGCGGCGTTCGCCTCGGGCTGGGTGGCGTAGTAGCCCTGCGAGGCGACGAGGTTGTTCGGCGCCCAGGCGTCGGTGACGTTCATCAGCGGCCGGTCGGTCCAGCCGCGCACGACAGTGGCCAGATCCGGGTCCACCGTGGCGGGACGACCGTTTACCAGGTTGTACGACGCCATCACCCCGGTGGCCGCGTCGGCGGTGATGGCCGGCTCGAAGGCGGCGCGGTCGTACTCGTTCAAGACCCTCGGCGGTACGTTCGACGAGGTCACGTCACGCCGTACCTCGTTGTTGTAGGCCAGGTAGTGCTTGAGGGTCGGTGCGCTCTTCAGGTGGTCCGGATCCCCACCTGTCATACCCGTGCCGTACGCGGTGGAGATCTTCGCGGTGAGCAGCGGGTCCTCGGAGTAGCCCTCCTCGTTGCGACCCCAGCGCGGATCGCGGAGCAGATTGACCACCGGCGCCCAGAGGTTGAGACCCCAGACCCGCGGGTTCTGCGCGTGGTAGCCACGCGCCTCGTCGCCCACCGCGGAGCCGACCCGCTTGATCAGGTCGGGGTTCCAGGTGCTCGCCATGCCCACCGGCTGCGGGAAGGACGTGCCGCGAGCCTTCACGACCGCGCCGCTGTTGTCGATGTCGGTGGACCAGGCGACCCCGTGCAGCGCCTCGGTACCGGTCTTGAACAGGCCGATGCCCAGCCGGGGAACGGCCGGCTGGTACTGGTGCAGCCACGAGATCTTCTCGTCCAGGGTGAGTCGGCCGAGCAGGTCGTCGACCCTTGCCTGCACGGGCAGGTGTGGATCTCGGAACGGGTAGGTGGGTTCGGCGTGCGCCGTGCCGGGGACGACTGGCAGGGCGAGCAGGGCGAGCGCGAGCGCGGTGATTCCGCGCCGGAGGCGCCTGTTGCGCATGCGGTTCTCCTCATGTCGTACGACAGGCGCGATTCAGCGCCAAAACCGGCGTGGCCAGGCTCGACACCCGGCTGACGGGCCTGAGACGACGAGTCGTCGAAGCGTTTCGACGATTCGGCCGCGTTACCACGGCCATGAATGCGGTGATCGCGCAACTATAGACGCGTGCCAATGTGTGGGCAAGGTCGGGCGGTCGCGCGCCAGGCTGGCGCTCGCCACGGCCACGGCGGTGATCGACGGGGCGGCGGGCGGGCGACCCGCTCCTCGTGGAAGCTGCGGGCGAGCGTCGGCGTGAGGTCGCGCCCAACCCGGCGCACCCCGGCAATCTGGACGGTGCCGACGGCGGTGGTCGGCAGCGCGCACGCCGCCCCGGTGGAGTTCGTGACGGTGAGGTCCAGGCGCACCTGGTCACCGGCACGGTAGTCCGCCTGCGCGGCCCGCAGGGCCAGGCCGAGGCCGCCGTCGCCGGGCACCGCGGAGGCACTCGCCGCCCCCGGCCGCCAGAGCCGTCAGCAGTACGGCGAGTCCGATCGCCGGTCGCAGCATCCGTCCTATGGTGGGGACTGTAGGGGCGCGGGTACGGGATTCACGCTGAAGCCCCGGGCTCAGGGCGTGGTCAGCAGTTCAGGACGCCTTGGGCCAGCTTCTCGAGGTTATCGGCAAGCTTCTGCTCTTTGTTGTTCTGCATGGTGGGGAACTTAAGCAGGTCGGTGATCGCGTCGATCCAGTGTTGTTTCTGTTCGGTGGTGAGTAGGCCGCGGTTGCGTTCGATGAAGGTGTTGGCGTCGGTGAACCGTCCTGCCTTGATGTCGCCGATGACGGTGAGCACGGATGCGCTGATGTCGGTGGTACCGACCGCAGTGACCATGGCAGCCAGGCGTCCGGTGGTGAGGCCGCCGTCAAGGTTGGCATTGAGCTGTCCGGCGGTGTCGAGGTTGCCCACGGCGGTGAGCAGTGTCGCGGGTTTGTCCGCCGCGTCGGCCAGGGCGTAGTCGAAGACGATGTCGGCGTGGCCTGTCGCGCCGAACTCGAGGATCGGCGCGTAGCGGCTCAGGTCGGCTTGGTCGGGTACCCGTTCGATCATCTGCTCGACGCGGGTGAGGTTGTCGCGCATCTGCTCGGGCGACCAACGTTGCCGTGCGTTGGTGAACACGCGGCGGGCGGTGGTGAGGTCAGCGGCCCAGATCAGCTCGCCGAGGGTATCCTCGACCCGCACGATTGCCGGAGTGGGACGGGCGAGTGTGACAGCGGTGCGCAGGACATCCGCGGTGATCTGCGGCCAGAGGTGCACGGAGGCGGCCGTACGCTCGTCTCTCCGGGAGGCGGTTGCCTTCCAGTACATGTCGAGACCGATACCCGCATTGTCGGGCCGTTGCGTGGTCGGGTGCAGGATCGTGGCACCGTACCGCTGCACCACGGTCAGCAACTCACTGGTGATCATGCCACGGGCGACCACCACCGGTAGTCGCTCACGTTGAGCGAGTTGCTCGAGCATGTAGTTCAACCCGGCGACGTCGGATGCGAGCACGGGCTGGCTGGGATGCGCGGCACCGAGCACCACCACCGGGTGATCGACATTGGCTACCTCTGCCAGCTCATTGATCAACTTCTGCATCCTAGGCGCGGCAGACTTGCCGATCACGTACACGTCGGGGTACTGCTCGGCGACCCCACCGGGCAACCGCATCGACCAACTCGGCGGTAGGGTCACCGCAGCGATCCCGTCGAACGGATAGACGGCGCGTTCGCTCAGATGGGCCACTCCGTCATCGTCGACGAAACCGTCGATCTCGTCGTTCATGACGTCCCAATCGCCAAATTCGGGGGTGAACAGCACCCAACTCTCGCCCTCGACGGTGAACAGGCGCGTCTGGCCGCCAGGCGGCTCGACGACCAGATCCCTGGTCGGTGCGACAACGTCTCGTCCGAGGGCCGTGGCGAGCTGGCGGGCGAACCCGTCCGACAGCTCGCCGGCCCTGCAGGACAGCAACGCCACCGGCGCACCCGGTGGTAGCCGCCGATCCAGCGACGGCGCCAACTGCTCGGCAGTCAGACGCACCTCCCGCAGCGAACCGCCATCCATCGGCGTCGACGCAGCAACATCCTGCCCGACACCATCCAGATCGCGTACCAGCACCCCGACGGTCCCATTCGCTGCCGGGTGAACCACCACCGGCACGCTGGCACCCTCGCCGGGAAGCTCAAGGTCGCCGACCTGCGCCAATTCGCGATCAGGCAACAGAGCCCAGCCACCACGAGCGCCCGGCAAGGGCTGCCACATCACCGGCTGCGCGTCATCACCCAGCCATGAGCCATCCCCGACCGAGTCCACACGGGGTGCCCACGCCAGATCGCCCTGCGACAGTTGCGATTGTTCCGAACCGAGGACAAGCCCGAGGTCCCGGCTGGTAGCCGTACCGGCGACCGGAGCCGAAGACACGGGACCGATGGCCCTTAGTTCGCCTAACACCTCCTCCAACTTGTGCGGCCCGAAATCCTGACCAAGGAGCCGAGTAATTGGGACGCCGGCGGCGTCTCGGGTGAGCAACTCCCATCCGCTCGCCGACCACCATCCTCCCTCGGATATCGCCTGGACCGACCACTGATTGCCCACCGGCTGGACCACCGACACACCAAGAGTCCCGGGCAACATCCCGAGATTATCGACCGGCGTCTTTGCAAGTGCGATCACGACTCCGTGGGCGATGGCCGGCGCCGTCCCAGCACCGGATGGCTTCCATTGCTGGAGCAGGATCGAAAGCGCAACGGGTTTCGCAGCTTGGGATCCTCTGGTCCATGGCTTGTAGACGAAGGCGGGCTGGCGCAGATTGCGCTCGGCGACCGGCGAAAGGGTTTTCCACTGGTCCTGGCCAGGATCCGCTCTCGGAAAGAAAAGACCGTTACGGTAACTTGTGCGAATATTGAGTGGCATCTGCCAGGCGGTTAGCTGCCATAGCTCTGTCACGCGCAGGCGGGCTGCCGTCGCTTCGGCCGGCAGCAAATCCAGTATCTGCTTCAGGGCAGCTGCGTCTTCTTTATTTTTCGGATCCCAGCGTAGGAAGTGTTCACCCAGTGTCGAGTGCTGAGGAACACGACCGGAAGGCTCGGTGGCTTTGTCCGCCAAGGCACGGCTGAGCTCGGTGCGCAGTTGCACTCCACCGAGACTCAGATCGCCGTCGAAGATCCTGACCTCAATGTGGTCGTCCTTGGCTGGCCGACCCGCCTTATAGGCGTCGACAAGCGGCATACGATTGAGAGCGGTGTCACGCTCGCTGCCAGAGTGGTCGATCCCGCCGTCGAGACGTAGGTCAAAGTTGGGCCAGTCGCGTTGCTGGCCGGACGCTGCGGGTGGGGCGATCGGCGCGGCGTAAAATATGCCGCGGTGCAGCCGCTGGCCGGGCCGGCTGGCCAGCCGGTACAAGATATCCTGGTGCCCCCGAAACAGGTCGATCAAGCGCTGCATGACGACCACGTCGCGTTGGTAATCTCCAACGCCGAGGTGCACGTGGCCCCCGACCTTGGTGCTCGACCTCCCGCCATGGCGGCGGATCACGGCGAGCGCCAATGCGACATCGCGCCAGACTCGCGAGCGCTCTTCATCGGAACCTTGCTGGTACGGAAGGATCGGCGACACCACTTCACCGGCAACAGAGGAGTCGGTCTCGAGCGTCCAGCCAGAGCGTCGCGAATTGTAGCCCTTCTCTCGCGCAGAATGAGGGGACCTGACAAGGAATTGCTTAGTCAATCCCAAGGCACGCAGGTCATTGACCATTCGGCTTCGACGTACAGCAATCTCCTGCTCAGGTATCCCAGGCTCGAAGTCGAATTCCAACTCCAGCCCGAATGACCTGATCGACTCACCAGCCGGTGGCTCCAGCGAGGCCGGCAACGTCGAGTCGCGAACAATCCACCAGACAAGCTCGTCCTCGGTGGGCAGGAATCGCGCGTCGGCCATGGGCCGACCCAGAAGTCCCACGGGGTCCGTTGTGTAGTGGCGGGGTTCAGTCGGCCGTTTCGCGCCCACCGACTCCCATCGTCCGGGTTCCCGCTGGCTGTTCACAACCGCCAGATCGCCCATAAACAGCGCCACTCTGTTGCCGGGCGCCGGCACGAACGCCTCCCGGCCGGTATCGCGGAACGCGCGGCGAAGCTGGTCTAGCACCGCCTCACCAGCCTCGCCGTCAGGCGTGTTGATGATGATCCGCACCGGTCTGCGAGGCTTGTTACGTCCTTCGGGAAGGATGCCCAGCCGCCGCTCGTTACGCGTCAACTCGTCGATTGGCCCTACGTCCACCCCACTGTTTGTGAATCGAAGGAAGAGCGTCCTCACGTCAGGCCGTGCGTCCGCCACCGCCTGGAGCGAGACCGAACCATCAGCCGCCGCCAGCCCGAGCAGGTGTCCACGCATCGGATGCGGGAGCGCCCGCATATCTGCGAGCGACCGCGGTGCCGTCGAACTGCCGCCCGCCAGCTGAGCCTGTTGCAGCCCGCGGATCGCCTGCCCGGCACCGAACTGTTGGAGGCCGTACTGCGGATCGACGCCTCGCCGTGATCCGCCGAGCATCCGATCGGACAGACCGCCGGAGCGGATCCGATCAGCCACGGCGCTGGCGATCCCGCGGACGTCGGTCTGTCGTATCGGATACGCATCGCGGGCGTCGAGAATCACTGCGGCCGAGGCATTGCGGTTGTCCCGGACCAGCAGCTCATTGACGCTGACAACCAGGTGCTGGTCCGCACTGGACGGGTCCGCCGCAGGCATCCGTCGCGCGGGTAGCAACCGGACCGTGACTGCGTGCTGGTCCACGCCAGCACCCGAGGTCGCGTCCGTCGTCGCCGAAGACGTCTGCGGTCCGCGGCGGACAACGTCGACGGTGACCGTGTCTCGGTGTAGACCGAGCTCCGCGAGGCCCCGCCGGATGAGGGGCATCAAATGATCAAGTACCGCTTGCACACGAAGGGCTTGGGACGGCGCGGCGGCGTTCCCGGCACCTGGCGTAGTTCCGCTCCAGCCACCGTCGACCTGAACGTCGATCGGACCGCTCCGACGCGCGGCGGCGACGGCTCGGGCGGAAAGGGTGGCCAATAGGTCTCGGGTAGCGGCGTCCAGGTGGGCACCGTCCCCTGAGGGGTGGTCCGACTGCACCGACACGGTCACCGGGGGGACATCCACGGCCTGCGTAGCGGGCGTCCACTGCGCGACGTCGTTCGACAGCGGATTCAGCGCCAGACCGGTCGTGTCGAGGGGCAGCCTGCCCAGCCGACCCGTTTGCGCCAGGGCGGTCGCCTTCTCCGACACGTCCGCGTGGGCGATGCTCAGCGCGGCCGGACACCGAGGCAGAGTCGCGGCCCGTACGCCCGACGAGGTGTCGTGCAGGAGCCCGACGCCGCCAGGAAACCGCAGTGCCAGCACGGTCGTGGCGGTATCGTCGCCGGGCGCGTCGACGGTGAGGAGCCTGGCCTCGCCGAGCTCCAGGGCCGCCAGGGCGCGCCACAGCCCCATCACCCCGCCCTGCACGGGCGACGCCTCCGCGGCTGAGGTGGCGAGTTCGTCGACACCAACGATGCCGCCGACCCGGTCGATGAGAGTGTCGAGGATCAGCGGTGGTATACCCAACTCAGCCTCATCGGCGTCGATCAACCGGACCTGACTGAGCATCGGCGGGCCGATCAGCACCTGCGACAGGCTGGCGTCAAGCTCACGGCGAGAGGCCGACCTTTCGGCGAGGAGGTGGAGCTCCGGCAACACCAGTACGTATTTCGCGTCGGCCGGGGTTCGCGCGGGGCGCTCTTGAGCGTCGATCGCCAATATCCGCTCGTTGTGCACCCCGGCGAGGGTGTTGCCCGGGTGAAGCACGGGAAGGCCCAGCGCGTCCGCACGAGCGAACGCGCCGGCCTTGTCGAGCCCCACGGCGACCGACCGCGCCGACCCGTCCACCATCTGCGCTACCACGCCCGGCGGTTGCGCCAGCAGCATGTCCCGGACCGCTGCGGAGTTGACCGACTCCGGTGCCACGTGCAGCAGGTGCGCGCCGGGCACTGCCTGGGCGTCGAACACCTCGGATGGCACCGAGCCCTGTTCCAGGCCCAGGTACATGCCCTGCGGCAGCCACGTGGCCACGAATTCACGACACTTGATCGCCACCGTTGCTCCAGCTTGCCAGAGGTGAAGGAACCGCCGGTCGGTCCTCAACGGCCACCAAACCCTGCGCCGCCCCAAAGATAGCTGACAGATTTGTGACCGCCGCTAGAGCGTGTTTAGGAAGTGTCATAGCCACTCGTTGATCGCGGCGATCTGAACGGTGGCCTCGTACCGGACAGCGAGTTTGTCGTAGCGGGTGGCCACGGCCCGGTTGCGCTTGAGTCGGTTGATGCCGCACTCGACCGCGTGACGTTGCTTGTACAACTGCTGGTCGAACGACGGTGGCCGTCCGCCCTTCGAGCCCTTCTTACGCCGGTTCGCCGCCTGGTCGGCCTTGACCGGGATCGTCGCCTTGATCCCGCGCCGTCGCAGGTACTGCCGGTTCGCCTTGGACGTGTACGCCTTATCGGCCAAGACCCGATCCGGACGGGTCCTGGGCCGGCCACCACCGAGGCGCTGCACCCGGATACCGTCCAACACCACGGTGAACTGCGGGCTGTCACCACGCTGCCCAGCGGTCAACACCAGCGACAGCGGCTTCTGCCCCTGCTCACAACCCAGATGAACCTTCGTGGTCAACCCGCCCCGAGACCGCCCCAACGCATGATCCGCCGGCTCGACCCGGGTCCCACCCGGCGGCTCGACCTGCCGGTCCCCGTCGCGGCGGGCACCCGCGGCCCCTGCGGATGGGGACTGAGCGTCCGGACCTGCGGGGCGAGATGCCGGTTCAGTACCGTGTTCGAAATTCTCGGCGCGTCGCCGAGGAACAGGGCGACCCGCGTCCCAGCCGGTACCTCACGTTTGAAGACCGACATCGAGTTGATCGGTGTTCGCCCGTCTTTCGCGTTGACCGGACCCCGATCGAATTCGACGTAGACCCGGCCCTGCTCCACCGCGTCCGCCTGCGCCTTGAACGTCTGGTCGAGCCGGACGAGCATGTAGACACGCGGATAAGGGCTGCCGCCCGGCTCTGCCAGGTAGGTCACGCCCTCGCGGAAGCCCTCGACCCTACCGACGGCGGTCACGTTGACATAGTCAGCAGCGGCAAGCGTCTCGGGCGTCTCGTGCGGGGTGTAGGAATAGTGCTTGAAGCGAAGGGCCTGCGGGCTCAGGGTCGTCGCGCCCGTGCCGGCCCGCGGGTCGGGGCTCTCTGCGCAACCCGTGGCCAGGACGGCGATGCACACGACAGCAGCGGCAGCGCCCATCCCGCGCGCGATTCTTGCTCGCATTGCCTCCCCCTCAGTCGTAGTAGGCATTGAAGTCGGCCGTGTTGTGGTTGCTGTAGATCACGTCGGTCGATCGGACCGTCCCGATGTCACCACCGGCCATGCAGTCCAACTGGTTGGCCGGGGGCGGACTCTGGTGACCCTTGAACCCCAGCGTGTGCCCCGCCTCGTGACAGGCGACGGACGAGTAACCGTGTTCGTCGTTCGGGGCGTCACGGGCGATGGCCTCGCCCACCAGATAGACATGGATCTGATCGCATTCGCCCTGGTTGGAGGTGCCGTCGTTGGGCCACTGGTAACGGCAGAAGGCTTCGCCGTACACGCCGTCGCGCCACGCGTCGAACCAGGCGATGTCGGTACGCGGGGTGCCGTCCCCCACAGCCACGTCACAGGACGCGTGGTACGTGACCGCCGGGATGGCCGACAGACGGGAGCCCATGTAGTTCATGACTCCGGTCATGTTGTCGCGGATGTAGGTGGTGACGCTGGAGGTGAAGCAGAAGGAGACGTTGCCGCCGTCCTGGCTTTGCGGATTGAAGTGACTCAGGTCGGCGGAGACGGGTGCCGGAAGCAGGGCGACGCCAAACGACGCCGCGGCCACCACCGCAAACAGCTTCCCAGGTCTCGTGACCAATGTGGACAGCATTCTCATCCCTTCCGGTTGTCAGGATTGTTCGGCCCCGTGGCAGCTTCTCCTCACCGCTGCGGTGATCCGGTCGCCGGGCTGCCGCCACCATGTCATTTCGGCTTCTGCATCAGAAGGACCTTCGGCTTGTCTCGAACAGAGAGAGCCCTGTCCGGCCTGGTCACGTCCTTGCCCGGATCGCTATTCGAACAGCGGCCGAACAGTCGCGGACAGCACCGAACTGTTCCGATCGCCGACAGGAGTGAGCCATTTTCATCCTGCGTAGCGGTTCGCTTCGACGTGGTGCAGGACGAGGATGGCCTGGATGATCGCGGTGGCTCGGCGTGGGCAGGATCGCAGCTTGACCAGGATCTTCCAGGTCTTGAGTGTGGCGATCGCTCGTTCTCCGCGGGCGCGGATCTTCGCGTGGGCCCGGTTCACGGCCTTCTGCCTGCGTGACAGCTTTGGCCGGAAGCGGCGCCGCTTGAACGGGGTGCGGACACTACCGTGGGCGCCCTGGTAGCCCTTGTCGGCGAAGGTCATCACGTCCGCGCTGGTCAGGGCGTCGATGATGCCGTGATGGTGGGCGGCGCTCAGGTCGTGTGCCGAACCGGGCAGTGCCGGTGATGCCCACACGAGCCGGCCGGCGGCGTCGGAGATGACCTGCACGTTCACACCGTGGCGTTTGTGTTTGCCGCTGTAGTAGGGCTTCTGCTCGGCGATCCGGTCGATCGGGATCAGCGTGCCGTCCAGGATCGCGTACGCCAGTAGCCGGATGCGTTGCATCGCGGTGTCCAGGTCGTCGGCTGCCGAGCTGAGCAGGGCTATCGCCTCCTGGACGTAGCGCCAGGCGGTGGCGACGCCGATCTCGAAGCCGGCCGCGAGTCGGGTGTAGGTGTCGCCGTTACGGAGATGGGCCAGAGCCAGCAGCGCCTGCCGGCCGGGTGCGAGGCGGCGCCATCGTGATCGGCGCTGCTGACGGTGACCGCGGATGCGTTCGGCCAGGTGGTTCAGGGTGCGGCTGGACAACGGAATCGTGGCGGGGTAGGACCGCATGGCGAGGCTCCCGATGGGGGCTTCGAGTCTTGGTCGACAGCTGTCCTACCTGGAGCCTCGCACCCATCGATCACCGGGCCCACCGCACCCGCCCTGACCTGCAAGATCAGCTTGGAAAAGGCTCAGTGAATCAGCCGAAGAGTAGAGGACAAAAAAACATAGTACGGTGAAATCGGGCCGCCAATAGTTGATCTTCACGATTAGCGCCATACTGCGGCGCCGATCTTCCAGAAGCTCGCGACATGCCTCGTTCCGACTCGGCGATGATGTGCCACCCACCGAAGCGGCTGTTACTGAACGTAACAACGTCAGCGGGTCATTCTTGCGTTCCCTCGGTAACGAGCTATGCGCCAAGGGCCCATCCAGGTAGACGACCGACGAGCCGTGGACGGTGTCTGCGACGAACTGGCCACTCGCTCGATCTCGGGGCTGTTGCCTCAACCACAGCCGCTGCCGGTAGCGGCGTTAGCGGTCGTAGCCCCGCGCCACGTTTGCGCGGACGTCGATGCTGAGGGCGTCGATGGCCATCCGGGTCAGCTCGGGAAGCTGCTCCTCGGTAAGGGCGACGCCCTGCAAATTGTCCAGTGATGCGGCGAAGGCGTGGAGTCGACTGCCCCGCAGGTCAGCGCCGTCGAGACGGCAGGAGTCCAGTTCCAGATCGCTGAGGTCGCACGACCGCAGCACAACACCGGAGAGCCGGCACGATGACCATGTGCCGTGGACGAGGGTGCAGTCGATGAAGGCCACCGAACCGGCGGCGCTGACGCGGTTCAGGGTGGCGTAGTCGAACCGGCAGTTGTCGAACAGAACGTCTTTCAGGCGCACGTCGATGAGCCGGGTTCCAGTGAGGCGGGAGCCGGTGACCGAGCACCGCTCGATGCTGACGCCGGTGAGGGCCGCTCCGGACAGGTCCGTCTGGACGATCTCGCAGCCGTAGAGGGCACCACCCTCCCAGGCGATCTCACCGAGATCCGCTCCGGTGATCCGGCAGCCTCGGATACTCCAGTCGGCGATCTGTCGACCTCGGCAGGAAGCGTCCTGCACGAGGCCGTCGTGCAGGTCGTCGTCGGGTAGGTCGCTGACTTGGTCGAGGTCCTCCGGGTCGAGGTCGGGCAGGAGGATCGTCACGTCGCCCACGGTGGTCGTACGCATGTCCTTCCAACCTGTTCGGACGCGGGGTGGGCACGCCACCCCGCGCATCGACTCGAGCCGCCGGTCGGCGGGCTACTTCTTCTTGTTCCAGTTGTCCCAGCCGGGGCGGCTGTCGAACTTCCCCTTGTTGTCCCAGGCGGGTCGGTTGTCGAACTTCGCCGCGTCGATCGACGCTACCGCGCGCTGCGGGTCGACGCCGAGGAGGGCGAGGCGGTCCGGCGGTGCGTCGAGAAGCGCAGCGAGGGCGTTGGTCATGACGGTCCTCCTTGAGCGGTGAGGTCATCCGCAGCGGCGCGGATCAGAGCTTGCCGAGTCGTGCGGCAGTAATCGGTCTCCCGGGCGGTGAAGGTGCCGTGTTCGAAGTAGCGGTTGCCGGCCTGAGCGCCCCTGCAGAAGTCGTAGAACGCGCAGCGGTCTGCACAGTCGTTGAGCGCAGTCACGAACTCAGCGACGTATCGCAGCTCACCGGCGCGGGCCACCATGTCGCCGATCGCTTCACCGAGCACGTTGCCCGCGATGAAGTCGCCGTACCGCGGGCTCTTAATTCCCAGCAGTTCCGGTGACAGCAAAACCACCTGGCCGTCGTGAGCGACTGTGGGGATCGGTTCGTACGGGCCGTGGTCGGTGAGGCCGGCGCGGGTGGCGCCGAGGTAGTCGGCCAAGCGATCCAGGTCGCGGATCCGCAGCGGACTACCGGCAAGTCGGTGCCGGACGAGTCGACTCCAGAACCGGTACGCGGCTTCCTCCGGCACCGGCGTGCGGGCGGCGCCTTCCTGTTCCTCGATGTTGAAGCCCACCGACTCGCATCCCGGTAGTGCGGTGAAGAACTCGACGAGGTCGTTGGCGTGGTCGATGGTTTCGGGTGTGACGACGCAGATCACCGAGTACGGCAGGCTGGCCTCGGCCAGGACTCGCGTGCCGCGGATCGTGCGGGCCGCCGTCGCGTTCCCGGCTCGGTCAAGCCGGTTCCTGTTGAGCATGCCGGGCCCCTCGATGCTGACGCCGATCTCGAAGTCGTATGCGGCGAACAGATCGCACCACCGCTCGTTCATCAGCGTCGCGTTGGTCTGGATCTCGTGGCGCACCCGCCCAGCCCGCCGCATAGCCTCGAAGGGAGCGAGCAGTGCCTGGAAGCCGTCAATCGGCGTCGTTGTGGGCTCGCCGCCGTGCCACACGACGCTTACCGGATGGGCGCTGTCCTGCTGCTCGATTGAACGGGCGCAGGCGGTCGCAACGGAGACGGACATGAGTTGGCGCGAGCGCCGGTCGGGCAAGTAGCAGTAGCTGCAGTCCAGGTTGCAGAAGCTGGTGGGCTGCAGGACCAGGGTATGGAAGGTCCCGGCGATGGCCGGCTGCCCTGTCGTGACGATGATCCCGATGTCCCGGACGGTCATGTCTCCTCCGGTGTCTGCGGTCCGGCAGTGGGCGGGCGGCGGCGGTGCCGGGCCGGCCAGCCGAGAAAGCGGTCGAACAGGTTCCTGACGTCGCCGGTGGTGCTCGGGTTGAGTCGGTGCAGGTCGTCGATGGCTTCCTGCAGGCAGCCCGACAGGTAGAGCAGCAGGTTGAGCCGGCTGCCCTGGTAGCTGGTCAACAGGGCGAGCTTGGCCCGTCCACAGGGCCAGGGCTGCCCGCAGGCCCGGCAAAGCCAGAGCGGACGCAGCGGCACATGCTCCGGCGGCAGTTTCGGGTCGACCTCAGCCGCAGACACTCCGTCGCTGCTCATCGACGGTCGCTTTCCCGCGTCTGCCGCTCGAACACGATCCGCCAGACGTGTGTCAGAAGTGGCGGATCGGTCGATCCCCGCCGCGCCGATGCCGCAGCCGCGGCTGCGCGGTCTGTCGTCAGCTCGCCGGTCGCCGCGTACCGGGACACGTACACCGTCATAGCCATCTCCCGGTCGGCGTCGACGCGTTCGTGCGGTGGGCTTGCCGGCGTACCGGCAAGCCCACCGTCGTCGGCCAGCGGCTGGGAGCAGACCGCCGGTCACCCGCCCACGCAGCCCTGCTGGCGGTACGCGAACGGGGAGTCACCCGTGCGGTCGACGGAGTGCCCGGCGCGAGCACTTGCCGGTGCGTCGGGTCCCGTTCCGACCTGTCGCCAAGTGGCACGTCCATCTGGGTCTCCCTGGCGTGACTTTGCCGCTGGCCCGTCGGCGCGCCATGGGGGTCAGGATGGTCCTGGACCGTTCCGCCGACGTGTTCCTGCCGTCCACGATCGCTGGCGGCACTGGCCGGGAGACAGACCCAGCGTGGTGGGCCACGGTGGGCCTCACCGTGGCCCGCCTGGGCCAATGCGGAGGGGGACACACGGTGCCCGAAATACAAGGCTCGGCTCAGAGGATGTGCCAGCGGCGGAGTTCCGACGCGTCGTCGACGAGGCCCGCGATCCGGTGGTGCACCTCGTCGGCGGCCTCGGTCCCGGGCCGGGACTTGCGAGCGTTGGTGGCGATCATCTGCAGCTCACGGAGCTGGCACAGTTCTTCGAATCTCGGCCAGGATGTGGCATCCCAGCCGTAGGCGGCGGTGAAGCCGGCGAAGGCATCGGGACCGGGCGGGTCGAACCGGCGGCAGTGGACAGCGACCGTGGCGATGTCCCACTCCCGGGGCCCGAGGGCGGCACCGTCCCAGTCGGCCAGCACGGGCGTGCCGTCGAAGCGCCGGAGCGCGTTGCGGACCTGCGGATCTGACTGAATCAGACTCGTGCCGCGGGGAAACAGCATCGCCTCCCAGCCTGCGGCCAGCGCCTCGAGCCTGCCCATCAACAGGTCCTGTTCCTTGCCGTTGAGGATCTCCGAGCGGGTGACGGCCCTCTCGATGCCGTGGATCGGTCGCAGTGCAGGCAGCGGCACCGGCGGAGCGGGCAAGGCGTGCAGGTCCCGGAGAAGGCTTCCGAGCTCGGAGACGGTGATGGGGTCGTCGTGTGCCGGGTCCAGACGCTGCCAGACCGTAACGGCGTGCCCGCCCACCCGCATCGGCTGGGACACACCCGGATGAAGGCTCACCGTGGGAAAACCTCGGGCCACCAGCCAGTCGACCACGGCCACCATCCCGCGCACTCGTGCCAGGTCATGGTCGCCCGGGGCGATCTTGACGACCACGTCACCGACTGCGTAGACGGCGTTGGTGTGGTGCCGCAGCAGGATCGCGTTCGAGTCGGGGTGGCCGAGGAGACGACACACCTCGGCGAGCACCGGCCGGGTGCGCGCCTCGACGAACATGGGGCTCCTAGGGACCGAGTGCGGCTGTGGTCCCAAGACTACGGGCGCGCTCGCGGCACGCCCGTAGGTAATCCGTCAAGCTGGCGACCTCGCCGCGCCCGTTCTTCTCGGGGATCGCCGTGGCCACGTCGGTGGCCCTGGTCAGGATGATCTCCGTACGCTGCGTCTCGGGCAGGTCCGCGACGGCATCACGCGCGGTCAGCGCCGCCTCGGTCGCCCGCCGGTCCTGCGCGAGGCACATCGACCGGTCCAAGGCGATGAGCGCCACGTCGATCGGTACGGCCGAAGCCGCGCCGTAGAGCCGCAATGCCTCGTCCTGGACCCGGTACGCCTCCACCGTGTCACCGAGCCAGGTGTATGCCCCGGAGAGGTAGAACAGCAGCCGCTTCGCCGGAAACCTGAACGCCACGTCGGTGTCCTCGTCACCAGCCTGATCGAACAGCCGCCGTGCCTGATCGATGGCCGACCGAGCCTGCTCGATGGCGCCGATCCGGGCCAGAGCACGCGCCCGGCCCGCCGCTGCCAGGGCACCCGGTGACGATACGTTCGAGGTCACCGCCAGAGCCGCATCTGCCAGGGCGACGGTTTGGGTGGGATCCCCGAAGTAGTACGGCAGCATCGCCGCTTGGGCCCGCACGAGCACCCTGAAACGAGCATCCCCGCTGTCGTCGGCCGCGTGGATCGCCGTGCCGTACCACCGTCGAGCCTCGGACACGTCTCCGAGCCTCATCAACGCATCGGCGCACATCGTCGCCAGCAACGCCGCCACCCTGGACAGCCGGGACTGGACTGCCGCCGGTTGCCGCCGAAGCGACAGCGCCTGGACCTCTCGGCAGTCGGCAGCCAGTAGCGCAAGCATGATCTGCGGCGAAGCCGAGGGGTAGACCCTCATATGCTCGCCCGCAGCTTGTTCGATCAGCTCAAGCTGCCGAGGAGCGACACTCGCCGCTGCCAGTGCCTCGTCCAGTCCCAGTCGGAGTCTGACCAGATTGCTGACCTCGATGCGGGCGGCGGCATCGGCCGACGATCGGTCCGCTCCACCCTCCACAGCCAGGCGGTCGGGGTCGCGAGGCACAACGATGTCCTCGTCGCGCCCGAGTCCCATAGCCGGACGCGGAATGTTCAGACCGGCTGCGATCCGTTCCAAGACCTCGTAGGCCGTGACCTGGCGGACGCCTTTGGCGATTTCAGCAGCGCGGTTGGGCGAGACACCAACAAGAGTCGCAATCCGGCCGTATGACACGCCCCTGGCGTGGAGGAAGTGGAAGACCGCGGTGATGTCGCGCCGCCGCAGAAACTCACTGATCGGTCGACCGTTCCAAAGCCCCGAACTCCACCACTCAGGATCTACCTGTGCAGCCACGAATCACCCCGATCGAACGACGACCAGTTACAAGCACAGCGCATGCGTGCCGTCACATCAAGTCAGCGACACGTCGAGTCGTTGGTGCTCACCTCAGAGTTGACCCATGCGGCAGCATCCGGAACACCACGATGGGCCCCCACCATGTCCCCATGGGATGAAGCACAGGATCCGAGGCGCCGCCAACCCTCCTTCCGCCGGAGTGCACCCCCTCGGCCCTACCGTGGAAGACGTGGATCGAATCGCCATCATCGGCTGCGGCGGCAGCGGCAAATCCACAGTTGCCAGGAAGCTCGCTCGGATCCTCGACGTACCGCTGGTCCACCTCGACGCGATCTACTACGACGAGCACTGGACGCCGCTCCCCAGGGACGAGTTCGCCGCCCAACAGGAGAAGCTCGTCAGCGGCGAGCGGTGGATCATCGAGGGCAACTACGCCAGCAGCCTGCCCATCCGGCTCGCTGCCGCTGACACCGTGATCTTCCTCGACCTACCCGCCGCCGCATGCCTGTTCGGCATCGTTCAACGACGCTGGCGCTACCGCGGCGGCCAGCACCAGGCCGACGGCGTCTACGACCGGATCACCTGGAACTTCGTCCACTACATCGTCAGCTACCGGCACACCATGCGACCTCGCGTCCGCAGCCTGCTCCGTGATCACGGGCCACACGTCCAGCTAATCACTCTCACCAGCCGATGCCACGCCGACAGGTACCTCGACCGCGTACGACGGGAAAGACAGCCGGACATCTGACCCATGGGTCCATGACGACAGCCAGGCATCCAATAGGACGACGGCCGGGTCCAACGGCTCCCGAGCACCCACCGAGCGACCGCCCACCACCGAAGCACACGAAAAAGGCCCTTCCCCAGTGTTGAACACCAGGTCAGGGCCTTGATCGTCGGTGCGCCGCCAGGGACTCGAACCCCGAACCCGCGGATTAAGAGTCCGCTGCTCTGCCAGTTGAGCTAGCGGCGCTCGTCGGCAACGGAGAGAACATTAGCACCCCGAAAACCCGGGCTCCAATCCGGTTACCCGACTCCCCCCTTCGGTCGAGCTTAACGGGCATACAGCCACAAAGAGCCTGTCTGGCATGCGACGGGGGCGTGGGTCTCGGCACCGATGGGGCACGATGTCCGCCAGGTACGCGAGAACAGAGGTGGGGATGGCACGGTTCACGCGAGCCGGGGCGGTGGTGGGCGCTCTGACCCTGGCGGCGTCGCTGGCACTGACCGGGTGCGGCGACGAGCAGAAGAAGCCGGAATTCGTCGGCGGGACGTCGGCGGATGCGAGTGCCGCACCCGACTCGGCCGCGCCGTCGACGAGCGGCGAGCCGAGCGCGCCCAGCGGACCTTCGCTGACGCTGAGCCCGGCCGACGGCACGAAGAACAAACCCGTGAGTACGGAGATCAGCGCCAAGCTCCCGAGCGGCGGAAAGGTGTCCGCGGTCACTCTGAGCGCGGCCAGCGGCGGCACCGTGGAGGGCAAGCTCCGCGCCGACGGCTCGGCCTGGGTGCCGTCCGCTCCCCTGAAGTGGGGGACGAAGTACACGGCCACGGTGACGGCGAGCGCGCCGGACGGCACGAGCAGCCAGGGCACCAGCACCTTCACCACGATGGCCAAGCCGAAGTCGATGATCGGGTCCGGCCTGTACCTCTTCGACGACAAGAGCTACGGCGTCGCCATGCCGGTGGTCACCGAGTTCCACCCGGGCATTCCCAAGAAGGACCGGGCGGCGGTGCAGAAGCGGATGTTCGTCAAGACCGACCCGCCGCAGCCGGGCGCCTGGCACTGGGTCGACAACGGCACGCAGGCGTACTACCGGGCACCGGAGTACTGGAAGCCGGGCACCACCCTCACCGTACGGATCGCGCTGGCCGGGGTGCCGTTGAGCAACGGCAGGTACGGCGACATGGACCGCAAGGCCTCCGCCAAGATCGGCCGGTCGTTGGTGATGAAGGTGGACAACGCCACCAAGAAGATGTCGGTCTACGAGAACGGCGCGTTGACGCGCACGATCCCGGTGAGCCTGGGCAAGAGGAGCACCCCGTCGTCGAGCGGCACGCTGGTCGTGATGGAGAAGAAGGAGGCCACGGTCTTCGACACCCGCGACGATCCGGACCCGGCCAACCGCTACGTCACCGACATCCAGTTCGCCCAGCGGCTCACCTGGGGCGGCGAGTACATCCACGCCGCGCCCTGGTCGGAGCACGTACAGGGACGGCAGAACGTCTCGCACGGCTGTGTGAACGTGTCGATGACGAACGCCAAGTGGCTGTTCGAGAAGACCCGGATCGGCGACCCGATCACGATCAAGGGAACCGAGCGCAAGATCGCCGCCGGTAACGGCTGGACGGCGTGGAGCCTGAGTTGGTCGGAGTTCATCAAGGGCAGCGCGCTGCCGGTATCCAAGGGTGGCTCCGGCCCGGCGCTCTGAGCGACAGGCGTCATCGCGCCGGCCCTGCCGATGGCACGGGTCGGCGCGTACCCTTGCTCTGCCCGCGACGTAACGACGGCGATGGGCGACCCCTCAGTTCCGGCAGGAAGACGAGCCCGGATCACGAAACGCCGGATAGTAGCAAAAATCCGGCACCCTGGTCGGCGTGTTTTTGTTCACCCTCGGCAACCAGGACCGGTTCTGACACGTCTTTAGGAGACGATGGGTCAGCGACCACGACTGTGAGGACATCATGCGAGCTAGCCAGGACCAGCTGATCCGCCCCCGTGGGCGACGCCGCGTGCTCGCGGCCGGGCTCCTCGCCGTGGCGTTGGCCTTCACCTCGGCCTGCACCGACAGCGACGGCGGCAAGCCGTCCTCGTGGCAGGGCGGCGCCGAGAGCCCAGCGCCCAAGGCGTCGGCGACCATCGCCGAACCGGCGGCGGACGCCAAGGACGTGCCCGCGTCCACCGGCGTCACCTTCAGCACGAAGGACGCCCAGGAGACCGCCTTCGAGCTCAAGGACGCGGCCGGCAAGACGGTCGAGGGGAAGCTCGCGGCGGACGGCAAGACGTGGCAGCCGAGCGGGGCCCTGGAGTACGGCACCAGCTACACCGCCACGGTCACGGCCACCGGCGACGACGGTCGGCCGGCCACCACGACCAGCACCTTCACCACTATGGCCAAGCCCGACAAGCAGATCCGGGTGAGCAGTTTCCTCGGTGACAACCAGCAGGTCGGTGTCGGGATGCCGCTGATCGTCAAGTTCGACCGCGCGATCCCGGAGGACTACCGCGACGACGTACAGCGCCGGATGACGGTGACCTCGACGCCGGCCCAGGAGGGCATCTGGCACTGGGTGAGCCCGACGGAGATCCGGTACCGGCCGAAGCAGTTCTGGAAGGCCAACAGCAAGGTCTCCTACCGGGTGCAGGCCGGTGGCCTGCCGATGGGCGACGGCTACTACGGCCGCGCGGACCTCTCGGTGGACATCAAGATCGGTCCGTCGCTGATCATGACGGTGGACAACAAGACCAAGCGGATGACGGTGACCCGCGCCGGCAAGGTCATCAAGACGCTCCCGGTCAGCCTGGGCAAGAAGAGCACGCCCTCGTCCAGCGGGACGATGGTGGTGATGGAAAAGCTGCGCAAGACGGTCTTCGACACGTTCGAGGAGCTCGGCCCGGAGGACGGCTACCGCACCAAGATTGACTACGCGCAGCGCCTCACCTATGGCGGCGAGTTCATCCACGCGGCTCCCTGGTCGGAGGGCCAGCAGGGCAGCGTCAACGTCTCGCACGGCTGCGTGAACGTGTCGATGGCCAACGGCGACTGGCTGTTCAAGAACACCCAGGTCGGCGACCCCATCACGGTCAAGGGCACCGAGACCAAGCTCAAGAACGGCAACGGCTGGACCGACTGGAACATGAGCTGGGACGAGTACGTCGAGGGCAGCGCCCTGCCGTACGACCCGGACGCTCCGGCGACTCCGAACGACGCCGCCACCCCGACGCCCACCCCGACCGCCTGATCCACACGCACCATCGACTCGGGTTCCAGAAATCCGGGGTGTCCCGTCAGCGGGGACACCCCGGATTTCGGTAAACGGAGTGGATCATCCGCTGGAGGGGTCCGCACAACGACTCAGGCCCCCTCCGGAGAGGGGGCCTGAGATTTGGGGTGACTGATGGGAATTGAACCCACGACAACCGGGACCACAACCCGGTGCTCTGCCAACTGAGCTACAGCCACCACGCCTCCGACGCCCGGTTGATCGCTCCGGGCGGCGTGCGGACCAATAATAGCCCCACGCCCGTGCACGACGTCCAGCGGGTTCCCCCGACCGAACGGCGCCGGCTCAGAGCTCCGCGGCGATGCCCTTGGCGGTCTCGACGTCCGGGCCGGGCAGCGGTACGAAGATGGTGCGCCGGTAGTACTCCAGCTCGCGGATGCTCTCGCGGATGTCGGCGAGCGCCCGGTGCGCCAGGCCCTTCTGCGGCTGACCGAAGTACACGCGGGGGTACCAGCGGCGGCAGAGTTCCTTGATCGACGACACGTCGATCATGCGGTAGTGCAGGTGCGCGTCGAGGCGGGGCATGTCCCGGGCGATGAAGCCGCGGTCGGTGGCGATCGAGTTGCCACACAGCGGCGCGGTACGCGGGTCCTTGACGAAGGTGCCGACGTACTCCAGCACCAGGTCCTCGGCCTCGGTCAGGGTGACCACCGAACGGCGGACCTCCTCGGTGAGGCCGGACTTGGCGTGCATCGTCTGGACGATCTCCGGCATCGCCTCCAACGCCGCCTCGTCGGCGTGGATCACCACGTCGACGCCATCACCCAGCACGTTGAGGTCGGGGTCGGTGACCAGTGCCGCAACCTCGATCAGCTTGTCGCTGCCGAGGTCCAACCCGGTCATCTCACAGTCGATCCAGACGAGGAGGTCAGCCACCGGGACAGCCTACGCGCAGCCCACGCCCCGCGGCTGCGCGCTCCGGGCCACCCGGCCCGCTAGGGTTTCGGGGTGCCAGCAGAACCCGTAGCACCGCCCGCCGTCACGGACGACGATCCCGGCGGCCGCACGGTCCGTCGCCTGGTCGCGGTGGTGGCCCTGATCGCCGTGCTGCCAGCGCTCTACCTGCCTGGCCTGAACCACAAGTTCCTCGACCTCAAGATCTACATGTCCGCGGTGGACTGGTGGCGCGTCGGTCACCCGCTCTACGACTACGCCCAACCGGATCGGGTGCAGGGTGAGCTCTACTTCACCTACCCGCCGTTCAGCGCGCTGCTGCTGTGGCCGTTCGGGCTGCTCCGGCTCGGCGCCACCGTGGCGATCTTCACGGTGCTCACGGTGGCGGCCGTGGTGCTGACCACCCGGTGGCTGGTGACGCCCGTGATCGCCCGGCACGGCCTGCCGCGCACGTTCACCCTGACCGCCGCCGTGCTGCTGGTGCTGGCGGTGGAGAGCACACGCGAGACGATCACCTTCGGGCAGATCAACATGCTGCTGGTCGTGCTGATCCTGGCCGACCTGCTGTTCGCCGTGCCGCAGGCGCGACGCTGGGCCGGGGTCGGCGTGGGGCTGGCGACGGCGCTCAAGCTCTTCCCGGGCATCTTCATCGTGTACCTGCTGGCCACCCGCCGGTGGCGGGCCGCCGTGGTGGCGAGCGCGACGGCGGCGGTGGCGACCCTGCTGGCGGCGGCGGTCGCGCCCGGGGACTCGTGGCGGTTCTGGACCCAGGAGCTGTGGGACACCGAGCGGGTGGGGCGCACCGACTACGTCGGCAACCAGTCACTGTTCGGGCTGCTGAGCCGGTTCACCGCGCCCGAGAAGCCGGACCGGCTGCTGTGGTTGGTGGTCGTGGCGGTGGTGGCCGCCTACGGCCTGTGGCGGGCCGTCCGCGCCGCGCGTGCGGGTGACGGGCTGACCGGCCTGACCCTGACCGGCCTGGTCGGCGGACTGGTCAGTCCGATCACGTGGACACACCACATCTACTGGTTCGTGCCGGCCGTGGTGCTGCTCGCCGACGCGGCGCTGAGCGCGAAGCGTCCGGACGGGGCACGTCGACGGTGGTGGTCGGCCGGCCTGGCGGTGGGTGCCACGGCTGTGATCGTCTACGGCGTGGTGACGTTCCAGAAGTGGGGTACGGACCCGGTCCGCACCCAGAATCCGGGCGACTTCGTCGTGCAGAACGCGTACGTCCTGCTCAGCCTGCTGCTGTTGGTGGCGCTGCCGGTCCGCGTGGCCCGCCCGGCCCGCATCGAGGAAAAGTCGCACCAAATGGACACAACCCCCCAGTAACGACCATCGGCTATAACCTGGACCCAGGTACCTCAGGCGTCGCTCGGTCAGCACCGCTCCCCCGGTGAGAGTGGCCCTCCGCGTCGGCAGCGCGGAGGGCCACTCGCCGCGTCAGTCCTCCGGCACCGGCCGCGCCGTGGGCTCGGCGTCGTTCGGCGGCCACGCCAGGCTCAACGCCACCTCCGGCGGCCGGGGCAGCTGGCCCGCCTCCAACGGCCGGGGCAGTTCGCCGGGAGCGTCCAGGTCGGCGAGGGTGAGAGGCCGGGCCGGTTCCGCGCCGATCGCCGATCGGGACCACTCGGCCGCGCCGGAGCCGACCGGGGCGAGCTGCCGTACGGCCGGCATCGACCTGGCGCGATGAGGGTCCCGGACGCCCAGGCCGCTGAGTGACGTGACCCCGAGCCGGCCGGCGAGCACCGGCACCTGGTCCGGTTCGACCACGAAGACCACCTCGCGCGGACGGGGTGGGCGCAGCAGGAGCAGCACCGCGCACGCCACCAGCAGCACTCCTGCCGCGAGCAGACCCCAGGTGACCGGGACGACCCAACCCGCGCGCAGCTCGGCGCGCAGGTCCAGGCTCAGGTCGGCACGACCGTCGGGGCGCATCACCACCAGGCTCATCGGCTCGCGGGTGAGGTCGTCGGCGCTCCACTCGAGAGTGCCGACGCCCTCGCGTACCCAGAAGGGGAGACCCAGGGGCGGGCGGACCGCGTCGGCGGTCGGGGCCGCGACCGGGACCGCCGGGTCCGTGCGGACCGGCAGCGGACCCCGGGCCAGTGCCACCCGGCGGACCGAGGCGTACGGCACGGGCTCCAGCCAGCGGCGCACCTCGGCGGTCGGTGCCAGCCCCACGAAGGCCGGACCGTCGGGCGTCCGGGCGTCGAGCCGCAGACGGGTCTGCGCGCCGCGCGCGAAGGGCGCCTCCCGTCGCAGCAGCCGGTCGAGATCGGTGACCACGACCGCGTGGCCCGATGTGCGGACGGTCTCGAACCGGGCGGCGAAGGCCCCACCGGGGTCGGCGTGCCGGGCGACCAGCCACAGCCCGCCGCCGGCGAACAGCGCCGGAATTCCGATGACCAACAACAGCATTCCGGCGATCGCCCGCACGAAGCGCATTCGCACCGTCCCCCTCCGTAGCCAGATACCCGGCCGACCTTACCGACGTACGCCGGCTGATCAGGGGATATCCACGGCACGACCGGTGCCGGTCCCGGAAAGCACGCTGGCTCGCCGGATTGTCCGGCGGGCCAGCGGGTGCGCGGCGAGATCAGGACCTGGCGACCGGATCCCGGCGGGTACGGGCGAATGCCAACCCTCCCAGGACCAGGCCGGCCAGGCCGGCGACGAGCCCCGCGACGCCGAGGCCGATCGCGGCGCCGTCGCCCTCGTCGTCGTCATCGTCCTTGTCGGCCACGGCCGCGGCGGCCGGGGCGGACGACGCCGCCGGCGCGGCGGCCGTGAGCGTGAGCACCGGAGCGGGCTTCTCCGGCTCCTCGCCGCCCGGCTGCGGCTCGTCGATCCAGCGCGAGACGTTGCCGTCGGAATACGTCTGGAGGGTCTTGAAGACCATCGACTCGACCTTCGGCAGCGGCCCCATTGAGACGCCGAACTCCTGGAACTGCCCCGGCTTGACCGCGGCGTCACCCGTGGCCGTCCAGGTGATCTTCGAGACCGCCTCGGTGAGCTGGCTGCCGTGCACCTCGATCGGCGGGTCCACCTTGCGCTTCTCGGTGGCCACCGTCCAGCCGGGCACCGGGATGGTCGACACCGAACCGACCGGGGCGTTCTCCGGCAGCACCACCTCCAGCTTGGTGGTCGAGGCGGTGTCGCTCTCGTTGGGCACCCGGAACGCCACCCGGGCGTAGCCGCCCTGGGTCGCCTCCTTCGGGTTCACCGTGACGTGGGCGGAGGCCGGCCCGGCGAAGCCGAGCACGGCGGTGGCGACGGCGGTCAACGCCAGGGCGGCAGCGGCGGATGCGGTGCGCCGGAGTCGGGTCATGGGTGTCGTGGACCTCTCTAACGGATGGGCACGGTGGCGGTCACCGTGGCCTGGTCGATGTCGGTGATACGAGCGGTGATCTTCAACTGCCACTCGCCGGCGGCCGGCAGGCTGATGTCGCCGTACGCGTGGTTGTCGGTCAACGGCAGCAGCGGCACGTCGATCGGCTCGATCCCGGCCGACGGCAGCGCGGCGGTCGCCCGCCACTCCACCACCGGCAGCGGCTGGTTGTCCTTGCCGTAGGCGTACAGGTGCACCGAGTTGTTGCCCCGCTCGGCCGGGCTCAGCTCGACCTGCATGGAGAAGAGCGGGCTGGACAGGGTGGTGGTGAAGAGCCCGGCCTGGATGCCGGACGACTCGGCCGCCGCCGTACGCGCGGGCGTGGTCTGCACCAGGGTCGCGGAGACGGCCAGCACCACGGCGGTGACGGCCAGTTCCACCAGGACCGCCCGGCGCACCGGCACCGGCCGCTGCGCGGCCACGCGCCGACGGACCAACTGCCGGGAGTACGCGGCCACGGCGATCACGATCGCGAACAGTCCGATCTTGGCGAGCAGCAGTCGCCCGTACGTGGTGCTGAACAGGGCGTCCGGGGTGGCCACCTCGATCAACGCCTGCACGGTGCCGGCCAGCAGCAGGGCCGAGACGGCGAGAGCCGCCCAGCGCGACCAGATCGGCAGGATCGCGCTCAGCTCCCGCTCGTCGGCCTGGCGCAGCAGGAAGACCGCGAGCATGAGCAGGCCACCCAGCCAGACCGCCATGCTGCCCAGGTGAACCGCGTCGACCACCACGGACACCGCCGGCGCCGGGGAGGCCGCCGGGTGCCCGGCCAGCGGCCAGGTCAGCAGGGCCGCCACACCGAGCACCGCCAGGATGATCGCGTCGGTGCGGCCGGCCGGGCGGGCCAGCAGCGGCCGCAGCAGGAACGCCGCAGCGGCCAGCAGGCCGAGCCGGACCAGGTGAGCCGCGCCGAAGGTGCTGCCCACGACGCTGCCGAACCCCTCACCGGTCACCTCGAAGAGGCCACCACCGGCGGTGTAGGGCACCTGCAACCACAGGTCGGCGAGGGTGGCCAGTGCCAGCAGGCCGAGACCGGCCCAGGCCAGCCGGGCCGGCCCCCGGCGGGAGAGCCGCTGCGGCCACAGCGCGGCGAGCACCAGGGCGGGCCCGACCAGCAGCACCAGACCGGCGTACCCGAGGAACCGGGCCACCTTCACGGCCGTACCCACCACGGGGTTGGCCCGACTGTCGTTGCCGGAGTCGACCGGCGGTGTCGAGGGCGCGCCCACCGAATAGGTGAACGCGCCGGAGACCGGGTGACTGTCGGCGGAGATCACTCGGAAGCTCACCAGGTAGGTGCCGCGGCCTGCGGCCGGGTCGACCGGAATGGTCACCACGGCACCGTCGAACGACGGCTCACCCCGGTCGGCGCGGGAACCGTCGGGGGCGATCACCCGAACCTTGTCGGGGACCTTGCGCACCGACTCGGAGAAGGTGAGTACCACCTCGGACGGACCGGCCGGCACCACCGAGGATGCGGCCGGGCTGCTGCTCGACAGCACCGCGTGGGCGCTGGCCGGGGTGGCTGGCGCGATCAACAGGGCGACGACGGTGACCAGGAGGCCGGCGGCGCCAGCCAACCGGGCGGCCCAGCGGCCGGGGGCGACAGTCATGCCTGCCATGGTCGCCGACCCCACTGGATCTCGGCGAACCGAGTCGGGCGAACGGCTCAATTCCGCTCAGCCGCCATCGCCGCGCGGAAGGGGTCGCGTGTCATGAGCAGGTAGTCGCTTGACGACGGGGAAAAGTTCCCGACGTGTCGCAGACCATCCAAGGGCCAAAGGACCCTGACGGCACACGCCGCGACGCGTAACCTGGTTTGTCGTGATCCCCGTCCCGCGTGACACCGGCCCCACCGGCCCGGCCGATCCGACCGGTGACGTCGCCCGGGACCCGGCGACCGAGTCGGCCCTGACCGCGCGCGACGGTGACGCCGCCGCCCAGGCCATGTTCGTCCGGCTGACCCAGGCCGAGGTCTGGCGCTTCGCCGCCGCCCTGGTGGGCCCGGACAGCGCCGACGACCTCGCCCAGGAGACGTACCTGCGGGCGTTCAAGGCCCTCCCCGCGTTCGAGGGCCGGTCCAGCGCCCGGACGTGGCTGCTCGGGATCGCCCGGCGGGCCTGCGCCGACCACCTCCGGACGGTGATCCGACGTCGTCGCCTCGACGAGCGGCTGGCCGCGAACGCGTACACCGACCGTCCGCACCCCGACCACGCCGGGCAGCTCGGCGCCACCGACCTCGTGCAGCGGCTGAGCCCCGAGCGGCGTGCGGCGTTCGTGCTCACCCAACTGCTCGGCCTCTCGTACGCCGAGGCCGCCGCCGTCGAGGGGGTGCCCGTGGGCACCATCCGGTCCCGGGTCGCCCGGGCCCGAGACGAGCTGGTCGAGGCGGTCGGCGACGCCCGCGCCGGCTGAGCCCGGAACTTCCGGCGGAGACGGAACGACAAATGAGCGTGACTGCACCCCCCACGCGGGTCGCCCGCTGGGCGGCCGTCCGGCTCT
The DNA here is from genome assembly GCF_043197485.1 of Micromonospora sp. NPDC049102. NCBI lineage: Bacteria > Bacillati > Actinomycetota > Actinomycetes > Micromonosporales > Micromonosporaceae > Micromonospora > Micromonospora sp. NPDC049102. The sequence goes on along the minus strand of NZ_JBICTE010000010.1, from coordinate 120,823 downwards.
GGCTCGGCACGGCGGCCCGCCTCGGTCTCGCCGCCGTCTGGCTCGTCGCCGGCGCGTCGAAGGTCGGTGACCTGGCCGCCTCGGGTCGGGCCGTGAACGCGTACCAGGTGCTGCCGTACGACGCCGCCACGGTGATCGGGGCGGCGCTGCCCTTCGTCGAGCTGGCCCTGGGTGTGCTGCTGCTGCTCGGGCTGGCCACCCGGCTCACCGCGGCCATCTCCGCCGCGCTGCTGCTGGTCTTCATCGCGGGGATCTCCTCGGCCTGGGCACGTGGCCTGGCCATCGACTGCGGCTGCTTCGGCAGCGGCGGCCAGCTCGCCGAGGGGCAGGCCCCGAGTTACCTCCCGGAGATCCTGCGGGACCTGGGATTCTTGGTACTGGCCGGATTTCTGGTGATCTGGCCCCGTACGCCCGTGTCGGTGGATGGATGGCTGTCCGCCGAACCCGCAGTGGAGGACGAGGATGAGTAGTCGCAGGAGCCAGCGGGACGCAGCGAGGGTCGTCCGCGAGCAACTGGCCCGCGAACGACGCCGTCGTCGCACCATCTGGGTGTCCGCCGCCGCCGTCGCCGTCCTGGTCATCGCCGGCCTCATCGGCTGGGGCGTGTGGTCCAGCCAGCGCTCGGACAGCTTCACCACCCCGCCCGGCGCCAACGCGCCCGGCACCGGCATCGTGACCGGCGGCGGACCGGTCACCGTCGACGTCTACGAGGACTTCCTCTGCCCGGCCTGCAACCAGTTCGAGCAGAGCAGCGGCGCGACGCTGGAGCAGTTGGCGTCCGAGAACAAGGCAAAGGTGGTGTACCACCCGGTCGCGTACCTCAACCGCTTCTCCACCACCGAGTACTCCACCCGCTCGTCGGCCGCGTCCGGCTGCGCGGCGGTCGGCGGCAAGTTCCGTGAGTACGCCAAGGCGCTCTTCGCCAAGCAGCCACCCGAGGGCAGCGCCGGGCTCAGCGACGACGAACTCGTCGACATCGGCGTCGGAGTGGGGCTGGACCGGGGCTCGTTCGGCGGCTGCGTGAAGGAGGGCACCTACAAGACGTGGACCGAGCACGTCACCGAGGAGGCCAGCCGCAGCGACGTCACCGGTACGCCCACCATCCTGGTCAACGGGCAACCGCTGGCCGACCGCACCCCGCAGGGCCTCACGGCGGCCGTGGCGGCGGCCGGCAAGTGATCCGTACCGCCCTGGCGCGCGCCGGACTGGTCGCCGCCGCCACCTGCGCGGCGACCCTGCTCACCGCGGCGCCCGCCGCCGCACACGGCGCGGACGCCCCGAACGGCACCGACTACCGCACCCGCGTCGCCGGCGTCACGCCGGCCCGGCCCGGCCTGACGGTACGGGTGATCGAGGCGGGCGCCCGCCTCGAACTGACCAACCACACCGGCCGGGCGGTCGAGGTGATCGGCTACTCCGGAGAGCCGTACCTGCGGGTCGGTCCCGACGGCGTCTTCGAGAACAGCCACTCCCCCGCCACGTACCTGAACCGCACCCTGGCCGGCGACACCGCCCTCCCGGCCGACGCCGACCCGGCCGCCCCACCGTCCTGGCGGCGCATCGCCGACGGGACCACGGCACGCTGGCACGACCAACGGGCGCTGTGGCAGGAGTCGACGCCACCGGCGGAGGTACGCGCCGCGCCGGAACGCGAGCACCGGATCCGGGACTGGACGGTACCGCTGCGCGACGGCACCGACCCGCTGACGATCGGCGGCACCCTGGACTGGGTGCCGCCGCCCGACGCGTACACCTGGTGGGCCGTGAGCATCGTCGGACTGCTCGCGGTGGGCGCGCTCGGCCTGTTCGCCGCCGCCTCGCCCGCCGGCGTGCGGGCGCTGGCCGCGCTCGGTGCGTTGCTCGTCGTCGGCGGCGCGGTGGCGGTCGGCTACCCGGTGGGACGGGAACTCGACGCGGGCGCTCAGGGTGTCGGCGGGGTGTTGTCCGGGCTGCTGTCCGGGCAGATCTGGCCGCTACTCACCGGCCTCGGCGCGGTCGCCGCCGGTTGGTACGCGCTGACCCACCGCCCGGCCGCCGACTTCGCGGTGGCGCTGGCCGGGGCGTGTCTGGCGCTCTTCGCCGGGGTGGCGAACGCCGCCGTGTTCGCCCGGTCCGTCGCTCCGGTGCCCTGGCCACCCGAGGTCGCCCGCGTCATGGTGGCGGTGGTCCTGATCACCGGCGTCGGCGCGACAGCCGCCGGGGTCCTGCGTCTGCACGCGGCCTCCCGTGCCGCCGCCCCCGCGGTGCCAGCCCCCTGAGGCCGCGCCTCCTGGGCGATGGCAGTGTCAGGTTCTCGGTCCCGTGCTGGTCGACATCGATGTCATGGAGAAGCAGCCGAGCAGGACAACGCATAAGAAGAGGGCCCCTCAGCCGAGGGGCCCTCTTTGCGTCGTGGTTGGCTCAGCCGACGGGTCCGATATTCTTGGCCAGATCGACGAACGACTGCCACGACAGCGGGTTGAAGTGGAGGGTGCCACCCTCGCGGTCCTTGGTGTCGCGTACGAACACGACACCGGGCAGGTTGTCGGCCACCTCTACACACGACCCGCCGTTGGAGCCGGAACGAGTCGACTTGTGCCACCTGGCACCGGTCATGTCCATCTCTTCGCCGCTTCCTTGATCAATTCGAGTGACTGCCTTCGAGAGAGGGCTTCGCCTCTGACTGCCTCCCACGTCCTTTGGAGGCTAGCAAGGTCATCGGCCCCGTTGACTACCTGTGCTCGCACCTGGTGATCAAGGTGGGCGACCACTGCACCGCCGGGCAGCGTTGCCAGGATGAATCCGCCCTGCAATCCAGGATAGACCCCCGCGTCCTCAGTCACCACGAGTATTTGCACGTTCGGCAACTCGGCCATCTTCACCAGGTGTGCGATCTGTTCAGCCATGATTCCGGGGCTGCCGCTTATGGGCCGACGCAGGACCATGACGTCGATAACGGCCACGAACTGAGCTGGCCGCTCTTTGGTGAGGATCGCCTGACGCCCGAGCCGTGAGGAGACTCGCTGCTCGATCTCCTCAGCCGTCAGCACGTTGCTCGGCAAGGTCGCCCGGGCATACACCTCAGTCTGGAGCAGGCCGGGCACGAAGGCGGGCTCATACCATCTGATCAGGGTGGCCTCTTGCTCGCACTGGATCCACTCACTCAGCCACTCAGGGTCGGCCTTGGACAGTTCGCGCAACATGCGGGCGAAGCGGCCGCCCCTCTTCTCGTCGCACAACGGATCGTGTGCACGGTCTACGGCCATGGCGTAGTCGATTGTGGGTGGCCGGCCGCCGGTCTCGACGGAACTGACGTGCGACGCCGAATAGCCGATAGTCCTGCCGAATTCCTCTTGGCTAAGGCTCAGCGCGGTTCGAAGGAAGCGAAGCTCTCCGATGACGTAATCCACTACGCTGCCCATGGCTCCTCATATCTGCTCAATTCGTTCGGCGTGTCACTCACAGTCATCCGAAGATGCTCACTGTCCGTATCTGCCCAGCTCGGTAGGCGTGAGCACGTATCGAAGATAGACCCGTCCTAACCAGACTGTGAAGTGCGCGGTGTCGGGTGGCACCCCGGCACCGCGCCCCGAGGATTCGGGGTCCGGGTCGCGCAGGGGTGAATGTGGTTCGCGGCCCGGATTCCGTGCAGCAGACAGGAGGGGACCGTTGGACGACGACGCCGACCTGGCCCGACCAAGGCACAGGCCGCACCGATCGAAGCGCTTCCGACTGGGTGCGCGGCGGTGCGCGTGTCCCTCCTGCCGAACCGACCGCAAGCGCAAACGGGCGAGCGGCACCCCCGAACAGCCGATCGCCCGCTACGGGCCGTCATCCTCCGGCGGGTTCGTGCCGCCGTTCAATGCGAACTGGAACGCACCTACCGACGCTCACCTCCCAACTGATGACCCGAGGGCAGGAGACGACAGATGAGCACGCTCAACAGTCAGGCGCATCCACCCCTGGCCGGCCCGACACCCGCCTATCCGCGAGGCCACAACGAGGGAAAACCCCCGCACACCCCGCTGCGTCCGTTGTGGCTCTGCCGGGCGGATGGCCAGGTCTGGCCCTGCGGCGAAGCGCGGCTGCGCCTCAGGGCCGAGTTCGAGAACAACCCGACCGGCCTGACGATCTACCTCGCCGGCATGTACTACGAGGCGACCAGGGATCTCTACCGCCTCAACCCGCATGACGGCCCGAGCCCGAACGACCTGTACGCCCGGTTCGTGGGCTGGGGTCCGTACCGCCGACCCGCCGTCGATGCCCCGGGCACGGACGGCAGTTCATAGGTTGCGCTGTCGTTGCTACGCGACCGATCACGCAGCGGAGTGGGTCAGGGGTGCGGGGTGAAGCCGTACGGGAGCTCCAGGCGGTGCTTCGCCAGCAGGGGCGCGTCACCGAGCAGCGTGCGGGTTGGGGCGTCCGCTGCGATCCGACCGCCGTCCAGGATCACCGAGCGTTCGCACAGCTCCGCCGCGTACGGCAGGTCGTGGGTGACCATCAGCAGGGTCACCGGCAGGTCGCGCAGGATCTCGGCCAGCTCGCGCCGGGCCGCCGGGTCCAGGTTCGACGACGGCTCGTCCAGCACCAGGATCTCCGGGTGCATGGCCAGCACGGTCGCCACCGCCACCCGGCGGCGCTGCCCGAACGAGAGGTGCTGCGGGGCCCGCTCCCGGTGCTCGCTCATCCCCACGGCAGCGAGCGCCTCGTCGACCCGGGCCGCCAACTCCGCCCCGCGCAGGCCCAGGTTGGCCGGCCCGAACGCCACGTCCTCCGCCACCGTGGGCAGGAAGAGCTGGTCGTCGGGGTCCTGGAAGACGATCCCCACCCGGCGGCGAACCTCGGCCAGCGTCGCACGGTCCGGCGTGATCGTCAGCCCGCCGACGCTGACGTTGCCCTCGGCCGGGGTGAGGATGCCGTTGAGGTGCAGCACCAGGGTCGTCTTGCCGGCGCCGTTGGGGCCGAGCAGCGCCACCCGGTCGCCGCGCGGCACCGCCAGGTCCACGCCGTGCAGGGCCACGTGCCCATCCGGGTACGCGTACCGAAGACCACGAACGTCCAGCGAGAGGGCGGTCTGCACGACACCGATCATGTCAGCACGACGGCGGTCGCGGCGATGGAGGCCGCCACCACCGGCACGGTCGCCGCGATCAGCCACTGACCGGCTGTCGCCGCGCCGTCGCCCTGCCACACGGCGGGCATCCGCCCGGTGTAGCCCCGCGACAGCATCGCCAGGTAGACCCGCTCCCCGCGTTCGAAGGCACGCAGGAACAGCGCACCGACGCCGGCGGCGAAGCCGCGCAACTGCCACAGGAAGCGCGGGTCGTCGCCCCGGGAGATGCGCGCCACCCGCATCCGTCGCGCCTCGCCGACCAGCACGTCCAGATAGCGCAGCATGAACGTGGCGATCTGGGTGAGGATCTGCGGACAGTGCAGCCGGTCCAACCCGACGATCAGGTCCCGGGTGGTGGTGGTCGCTGCCAGCAGCAGCGAGGCGAGGACCCCGAGCGTGCCCTTGGCCAGGATGTTCCACGCGCCGTGCAGACCGTCCTCGGACAGCCGCAGCCCCAGCACCTCGACCCGCTCACCCGCACCGAGGAACGGCAGCGCGACGGCGAACAGCACGAACGGCAGCTCGATCAGAGCGCGGCTGAGCAGCCAGCGCGGCCCCACCCGGGCCAGCGCCGCCACCACCGCCACCAGCAGGGCGTACGCCCCGAAGGCCCAGAACGCCTCGCGCGGTGTGGCCACCACGGCGACCGTGAAGACCACCATCGCCACGATCTTGACCTCGGGCGGGAGCCGGTGCACCGGCGAGGACGACTCGCGGTACAGCACATGCCCGTGACCGGCACCCATGTCGTACCCCCTGCTCAGTCGCTCGTGCCGGTGCGGCCGCGACCGGCGGTGACCGCGTCGCCCTCAGCGGACGTGCCGTCGTCACCCGTGGCCGGCGCGGTCCCCCGGCGGCGCAGCAGCCAGAAGCCACCGAGGCCGATCGCGAAGGTCACCAGCACGCCGAGCACGCCGGAGAGGCCGGTGGACAGGAAGCTGTTCTCCACGCCCCGCACGCCGTAGTCGGCGAGCGGGCTGTCCCCCAGCTCGTGGTCCTTCGCCTGCTGGGCCGGGCAACTGCCACCGACGATGGTGTCGTCGGCGTCGACGGTGCAGCCCTTGAGCAGGGAGGAGTCCAGCCCGTCCGGGTGCGACGAGGCGTAGTTGCTCACGACGCCGGCGAGCAGCAGGGCGACCAGCAGGCCGCCGGCCAGGAAGGCCCACGAACGGTTCTTCATCGGACACCTTCCGAAACCGGGACGGCGGGGGTGGTGGGGGTACGGCGGGAACGCAGCGCGTACACCAGGTCGGGGCGGACCTTGGCGACGGTGAGCACGGTGGTCGCGGTGATCAGGCCCTCGCCGATGCCGATGAGCACGTGGACGCCGGCCATCGTGCCGGCCAGGCCGGCCAGGTTGTTACCGAGGTCGGTGGTGCCGCCCAGCCAGTACTCCAGGACGAAGCCCTGGGACGCGACCACCACGCTGAGCGTCGCGGCGACGAACGCGGTCACCGCCAGGCCCGCCCGGGTGCGGGGCAGCACCCGCAGCAGCAGCGCGATCAGCAGGTACGCGGCGGCGGTACCGAGCAGCGCCATGTTGGTGATGTTGAGGCCGAGCATCGCCACGCCACCGTCACCGAAGATCAGGGCCTGCACGACGAGGACCACGGCCACGCAGAGCGCGCCGACCCACGGGCCGACCAACATGGCGGCGAGCGCGCCGCCGAGCAGGTGGCCGCTCACGCCCGCCGTGAAGATCGGGAAGTTGAGCATCTGGACCGCGAAGATGAACGCGGCGACCAGGCCGGCCATCGGGGCGAGCCGGTCGTCCAGGTCCCGCCGGCCGCGCAGGACGCAGTAGGTGAGCGCGACGAGAGCGAGCGCAGCGAAGATCGCCGCAACGGGACCGTTGATGATCCCGTTCGAGATGTGCATCGCCAGTGTTTCCACGCGACCTCCCACGCGTCAGCGAACCCGTCCGGGCCCGGCGGGGGTCAGCCTATTTCCTGCGACTTGTTGTTGCCAGACTCTGGCAACAACGGATGGCCTTGATCACCTTTGCCGGACGCGGCGGGCGCGCCGCCGACCCCGGCACCTGACGGCGCGACGGTAGGGTCGGGGCCATGACCGCGCCCGATCGTCTCTCCCCCGGTGACCCCGCGCCCGAGTGGACCCTGCCCACCGACACCGGCGACCAGATCTCCCTCGCCGACCTGCGGGGCCGCAAGGTGGTCCTGTACGCCTACCCGGCCGCGATGACCCCCGGCTGCACCAAGCAGGCGTGCGACTTCCGCGACTCGCTCGCCTCGCTCCAGGCGGCCGGCTACGAGGTCATCGGCATCTCCCCCGACAAGCCGGAGAAGTTGGCGAAGTTCCGCGACCGCGACGCCATCACCTTCCCGCTGGTATCGGACGTGGACAAGGCGGTGCTCAGCGCCTACGGCGCGTACGGCGAGAAGCAGTCGTACGGCAGGACCGTGACCGGCGTGATCCGCTCGACGTTCGTCATCGACGCCGACGGCAAGATCGAACGGGCGCTCTACAACGTCAAGGCCACCGGGCACGTCGCCAAACTCCGCCGCGACCTCGGGCTCGACTGAGACTGTCGGACACCAGCACTACCGTGCGTGAATGGTTCGGTACAAATACACACCGGAGTTGCTCGCCGAGGCGGCCGCCGCAGCCCACATGCGGCTGCTCGGCGTACGCGTCAGCGGCGGCTCGCACGCGCACATCAGCCGACAGCTCAAGAGATTCGGCATCGACACGTCGCACTTCACGGGACAGGCGCACAACGGACGCAGCGCGCGACGTACGACGTCAGCGCAGTTGCTGGTTCGACTGGCCCCGGGATCCCGGCGGACGCCCGGGGTGCGTCTGAAGTGGGCCCTCGCGGAACTCGGCCTGCCGGAAAGAGTGCGAAGCGTGCGGGACAGGGCCAGTCTGGCGAGGCGCGCGCCTGATCCTTGATGCCGTAATCCAACAGGCCCTGGCCAATCCGGATGTCGGCGCGAAACGACTGTCCGAGATCCTGCGCCACCTGCCCGACGGAGAGTGCGAGGTGAGTCATGGCGCGGTCTCCTCCATCCTCAAGGAGGCCGGGCTGAACACCGTCGAAGCCAGACGCTCTAGACTCAGCGAGTTGGCGGGAGTGGCGTAACGGCAGCCGCGATAGGTTTAGGTCCTATTGTCCGAAAGGGCGTGGGGGTTCGAATCCCCCCTCCCGCACCATCCAACGAAGACCGCGTGCGCGGGATTGATTGTCGAACGCGTCACGGTTGCGGGCGACGAGCCCGACCGAGCCGCCAGGATGGGCGCCGTGAGTCTGCGTTTCGTCCTGGATCCCGAGCTGACCCCGCAGCTGCGCGCCGACATCGTCGCCCTCTGGGTGGACGCCAGCAACGCCGGCGGCGCGGTCGGCTTCGTCCCTCCGGTGACCGCTGCCGATGTCCGTACGATCGCCGACCCGACGTTCGCGGGCATCGCCGACGGGCCGGACCGCCTCCTGATCGGGTACGACGGCGATCGGCTCGCCGCCGTGCTGGTCTTCGCCGACAACCGGTTCCCTCTCAAGGCGCACTGGTGTGTGTTGAAGCGGGTGATGGTTCACCCCGACGTCCAGGGCGCGGGCTACGGGTCGGCGCTGATGCGCGAGGCCGCCCGACTGGGCCGCACGATGGGCCACGAGGCGCTGCACGTGACGGTGCGCGACGGGTTGGGGCTGGACGGGTTCTACCGCCGCCTCGGCTACCGGGAGATCGGTCGCCTGCCGGGCGCGCTGCGCGTGGCGCCGGGTGACGACCGCGACGAGATCCTCATGTGGCTCGACCTGACCCCGACCGGCTGAGGGACCAGTCGCCACCAGGTCGGAACGCCAGCAGGCCGAGCCGCCACCGGGCCGAGCCGCCACCGGGCCGGGCCGGCCACCGCGAACGACTCAGCCGCACCAGCGCGCGCTCGCCCCGGCGGGTCGGGTGGAGGGCCCGTCGGCGGCCGGGGTGGCCGGCGCGCTCGCCACGGCCACCTTGGCGGGCCGGCCGGCCGGTGTCGGCGTACCGCCGGGGCGGGCGGCTGGCGGCCGGGCCGTCGCGGGCGGACGTTTGGTGGTGGCGACGACGCCACGCTCGTACATCCGCACCACACTCGTCTGCACCTGGCCCGGTGTCATCCGGATGCCGGACACAGTGACCCGGTGGCCGTACACGTCGGTGACCCGCACGCTGTACGGGCCGGGGCCTGCTCCGGAGGCCAGCAGCCAGTAGTTGTAGTCCTGCCGCGCCGTGGCGCGCCACGGGCCGCTGGTGCCCTGGCGCACCTCGACGGCGCGCAGGGGGTTGCCGTGGTTGCCGATTCGGACGGCGAACCAGAACTGCGACGCGCCCTCCTTGATCCGGAAGGTCAGCGGGCCGGGAAGTGGGGGGTCGACCACCGCGCGGTAGGTGACCTGAACGAGGCCCTGTACCGGGTCGGCGATGCGGGCGAACGCTTCCCGGGACAGGTCGAGGTGTCCCGGCTCGCACTCGGGGCACTGGTCCATGATGAGGACACGGACGGTGCCCTTCGGGCCGGTGACGTCGAGGAAGCCGCCGCAGGCGGCGCCCTCGGCGTACTCCGTGGGGCCGAGCGCGACGTAGAGCCGGTTGGCTGGCGCGGCCGGGTTCGAGCAGTTGCCGCCGGCGCCTTTCGAGTCGTAGAAGGTCGCCTTGCCGCTGTGGTTGGCGGTGCCGGTGGGCGGCGCGGCGGCGAGCGTCCGCCCGGCGGCGCAGGCGGGTGTGGAGCCGGATCGGAGGGCCAGGGTGAGCCCGAGGGCCGCCGCGAACACGGTGACGCCGGTGGCGACCAGCCAGGGCACCGGGCCCGACGAGGAGGCGGGCCGGTCGTCCGGGGCACGCTCCAGGTCGAGTTCGATGTCGACGTCCTTGACGGCGACGGCGGGACTGTCGACGCCGCCGGGAGCGCTTCCGTCGGTCACGTCGGCGATGCTGCCGGACCGGTGTGCGGCGGACAAGCCGGCTAAGCGAAAGCTAAGACTGCGTCGACGGACGGTGACGGCGGTGCCGTCGGCCGGTCAGGGTTCGACGACGACCGGGTCGCCGACGCGCAACGGGCCACCGTCGACGGGCACCACGTTCAGTCCGAACAGGAGCTTCTGACGGATGTTGCGGTAGCGGCCGAGCGTGCGCAGGGGCTCCTTCGCGCGTACCCCGGTCTCCTGGTCGGTGGTGGTGACCACGCAGCGGTCGCACGGCCCGGCGGCGCGCAGCCGCACGTCGCCGACGCGCAGCGACCGGCCCGCCCAGCCGTCCTCGGCCCAGGGCGGCGCGCCGTCGACGACGAGGTTGGGCCGGAAGCGCGTCATCGGCACCGGCTCCTCTCCGGCGTCGGCGAGCCAGCCGTTGAGGGCGTCGAGGGAGGCGGTGCTGGTCAGCAGCAGCGGGTAGGCGTCGGCGAAGCTGACCTGGTCGCCGGTGTCGTACTCGCGCGTGGCGGCGGCCAGGTGCCGGGTCGGGCTGGCCAACCAGACCAGGCGGACGGGCCGATCCAGGAGCGCGCGGACCCAGGCGTCGGCGGCCGGGCCGGCGGGCAGCGCGGGGACGGAGGTCGTCCGGCTGCGGAAGGTCCGTACCGGCACCGGGTCGCCGCCCGCCGGCTCCGGCACGTCGAGGTCGGGCAGCCCGTCGGCGCGCAGCACCAGGCCACCCGGGCGCACGGTGGCCCGCAGACCGACGAGGCGGGTCGTCTCGCGCTGGGTGACGCCGACGCCGTCGGCGTCCACCACCATCCAGCGTCGGTCGCCGGCCAGGCCCCACGGCTGCACGAACGCGTCGTCGTGGTCGAGCCGGTGACAACCCTTGACGGGGTACGTGTGAATCGAGGTCAGCCGCAGCACCTGGCTACCATGGCACGCCGATGCCATCGCCGGGGTACCGGTGGTCGACGCGGAACGGATCCGGCCGGACGAGGGTACCCGGCGCGTAACCGGCTTCAGTAGCATCGCGCCCATGCCACATCGTGAACAGACCTCGGAGCCCGGGGCGGAGCCGACGATCGGTGCCGCCGCCTCTGTGGAGTCCCCCGAGGAACCAACGCCGGATGTTCCGCGGCGCCGTCGCCGGTGGGGTCGGATCCTCCTGATCAGCCTGCTGGTGCTGGTGGTGCTGGGTGCCGGTGGTGTGGTGGCCGGCGGTCTCTACCTGCGGTCGGTCGAGTCGGACATCGAACGGGTCGACGCCTTCGACGGTGTGCCGGAGGAGTCGCGGCCCCAGCCGGTCGTCACGGGTGCCACGAACATCATGATCCTGGGCAGCGACTCACGTGACCCGGAGCGGACGAGCGGGTCGCGCACCGACACGATCATCCTGGCCCACCTGCCGAAGGACCGGTCGAGCGCACAGCTGATCTCGATTCCGCGGGACACCTGGGTGCCGGTGCCCAAGTCGAAGGACGGCAACCACGGCGGGCGGGACGCGAAGGTCAACGCGGCCTACGCGTGGGGTGGGATTCCGCTCATGGTGCAGACCGTGGAGTCGTTCAGCGGTGTCCGGGTGGACCACGTGGCTGTGATCGACTTCGCGGGTTTCAAGGAGATCATCGACGCGCTGGGCGGCATCGACATCGACTCCGAGAAGACCTTCACCTCGATCCACGAGCCGTTCCGCACGTTCAAGCAGGGTGTGCAGCGGATGGACGGCGAGACCGCCCTGGACTACTCACGTCAGCGCAAGCAGTTCGCGGACGGTGACTTCGCCCGGATCCGCCACCAGCAGCAGGTGATTCGCGCGATCATCGACAAGGCGTCGTCCGGTGGCATCATCACCAACCCCGTCAAGCTCAACGACTTCCTCAAGGCCACCTCGAACTCCGTCTCGGTGGACAAGGACCTGTCCCTGCTGGACATGGCGACGCAACTGCGTGGGGTCCGGGGCGGCAACATGACGTTCCTGACCAGTCCCACCAAGGGCACCGGCCAGGTCGGCTCGGAGAGCGTGGTGTTCGCCGACAAGGCGCGGGTGAAGACGTTCTACGACGCGGTCCGGCGGGACTCCGTCGGCGAGATCGTCAGCCTCGGCAGCAAGAAGTAGCCGCAGAGGTGGGACGACGGGCGGTGGCCGCGAGGCCGCCGCCCGTCGCCGTAGGCGGGTGGGGGCGGATCAGTACGCGCCCCGGCGGGCCAACACGACGCTTACCGTCTTCCAGAGGATGGCCAGGTCGTACACGAGCGACCAGTTGTCCACGTAGTGCAGGTCGAGGCGGACCGCGTCGTCCCAGGTCAGGTCGGAGCGACCGGAGATCTGCCAGAGCCCGGTGATGCCCGGCCGGACCAGCAGCCGTCGGCGTACGTCACCGCGGTAGTCGTCGTCCTCGGTGGGCAGTGGGCGCGGGCCGACCAGCGACATCTGCCCCCGCAGCACGTTTATCAGTTGGGGCAGCTCGTCCAGTGAGAGCGCCCGCAGGTGCCGGCCGATCGGGGTGACCCGAGGATCATCCTTGATCTTGAAGAGGAGTCCGTCGCTCTCGTTCCGCTCGCGCAGGGCCGCCAGCCGCTCCTCCGCGTCGATGTACATGGTCCGGAACTTCCAGACCTTGAACGCCCGGCCCTCGTGGCCGATCCGGGTCTGGCGGAACATGACCGGCCCCGGGCCACTGGCCCTGATGGCAACGGCGATGGCGAGCAGCACCGGGCTCAGGACGACCAGACCGATCAGGGCGGTGACCCGGTCGAGCACGTTCTTGGCCAGCAGCGACAGGCCCGAGATGGTCGGCTCGTCCACGTTGAGCAGCGGCAGGCCCTCGATCGGCCGGACGTGGATACGGGGACCGGTGACGTCGGTGACCTGCGGAACCACCACGAGGTTCAGGCCGGTGCCCTCCAGTTGCCAGGCCAGCTTGCGCAGCTCGTACGACTCCAGGCTGGCGGGGCCGCAGACCGCGATGGTGTCCGCGCCGAGCTGCTGGACCAGCGGCACCAGGTCCCAGCCCACGTAGACGGGCACCGGTGCCGTCACCCGCGAGCCCGGGCTCGGGTGACGAGGCAGGTGGATGGCGACCGGGTGCAGCCCGGCGCCGTAGTTGCGGGTCACCACCTCGTGCAGGGCGAGCGCGTCGGAGAGCCGACCGACCAACAGCACCTTGTGTGCGGCGCGCCCGGTACGCCGAATCCGACGCAGCACCACCCGGGCGACGAACCGCGCCACCAGCGTGTACAGCAGCAGGCAGATGATGATGGCCGCGACCGTCGCCCGGGACAGATCCTTCTTGAAGCCGAGAGCCAGGAAGGACACCGTGGCCGCCATCGCGAGGTTGGCCCGGGCCACCCGCTTCAGCTCCTCGGTGCCCAGCCCGAGCGCCCGCCGGTCGTACGCTCCGGCGGCGACGAGCAGGACCAGCCATCCCAGCGGCACCCCGACGTTCACCACCAGGGCGAAGGAGCTGATGCTGCCCAGGACCCGCTGGTCCCAGAAGCCGGCATCGGCCTCGTCGAGCAGGGCGACCACCGTCCGGCTGGCGGCCAGAGCGGCGAGTACGTCGAGCAGCACCAGCCAGGCCACGTACCGCCGACGCCAGTTGGCGCGGGGCGCGGGACGCGCGAACACGGTCCGGGCCATGCCGTTGGAGGGGGGCGTGATCACCCCGAGATCGGGGTCGTAACTCGGTGCCTGCTGGGGGGTGACAGCCGTGAGGAACTGGGTCTGCGCGGACACGTTCTTCCTTTCACCGACGCATGTCGTCAACGTCCGGGGGCTCTGCGTCTTTCGGGGTCAGCGAACGGATGGGCTCAGCCCGGGCCGGGGCCGGCTCCGGTGGGGGATGGAACCCGGCGGAGTTCGTCGATGAGGGCGGCATGGGCCGGTTTAGGGACCAGGGCCGCGTCGAAGATGCAAGCCGCACCGTAGCCGGCGTGGTATCCCGGAATCCAGCTCCGGCCGTCGGTGAAGCCCCAGACGGTGAACGAGACGCAGGCGGGCACGGCCAGGCAGGCCCGGAGCACCTGCCGGTAGAGCGCCGCCTGACGTTCCCGCTTGGCGGCGGTCTCGGGCAGGGCGATGCGTACGTCGAGTTCGGTGATCGCCACCGAGACGCCCAACTGCGCGAACCGCCGCAGGTTGCCCACCATGTCCCGGGGCTGCTCATCCCAGCGCAGATGGCTCTGGAACCCGACGCCGTCCACCGGCACGCCGGCGCGGCGCAGCTCACGTACCAGGTCGAGGAGCGCGTCGGCCTTGCGGGTCCGGCCCTCGACGCCGTAGTCGTTGATGAACAGCCGTGCGCCGGGGTCGGCCGCGTGCGCCCACCGGAACACCTCGGCCACGTAGCCCGGGCCGAGTATGCGCAGCCACAGCGTGTCGCGCAGCGAACCGTCCTCGTCGAGCGCCTCGTTGACCACGTCCCAGGCCCAGACCCGCCCACGGTAGCGGGACACGACGGCGGTCACGTGGTCCCGCAGCACCGTCCGGAGCTGATCCGCCGACCACTTCGGATCCACCCACTTCGGCACGTCGGTCCGTCCCAGCAGAGTGTGACCGTAGACCGCCTGGTCGCGTTGCTCGGCGAAGTCGACCAACTGGTCCGCGCCGGCCCAGACGTACACGTTCGGCGACGGCTCGAGGTTGCCCCACTTCATGGCGTTCTCGGGGGTGATCGCGCTGAACTCCGAGCCGAGCAGTTCGCCGTACTCGGCGTCCAGGCTCATCCAGCGGCCGTCGGCGGCCGAGCCGACCCGGATCGTCGACGGCATCAGGTCGCGCAGGGACGGCGGGCGGGACACCGTGGGCACCGGAACGGTCGGGACGGCGGGGGCGGCGGTGTTCCGGGACCTGCGCTCGGTCCCGTACGCCACCGCGAGTCCGGTGGTCAGGAGCGCGACGACCACGAGCGCGAGCGCCACGGGCAGCACCACCCGGCGCGGTGGCGCCGACGGGACGGTCACCGGTGTCACGACAGGCTGCCGGGGGGCGGCCGGCGGCGGTGTGGCCGGCTCGCGCTCCTGCATGAACACCTGCTCGGTCACCCTGCGGACGGGTCCGCTGCGGCGCGGAGCGCCCACGGCGCCTGGGTGAAGTTCCAGCGTGCCCGCTCGGCGAACTCCTCGCGCGTGAGGCCGGGAACCGCGTCGTCGGTGAGCATGCCGGCCAGCACACGCGTCACCTCGGCGGGATCCTCGGGAACCCGACCGAGTCGCAGCGACGCGGGCTGGTCGATGTCGTCGAGGAAGTCGTCGCACTTCTGCTGGTACGGCACCAGGGCGAAGGGCACGCCGGCCAGGTAGGCGAAGACCGCTCCGTGCAACCGCATGTGCAACCCGAGGTCACACCGTTTCATCTCGTCCCAACAGGCCCGTACCCCGTCCCGCGCCGTCACCACCCGCACGTCGCAGGTGCCGGCCACCGCCGCGCGGAGCCGCTCGCTGACCTGCTCGTCGCCGTGCTCGGGGTGGGTGTTGAAGACGAAGACGGTGACGTCCACCGGTTCCTTGAGCACCAGCGCCCGTACGCCCTCGATCAGGGCGTCCTCGCGCCGCCGCACGTCCGGAGCGGCGGCCTCGTAGTCCACGCCGAGCAGGGTCACCCCGAGGCGGGCCCGGGCGCCCGGCGTCGGCCGGGGCCGGCGTGGGGGGATCGGCTCTCCGAGCGCCTCGGGCAGGAGGCCGGCGAGGTCGCCCGCCGGGATGAGCAGGCCCGGATAGCCCGCGCGGCGCAGGACCTCCGCGGACGCCGCGTCGCGGACCCCGATGACGTCGATCCGCTTCAGCACCTCGACCAGGCGACGTTCCGCGGCGGCGGACAGGAACGGGCCGATCGAGACACCGACGGCCGCCATCGGGTGCCCGGAGAATCGGCTGAAGAGGGCGAACAACTTCTTCTCGCTCAGCGGGCCCATGTCCCGAAAGACCGAGCCACCACCGAAGAGCAGCATGGAGGAGCGACTCAGCAGAGCCGCCTTGCTCAGCAGGACCCCGGCCCGGATCGTGGCCCCGTGACCGCGGTACCACCGGGGGCTCAGGCCCACGCTCCCGGCCGGCAGGTCGACCATCGGTGGGGCCGCGAAGACCGGATGGGTGGCACCCCAGTAGGTGCGGGTCGCCCAGTCCAGGACGACACAGAAGGCGTTGTCCCCGACGTTCTCCATGCCGTAGTACCCGACCACGAGGGGACGCCGAGCCGCCGCACTCGGTTCAGGACGCACGCGGGGCCCCCTTTGTCAGACGCTGGCGCAGATCGTGCCACGACGGCAGATCGGCGTCGCCGACGACCCGTCGGCGGACCGCGATCCAGAACAGGACACAGAGGACGATCTCCGCCACGACGGTCGCCGCCGCCGCACCCATGATGCCCCAGAGTGGCGTGGCGACGGCCAGGGCCACCACGAACACCAGAGCGCCCACCCCCTGGTAGACGACCTTGCGGCGGAGCAGGCCGCCGCTGGTGAGCAGCGAGGCCACCGCCGCACCGGCGAACCGGAACGGGATCGCCAGGGCGAGCACGGCCAGGACGGTGGCGGACTCCCGGTATTCGGGACCGAGCAGGAACGGTAGCCCCGGCAGGGCGAAGAGCACCACCAGCACCGCGATGACCGCGCCCAACGCGAACATCCCGCTGCCGCCGTAGCGGTACGCCAGCAGGATCGCGTCCCGGTCGGTCTGCGACCACCGGTGCAGCTTGGCCAGGAAGTACTGCTGGAAGGCCACCCGGGGTACGAGGTAGACGGCGGTCAGCACGGACATCGGCACGGACAGCACCGCGGCCGCCTCGGGACCACGTACCTCGGCCACGGTCACCGTGCCCAGGTACATGCCGATCAGGTAGAACACGTTGCCCAGCACGAACGGGGTGGCGGCCCGGGCGACAGCGGTCACCGGCACCGCCGGGCCGGACGGCTCCCCGGTGGTCGTGTGCCCCTCCAGCGGCATCTCACCCCGGACGAAGGGCCGCATGACGACGGCGCAGGCCACCACGGTCAGCAGGGCGACCACCGCGTAACCCGCGGCCGCCGCCACCACCGAGAGCCCGAACAGCCACACGGCGAGCACCACCAGCACCCGGCCCAGGTGCGGCGCGGCCTGCAACGTCGACAGCCCGCCGTACGCGCCGCGCAGTTGCTGCACCGACGCGACGAGCGCGAGGCCGGCCTGCGCGACGACCACACTCGCCAGCAGGGCGCGCACCCCACCCTCGGCCGGATCGCGCATCTCGGCGGCGGCCCACGCCAGCGTGCCGGCGACGATCAGCAGGCAGGTGATCAGCACCAGGCGCAGCGAGGGGCCCACCCAGCGGTACGCCCGCTCCCCCTCCTGCCCGAACCGCTGCAACCACAGTTCGGAGACACCGAAGACGGCCAACGGCGCGGTCAGTGACACCACCGCGAGGGCGGCGGTCAGTGTCCCGAACGCCGCCTGCGGGAGGCTGCGGGCCAGCAGGATCTGGGTGGCGAAGGCCGCGACGGTGACGCCGACCTGGCTCAGGCCCAGCATGCCGAGGTGGATCAGGACCCGCGTCACCCGCCCGCGCGACGCTGTCGCGGGCACCGGCCTGCCGGGGTCGAGGTCAACGGATGCGGGTGACAAGCCACTTGCCCGTCTCGCTCAACGTCCGCAGCGTCTTCATGCTCAGCCCCACGCCGGGAAACCGCCACGGTCGGTACATGTCGATCAGTCGGAACCAGAAGACCAGACCACCGAGGCGACCCCGCGTGACGTTGCCGTCGTGGCGCTGGAACCGCACGATCGGGTGGGCCAGATGGCAGGGCTGCACACCGGAACGCAGCGCCCGCAGCACCAGCTCGATGTCCTCGAAGAGTCGGAAGGTCTCGTCGTACCCACCGATGGTGTGCAGCACCTGCCTGTCGATCGTCGTGCCGGAGTGTTTGAACGGCAGGCGCGGACGGGTCAGGACGCCCAGCAGCATGCGTTCCGCCGAGGCGTACTCGGGCAGCCGGATGGGTCGGTCACTGCGGTGACTGATCTCGGTGTAGTCGGCGTACGCCCAGCTCCGCCCGGTGGTGGTGAGCAACTGGTGCAGCCGGGCCAACGCGTCCTCGGTGAGTTCGTCGTCGGAGTCGAGCACGGTCAGGTACCGGCCGACGGCGGCGCGCAGCCCGCGGTTGCGGGCCTCGGCGATGCCGGTCGGAGGTTGGCCCACCACCCTGATCCGGCGGTCCGTGGCGAGACCGGCCTCGGCGATCACCTGCCCGACCGGGACCTGCGAGCCGTCGTCGACGATGACGAGTTCGAAATCCTGGTAGGTGTTGGCCAACACGCTGCGGACCGCGTTGACGAGCAGAGCGGCCCGGTCCCGTACGACGATGCAGACGGTGAAGGTGGGTCGGACGACCGGCGCGGTGGCTGCGTCCACCTCGACCCGGTCGGCCTGTCGGGGCAGGTGGGGGTGCTCC
The DNA here is from genome assembly GCF_043197485.1 of Micromonospora sp. NPDC049102. Lineage (NCBI taxonomy): Bacteria > Bacillati > Actinomycetota > Actinomycetes > Micromonosporales > Micromonosporaceae > Micromonospora > Micromonospora sp. NPDC049102. The sequence goes on along the minus strand of NZ_JBICTE010000010.1, from coordinate 102,399 downwards.
GCCCGAACCGACGCGGGGACCGAGGGGTTCGTCACGTCGGCCTGCCCGCCGCCACCGACTCGCTGTCGTCGGACCGCACCGATGCCTCCGTCCGGACGCCGTCGTCGGTCTCCGCGTCGACGGCGAGCACCGCCAGCATGCCGAGGAAGAAGAGCCAGAGGAAGTACGGGTACGCCAGGGGCTTCTGGGTGAGCCCGAAGATGAGGAGCGTCGCGAAGAGCACCAGCAGGGGCAGTCGACCGGAAAGGCCGAGCTGCGCACGTGCCAGCCGGTAGAGCCCCAGGAGGATCGCGCCGACCAGGACGATCCCGGTGATCCCCCAGATGATCATGATCCGGATGAGGTCGTTGTGCATGTCCCACGGCTCGTAGCCGAAGCCGAACAGCCACACGTCCGCCGACGAGCGACCCAGGATGTCGGCCACGTCGTTCCAGATCGCGCCGCGCCCGTGCATGAAGGTGTCGGAGCGGACGTCGAGCGACCCCACCTCGGTGAGGGCGACCCGCACCCGCTCCCAGATGGCCCCGCCCCAGAGACCGCCGGCAACGGCCGCTACCGCGACGATCCCGCCGCCGACCAGGAGCGCCGACCGGCGGTCGACCCGACCACCGGCGCGACGGGACGCGATCAGGCCACGGACCCGCCGCGCCTCGAAGGCGGCCACGATGACGATCAGGCAGAGGATCGTGAAGCGGTGCAGGGACACGGCACCGGTGGCGACGAAGAGCCCGATGAGCCCGTACCGCACGGCGGCCGACACCCGGAGGCGATCTCCCAGGACGTAGATCAGGAAGACCGCGAAGATGAGCAGCCGACCGAGCGACATCGGGTGGTAGTAGCCCCCGGAGGCGCGCCCGATCTTCTGCCAGTTCGCCAGCTCGAAGTAGAACGAGTAGGGGATGACCCCGGCGACCTGGAGCCACGCCAGGACACAGTGGACCAGCGCGCCCAGCAGGATCACACCGGTGACCAGGACGAGTCGCCGTGTGGAGATGAGCGACCGCCGCATCAGCATCAGGCCGAGCAGCGCGATCGGGGCGAAGCCGACGACCAGGCGCAACGCTTCGGCGGGGATCGCCGAGCGAGGCTCCAGGTGGGCGCCGTAGATCGGGTAACGCCGCACGTCGAAGAGGTCCAGCAGGTCGCTGCGGGCACCCACGAGGAGGAAGCTGACCGCCGAGCTGACCAGGAGCAGCGCCAGCGCACCCGCCACCAGCAGCAACGGCCTGGGCGGCAACCGACGGGCACCCAGGGCGACCAGCCCGTACGCGCCGATCATCAGGGCGGCCCCGACAGCGGTGAGCACCACGCCCAGGTCGATCCCGCCGCTGGACTTCTTCTCACCGATGTCGAGCAGCGGCTTCACCGCGACGAGGGCCAGGGCGCCGACGGCCAGGTAGCCGGCGATCTGCTCGTGGCGGGGCGTAGGCCCGTCCCGGTGCCCCGCCTCCGGCCGTGTTCCCGAGGCCGGAGTGGTCAAGATTCCCATCGCGGGTGTCTCTCCTCTATCAGTGTCCGCCGTGGACGTCGGTAGGCGTCGTGTGCGCGCCGCCGCTGCGGCCGTGCCGCCCGATCGTCGATCAGGGGCCGGCGGCAACTGCCGATAGGCGGAGACTGAGCCGAATGTCGGGAAAAGACATCCACTGTGCTCAACCGCCGCCCGGCCTCAGAATCACGAGGACGATACCAGCGCCGGGCGTTTCTTCGGGGCCCCGGTCGTCCGCCCGACAGAGCCGTCGAACCCGTCTCCCAACCGGGTTGGGTGGACATTTCCGATTCACTTATTCGACCCCTTTTTCGGCCCGTCTTGCACGGGCGACGTCGCCTCCGGCAAGCTTGACCGCCGTGCGTCAGCCGGCTGTTTCGGCACGACGTGCACGACCGACTGCCGGCACGATCCGACCGGCTTCCTCGACTGTGGACGGTGAGACGTGTCGATGATCTCCGTGGTGATGGCCGCCCACAACGAGGCGAGGGTCATCGGTGGTTGCCTCGACGCGCTGCTCGCCGACGCCGGCCCGGACGATCTGGACATCGTGGTGGTGGCCAACGGCTGCACGGACGACACGGCCCGGATCGCCGCCCAGCGACCGGGGGTACGGGTCATCGAGGTGCCCGAGGCGGGAAAGGCGAACGCGCTCAACGTGGGTGACGCGGCGGCGCGCGGTTTCCCCCGGGTCTACCTCGACGCCGACGTCGTGCTGAGCCCGGGGGCGCTGCGCCGGATGGCCGAGACGCTGACCGAGGGCGACTCTCCTCCATTGGCGGTCATGCCCCGCCGGAAGATGGTGACCAGCGGCCGTCCGGTGGCGGTGCACGCGTACTACGCCATCAACACCAGATTGCCGATCTTCGCTGACGCGTTGTTCGGGCGCGGCGCCGTCGGCATCTCGGAGGCCGGTCGCCGGCGCTTCAGCCAATTCCCGGAGCAGATCGCCGACGATCTTTTCCTGGATTCGCAGTTCTCGTCGAGCGAGAAGCGGGAGGTCGGCGACGCCACCTCCGATGTCCAGGCGCCTCGCCGTACGCGGGATCTGCTCCGCACCCTGGCGCGGGTGCGCGCCGGCAACACGATGTTGCGGGCCACCCACGACGGGGTTCGAGCGTCGGCCCCGTCCTCCTGGCTACGCGACGTGGTCCTGCCCCGACCGTGGCTGGCTCCGGCGGCCACGGTCTACGTGGCGATCACCGTCGCCGCCGCCCTGCGGGCCCGTCGCCATCCACGCGACGGATGGGGGCGGGACAACTCCACGCGCTGAGCGCTTTCCTGCCGGGCCCGGTCAGTACCGGGGGCGGCGGCGGAACACCACCACCAGCACGACGAGCCCGACCAGCAGCAGACCGCCGAGGGCCGCGAGCGAGGCCACCAGGAGCCTGGGCATGCCGTCCGACTCGTCGGCGAGCCGGGCGCGGTCGATGGCGTTCTGCCGGTACGCCTGCGCGAGGACGTTCACCGGCGACGCCTCCACGACGCGGTCGAAGCTGGCGATGGCGTCGTCGTTGCGGCCCGCGAAGAACTCGTCGAGCCCTTCCCGGTACACCCGGTCGGTGTCCGCGCGGCTGCTGCTGGTACCGCCCGCGCCGAGCAGTCCGGTGACCACCGACACCGGTACCAGCGCACGGTTGGCCCCACCACTGGCGGCCCGGTCGGTGTCCAGCACGCCGACCACTCGACCGGCGGTGTCCAGGGCGACCCCGCCGGCGGAGTAGATGCCGACGTCGTCGTTGAGGCGGGAGACGGCGACCGAGCCCTGGTTGGCCGTGCCGGCGACCTGGGCGGGCTTGCTCTCCACGGTGTAGGTCGCGGCCCGGAAGTCCGCGTCCGTGGTGCGGTAGCCGAGCACGAGCAGAGCGGCGCCGGGTGCGGGCGCACCACCCTCGGCCAACTCCACGGCCGGGAGGCTGGGTTGGGTCAGCTTGACCAGGGCGAGGTTGCCGGCATCGGGCTCCAGGACCCGCACGACCTGGCCCGGGATCGCCGGGCTGGCGGTGAGGTCGCCCCTGGCGACGTTGAACTGGCCGAACACCTGGCTGGTGGGTTCCGAGCCAGGTTCGGCACCGGTGAACACCGTGCTGTTCAGCTTGCTCTGGACGTAACCGTCCAACTGGGGTGTGGTCAGTTTCTTCTGCTCGATCAGGATGCGGCCGAGCGTGTAGAGGGCGCGCTCCCGGGCCGCGTCGACCGCCGGGCGTACGCACTGGCCGTTGGTGACGATGTGGCCGTCCGGGTTGACCACGAAGCCGCTGCACCGCCGCTTGAAAGTGACAGGCGTCACGCTCAACGGCACGTTCGACTTCGCTTCCCGCAGGGTCCCGGTGAAGACGGCCTCGACGAACACCAGGGACGGCCCGGCGATGGCGAGGGCGCGTTCCTCTGGGCTGTACGGCGCCGCCTGCGCCCACGGTTTGAGTCCGGGGTTGATCGCCGGGGCGCTGGGGAACGCGCCGGACGCCGTGGGCAGGGTCTGCGGGACGCTCGGTTCCTCGTCGCCGGTGACCGCCCAGACGGTGGCGCCGGCGGCGAGGGCCACCGCCAGGGCGGCGGCGCCGATACCAACCCAGAGGCCGGTACGGCGCGGAGGTGGCGGTGACGGCTTGATCCTGCGGACCGGGGCCGTGAACGGGTCACCGGTCGACGACCGGTCGGCGTCCGGGAGCACGGGGTCCACGGTGGACGCCTCCGAGCCGGCGCCGGAGACCGGGTGCGGTGCGGCGGAGACCGGCTGCACGGGGACGGGACCGCCGTGCATGGCCCATGGCGCGTACGGCGGCGCGGACACCTGCGGCACACCCGAGACGGACTGGGGTGGCCCGGAGACCTGCGGCAGTCCCGAGACGGACTGCGGCACCCCGGAAACCGGCTGCGGCGGCCCGGAGACGGACTGCGGCACCCCGGAGACCGGCTGGGGCGGCCCGGCCTGCTGGGGCACGGGAGGGTTCGCGGGGCCGGTGGCCGGCGGCGTGTTCGGTCCGGCCACCTCCGGAACCGGTTGGTAGTCCACACCCAGCGCACGGAAGAGCTTCTCTGCGCCCGGCCCCGCCTCGGCCGGGTAGGCGACCCAGGGCGCGGCGGCACCGAAGTCGGCGTAGGCGAAGGTCTGACCGCCCTGCGTCTGTGCCAGCGCGTTGGCGGTGGCGGCGAACGCCTCCCGCCAGGCGGGCGTGGCCGCCACGGCGGCGTCCAGCACAGCCACCGTCACCAGCCGGCCCTGCCCGTCGATGGCCGCCCACGCCTTCCCCACCTGGCTTGAGCCCAGTACGTGGGTGAACCTGTAGGGGCCTTCCGGCTGCATCCGCACTCCTCCGCTCGACCGCCGTGCGGATACTACCGAGAGCGCGCCAGGCCGCTCGCCTCCGGTGTGAAGGGGGAAGCCGCCCCAGGTGGTTGCCCTCTGAAAGTTTTCATGCATAGAGTCGCGGCATGAATGAGCCGGTGCTCCAGGCGACGGCCGAGCAGGTGCTCGACCTGTTCGACGGGGTACGGCTCACCCCGACCCAGCGCCGGATCGCGCACTGTCTCGTGCAGCACGCGCCGACGGTGGCGTACCTGTCCGCCGCGGAGGTCGCCGAGCTGGCCGGGGTGAGTCAGCCCTCGGTCACCCGGTTCGCCGTCGCTCTCGGCCACGATGGCTACCCGGCGCTGCGCCGCCGACTGCGGGACCTGACCACCACCACGCCGGGCGGTCCGACGGACGCCGCCAACGAACTCCAGCAGGCGGTACGCGCCGAGATGGGCAACCTGGAGCGGCTGGCGGGTCAACTCGCCGACACCGAGCGGATCGCCGAGACCGGTCGGCTGCTCGCGGCCAGCCGACCGCTGCCGGTGCTGGGCCTGCGTGCCGCCGCGCCACTGGCCGCGTACTTCGCCTACTTCGCCGCCAAGGTCCACCCGGACGTGCGGGTGCTCAACGATGGCGGCAGCCTGCTCACCGACCGTCTGGAGCAGGCCGCCGAGTCCGGGGCGTCGGCCGTGCTCGCCTTCGTGCTGCCCCGCTACCCCCGGGAGACCCTGGACGCCCTGGGCGAGGCGCGGGCCGCCGGACTGACCGTCGTGGCGATCACCGACTCCCCGGTCAGCCCCGCCACCGAACACGCCGACGTGGTGCTGCCGGCCGCCGTCGGCGCGCAACTCGTCTTCGACCTGCACACGGCCCCGATGACCCTGGCGATGGTCCTGTTGCAGGCCATCTGCGACGCCGCGCCGACCGACACCCAGCGCCGCCTGGAGGCGTTCGAAGCCTCCGCGGCCCGCCGACAGTTGTTCCTCGGACGACCGGAGGAGAAGCAGAGATGACCCAGCCCATCCGTGCCGCACGGGGCAGCCAGCTCACCACCCGCGGGTGGCAGCAGGAGGCCGCCCTGCGGATGCTGATGAACAACCTCGACCCGGAGGTGGCCGAACGCCCCGACGACCTGGTTGTCTACGGCGGGACCGGCAAGGCGGCGCGGGACTGGCCGTCGTACCACGCGTTGGTGCGTACGCTGACCGACCTGCGCGCGGACGAGACGATGCTGGTCCAGTCCGGCCGCCCGGTCGGGGTCATGCGCACGCACGAGTGGGCGCCCCGGGTGCTGCTGGCGAACTCGAACCTGGTGGGTGACTGGGCGACCTGGCCGGAGTTCCGTCGCCTCGAACAGCTCGGCCTGACCATGTACGGGCAGATGACCGCCGGTTCGTGGATCTACATCGGCACGCAGGGCATCCTCCAGGGCACCTACGAGACGTTCGCCGCCGTGGCCGCCAAGAGGTTCGGCGGAACCCTGGCCGGGACGCTGACGCTCACCGCCGGATGCGGTGGAATGGGTGGCGCGCAGCCCCTCGCGGTCACCATGAACGACGGCGTCTGCCTGATCGTGGACGTGGACCGGACCCGCCTGGACCGGCGGGTGCACGACCGCTACCTGGACGAGGTGGCCGACTCCCTGGACGACGCCGTCGCACGGGTCCGCGCGGCGAAGCGGGACCGGCGCGCGTTGAGCGTCGGCGTGGTCGGCAACGCCGCCGAGGTCTTCCCGGAGTTGCTCGCTCGGGGCGTCGAGATCGACATCGTGACCGACCAGACCAGTGCGCACGATCCCCTGGCGTACCTGCCGGTGGGGATCGACCTGGCCGACGCCTGGGACTACGCCGCCGCGAAGCCGGCCGAGTTCACCGACCGGGCCCGCGCGTCGATGGCACGGCACGTCGAGGCGATGGTCGGGTTCCTCGACGCCGGGGCCGAGGTCTTCGACTACGGCAACTCGATCCGGGGCGAGGCGCAGCTGGGCGGCTACCAGCGGGCGTTCGACTTCCCGGGCTTCGTGCCCGCGTACATCCGGCCGCTGTTCTGCGAGGGCCGGGGCCCGTTCCGGTGGGCGGCGCTCTCCGGCGACCCGGCCGACATCGCCGCCACCGATCGGGCCATCCTGGACCTGTTCCCGGAGAACGAGTCCCTGGCCCGCTGGATCAAGCTGGCCGGCGAGCGGGTCGCGTTCCAGGGCCTGCCGGCCCGGATCTGCTGGCTCGGTCAGGGCGAGCGGGACCGGGCGGGCGTGCGGTTCAACGACATGGTCGCCTCCGGTGAGCTCTCCGCTCCGGTGGTGATCGGGCGGGACCACCTGGACACCGGCAGCGTCGCGAGCCCGTACCGGGAGACCGAACAGATGGCCGACGGCTCCGACGCCATCGCGGACTGGCCGCTGCTGAACGCGCTGGTCAACACCGCCAGCGGCGCGTCCTGGGTGTCCATCCACCACGGCGGCGGCGTCGGCATCGGCCGGTCGATCCACGCCGGGCAGGTCTGCGTGGCCGACGGCACCGCCCTGGCGGGACAGAAGATCGAGCGGGTGCTCACCAACGACCCGGCGATGGGCGTCATCCGGCACGTCGACGCCGGCTACGACAGCGCCCGCGAGGTCGCCGAGCGCACCGGCGTCCGGGTTCCCATGACCGAGGGTGAGAACGCGTGAGCGCGAGGAGTGCAGCGCAGCGGAGCCCCGCAGTCGCGAACAACGAAGGTGCCGTCACCGACGACCTGCCCGGCCGGTTCCGGGCGTTGTGGGACGAGATCGCGCCGGTCGGGCGGGACGCCGACAGCGGCGGCTACCTGCGGTACGCGTTGACCGAGCCGGAACACCGGTTACGGGCCTGGTTCCACGGGCAGGCCGACCGTCGCGGCCTGCCGGTCAGCGAGGACGGCAACGGCAACCTGTTCGCCCACTGGGGTGACCCGGAGGGCGCCGACGCGGTGCTGACCGGCAGTCACTTCGACTCGGTGCCGCACGGCGGGGCGTACGACGGTCCGCTCGGCATCGTCAGCGCGTTCCTCGCCGTGGACGAGCTGCGCGCCGCCGGCGTCACCCCGATCCGGCCGCTGGTGGTGGCCGCGTTCGTGGAGGAGGAGGGCGCGCGCTTCGGCGTACCCTGCCTGGGGTCGCGGCTGCTCACCGGCGCGCTGACGGCCGACCGCGCTGCCGGCCTGCGCGACGCGGCCGGGGTGAGCTTCGCCGACGCGCTCGGCGGGCGGCCGGCGGGCGCCCGCCCGGAGCTGCTGGGCCGCTTCGGGGCCTTCGTGGAGCTGCACGTCGAACAGGGCCGCGCGCTCGTCGACGCGGACGCGCCGGTCGGGGTGGCCAGCGCGATCTGGCCGCACGGCCGCTGGCGCTTCGACGTGGTCGGTGAGGGCAACCACGCGGGTACGACGCGGATGGAGGACCGCCGCGACCCGATGCTGACCTACGCGTTCACGGTGCTGGCCGCCAACAAGGAGGCCCGGCTGCGCGGCGCGCACGCCACCGTGGGTCGGGTCGCCGTGGAACCCAACGCCACCAACGCCATTCCGTCGAAGGTGACCGGCTGGCTGGACGCCCGCGCCGCCGACCCGGAGACGCTGACCGGGCTGGTCGACGCGGTCCGCGCCAAGCTCGCCGAGCGGGCCCGCCGCGACGGTACGGAGGTGACGGTCACCGAGGAGTCGGTGACCCCGCTGGTCGCCTTCGACGGCGACCTGGCCCAGCGGCTGGCGACGCTGCTGGACGCGCCGGTGCTGCCCACCGGGGCGGGGCACGACGCCGGGGTGCTCGCGGCGCACCTGCCCACGGCGATGGTGTTCGTGCGGAACCCGACAGGCGTGTCGCACTCCCCCGCCGAGGCCGCGAGCGACGACGACTGCGCCGCCGGGGTGCGCGCGCTGGCCCGGGTGCTCGAGGAGTTGACATGCCGCTGACCCGCTGGCTGGCCGAGTACGCCTGGCTGCCCAACCTCGCCGAGCCCACTCCCGAGGTGCTCATCGAGACGGACGGCGGCCGGATCACCGGGGTGACCGCGTTGGCCGCCGTCGGGGGGCCGAGGGCCGGGGTCGACGTGTACGCCGACGCCGTGCCGCTGCCCGGTCTGACGGTGCCGGGCCTGGCCAACGTGCACTCGCACGCCTTCCACCGGGCCCTGCGCGGGCGTACCCACGGTGGGCGGGGTGACTTCTTCTCCTGGCGGGACCGGATGTACGCCGTCGCGGACCGGCTGGACCCGGACACCTACCTGGCGCTGGCCCGGGCGGTCTACGCCGAGATGGCGCTCACCGGGATCACCTGCGTGGGTGAGTTCCACTACCTGCACCACCGGCCCGACGGCGGCGCGTACGACGACCCGAACGCGATGGGAGCGGCGCTAGTCGAGGCCGCCGCACACGCCGGTGTCCGGCTCACCCTGCTGGACACCTGCTATCTGACCTCCACCGTGGATGGTCGGCCGCTCGCCGGCCCGCAGCGGCGCTTCGGCGACGGCGACGCGGCCCGCTGGGCACAGCGAGCAGGGGCGTTCGCGCCGACGGACTCCCACGTGCGGGTCGGCGCGGCCGTGCACTCGGTCCGGGCGGTCCCCGCCGACCAGCTCCGGACGGTCGCCGACTGGGCCCGCGACCGGCAGACCCCGCTGCACGTGCACCTCTCCGAACAGCCCGCCGAGAACGACGAGTGCCGGGCCGTGCACGGGCGTACGCCCGCCGCGCTGCTCGCCGAGCACGGCGTGCTCGGGCCGGACACCACAGCCGTGCACGCCACCCACCCGACAAGCGCGGACCTGACCCTGCTCGCCGACAGCCGGACCGGCGTGTGCCTCTGCCCCACCACCGAGCGGGACCTCGCCGACGGCATCGGCCCGGCCCGTCGGATGGCCGACGCGGGAATCCGGTTGAGCCTGGGCAGCGACAGTCACGCCGTGATCGACCTGTTCGAGGAGGCCCGCGCCGTCGAGCTGGACGAGCGGCTGCGCACCCGTCGCCGCGGCCACTTCACCCCTGTCGACCTGCTCAACGCCGCCACCGCCACCGGGCACGCCGCGCTGGGCTGGGCCGACGCCGGACGCATCGCCGTCGGCGCCCGCGCCGACCTGGTGACGGTTCGGCTCGACAGCGCCAGTACCGCCGGAGTGCCGCCGGTGGGGGCGTTCTTCGCGGCCGGCGCGGCCGACGTCGATCAGGTCGTGGTGGACGGCCGGGTGGTGGTGGCCGAGGGCCGGCACCTGAGCGTGGACGTACCGGCCGAGCTGTCGGCGTCGATCGAGGCGGTGATTCCCTCATGAGCACGCTGCTGGTCGACAACATCGGGGAGCTGGTCACCAACGGCATCGGCGCGGATTCGCTGGGCATCCGCCGCAAGGCCGCCGTCCTCGTCGAGGAGGGCCAGGTGGCCTGGGTCGGGCCGTCCGCGTACGCGCCGGTCGCCGACCGACGGATCGACGTCGGCGGGGCCGCCGTGCTGCCCGGCTTCGTGGACAGCCACGCCCACCTGGTCTTCGCCGGGGACCGGGCCGCCGAGTTCGCCGCCCGGATGGCCGGCGAGCCGTACACCGGCGGCGGCATCCGGACCACCGTCGGCGCGACCCGGGCCGCCACCGACGGCGAGCTGCGGGCCAACGTGCGCCGGCTGTGCGGGGAGGCGCTGCGCCAGGGCACCACGACCATGGAGATCAAGAGTGGGTACGGGCTGAGCGTCGCCGACGAAGCCCGCTCGCTGCGGATCGCCGCCGAGTCCAGCAGTGAGACGACTTTCCTGGGCGCGCATGTCGTCCCCGCCGAGTACGCCGACCGGCCGGACGACTACGTCGGGCTGGTCTGCGGGCCGATGCTGGCCGCCGCCGCGCCGCACGCCAAGTGGATCGACGTGTTCTGCGAGCGGGGCGCCTTCGACATCGACCACGCCCGTGCCATCCTCGCCTGCGGGCAGGCCGTCGGCCTGGGCGTACGGCTGCACGCCAACCAGCTCGGCCCCGGGCCCGGCGTGCAGCTCGGGGTCGAACTGGGCGCGGCCAGCGTGGACCACTGCACCCACCTGAGCGACGCGGACGTCGACGCGCTCGCCGGCACGGCCCACAGCGACGGGTTCGGGACCCGCACCGTCGCCACCCTGCTGCCGGGTGCCGATTTCTCCACCCGCTCGCCGTACCCCGACGCGCGCCGGCTGCTCGACGCCGGTGTGACAGTGGCGCTGGCGACGGACTGCAACCCCGGATCGTCGTACACCTCGTCGATGCCCTTCTGCATCGCCCTCGCGGTCCGCGAGATGCGGATGACCCCGGCGGAGGCGGTCTGGGCCGCCACCGCCGGTGGCGCGCGGGCGCTGCGCCGCGACGACGTCGGCGTGCTCACTCCCGGCGCGCGGGCCGACCTGGTCGTCCTGGACGCCCCCTCGTACCTGCACCTGGCCTACCGGCCCGGTGTCCCCCTGATCCGCCAGGTAATACGCAACGGAGTACCGCAATGACGCACGTGACCATCCAGCCCACCGGGATCACCGCCGACGACGTGCTCGCGGTGGCCCGTGGCACCGCCACGGTCGTCCTCGACCCGGCCGCCCGGGACGCGATGGCGACCAGCCGCGCGATCGTGGACGGCATCGAAGCCGACGGACGACCGGTGTACGGCGTGTCGACCGGATTCGGGGCCTTGGCGAACACCTTCGTCGCCCCGGAGCGGCGGGCCGAGCTGCAACACGCGCTGATCCGCTCGCACGCCGCCGGGGTGGGCGCCCCGATGCCGCGTGAGGTGGTCCGGGCCATGATGCTGCTGCGCGTACGCTCGCTCGCCCTGGGCCGTTCCGGGGTCCGGCCGCTGGTCGCCGAGGCGCTCGTCGACCTGCTCAACCACGACATCACCCCGTGGGTGCCGGAGCACGGTTCACTGGGCGCGTCCGGTGACCTGGCGCCGCTCGCGCACTGCGCACTGGTGCTGCTCGGCGAGGGCTGGGTGCTGGGCCCGACCGGCGAGCGGCAGGACGCGGCCGACGTGCTGGCCGCCAACGGGCTCAAGCCGATCGAGCTGGCCGCCAAGGAAGGGCTGGCGCTGATCAACGGCACCGACGGCATGCTCGGCATGCTGCTGCTGACGATCCACGACGCGGGGCACCTCTTCGCGATGGCGGACGTGACCGCCGCGCTCGCCATCGAGGCGATGCTCGGCTCGGAGCGGCCGTTCCTGCCCGAGTTGCACACCATCCGCCCGCACCCCGGCCAGGCGACGTCCGCGGCGAACATCCACCGGCTGTTGCAGGACTCCCGCGTGATGGACTCACACCGCGACGATCTGGCGCACGCCGTGCAGGACGCGTACTCGATGCGCTGCGCGCCGCAGGTGGCCGGCGCGGCCCGGGACACGCTGGACTTCGTCCGCACGGTCGCGGCCCGGGAGCTGGTGTCCGTCGTGGACAACCCGGTGGTGCTTCCCGACGGACGGGTCGAGTCGACCGGGAACTTCCACGGCGCGCCGCTGGGCTTCGCCGCCGACTTCCTCGCCATCGCCGCCGCCGAGGTGGGTGCGATCGCCGAGCGGCGGGTGGACCGGCTACTGGACGTCACCCGCTCACGGGAGCTGCCCGCGTTCCTCTCCCCCGACGCCGGGGTCAACTCCGGGCTGATGATCGCCCAGTACACGGCGGCCGGGATCGTCGCGGAGAACCGGCGGCTGGCCGCGCCCGCGTCGGTGGACTCGCTGCCCACCAGCGGCATGCAGGAGGACCACGTCTCGATGGGCTGGGCGGGGGCCAAGAAGCTGCGCACCGTGCTGGACAACCTGACCAGCCTGCTCGCCGTCGAGCTGCTGGCCGGCGTGCGCGGTCTGCAACTGCGCGAACCGCTGGTGCCGTCGCCGGCCGGTCGGGCCGCCGTCGCCGCCCTCGGCCAGGCGGCCGGCGCACCCGGCCCGGACGTGTTCCTCGCACCGGTGATGGAGGCGGCTCGCGCCGTCGTCGCCGGACCCGAGCTGCGCGCCGCCATCGAACGGGAAGTCGGCCCGCTGGGCTGACCTGCGCGGTCGCTGTCGTCCGCCGCGGGTCAGGCGGCGGGCGGCAGCACCTCGCGCCCGTCCGTCAGGAGGCGGGCGGCAATACCTTGGCGACCAGCTTGGCCAGCTCGCGCAGCGCCTTGCCCCGGTGGCTGACCGCGTCCTTCTCGGTCGGGGTCAACTCGGCGTTGGTGCGCTCCTGACCGTCACCGAGGAAGATGGGGTCGTAGCCGAACCCGCCGTCGCCGCGCGGGGCGCGCAGCACGCGGCCGGGCTGCCGGCCGTCGACCAGGTGCTCCTTGCCGCCGGGCAGCACCAGCGCCACCGTGCAGACGAAGGACGCCGCCCGGTGCTCGTCCGGCACGTCGGCGATCTGGTCCAGCACGAGCTGGAGGTTGGCCTGGTCGTCGCCGTGCTTGCCGGCCCACCGGGCGCTGAACACCCCCGGCATCCCGTTCAACGCGTCCACGGCGATGCCCGAGTCGTCGGCGATCGTCGGCAACCCGGTACGCCGGCAGCCCTCCCGCGCCTTGATCAGCGCGTTCTCGCCGAAGGTGAGGCCCGTCTCCGGCAGTTCCGCGTACTCCTCGACGTCGTCGAGGCCGAGCAGGGCGATCCGGTGCGCGCCGAGCGCGCCGTCCAGAATCCGCTGAAGCTCCACCAGCTTCTTACGGTTCCGCGTGGCCAGCAGGACCTTGTTCATGCTGAAAAACCTCTGTTCGTGACTGCGGGGCTCGCAAGCTCACTCCTCCCGCTCACAGTTTCACCTTTGTTCGCGACTGCGGGGCTCGCAAGCTCACTCCTCGCGCTCACGAGACGAGAGCCTTTCGCTGGGCTTCGGCCAACTCGGCACACCCGGCCACGGCCAGGTCGAGCAGGCTGTCGAGCTGGTCCCGGGCGAACACGCCGGCCTCGCCGGTGCCCTGCACCTCGACGAAGTCGCCCGCGCCGGTGCACACCACGTTCATGTCCACCTCGGCGGCCACGTCCTCCTCGTAGCAGAGATCGAGGCGGGCCTCCCCGGCGATGATGCCGACGCTGACGGCGGCCACCGAGCGGTGCATGACCTTCTCCGGCTTGCCGGCGAGGGCCTTACGGGCGGCCAGCCAGCCCACCGCGTCGTGCAGCGCGACGTACGCGCCGGTGATCGCGGCGGTCCGCGTACCGCCGTCGGCCTGGAGCACGTCGCAGTCGAGCACGATCGAGTTCTCGCCGAGGGCCTTGAGGTCGATGCTGGCCCGCAGGCTGCGACCGATCAGCCGGGAGATCTCGTGGGTACGCCCACCGACGCGACCCTTGACGCTCTCCCGGTCGGAGCGGGTGTTGGTGGCCCGGGGCAGCATCGCGTACTCGGCGGTCACCCAGCCGAGCCCGGAGCCCTTGCGCCAGCGGGGCACGCCCTCGGTGACGCTCGCCGTGCAGAGCACCCGGGTGCCGCCGAACTCGACGAGCACCGAGCCCTCCGGGTGGGTGCTCCAGCCACGGGTCAGGGTCACCGGTCGAAGTTGAGAGGGCCCTCGCCCGTCAGGTCGCGCCATGCCTGCACCCTATGCGGTGCGGCGATCCCCCTCGACCTGGGTGTCCCGCGGCACGTCCGCGCCGTGTGCCTCGAGGAACCCGGCGACCGCCGCCGGCCAGCCGAACTCCTCAGCCCGCGCCCGGGCGGCCCGCCGCCGCTGGGCCTCCGGGCGGGCCGCGAGGCGCAGCACGGCCTCGGCCAGCGACGCTCCGGAGCCGTACGCGGCCAGGCCGGTCGAGCCGACCACCTCGGGCAACGCGCTGGCAGCGTTGACCACCACCGGCGTGCCACAGGCCAGCGCCTCCAGCCCGGCCAGGCCGAAGGTCTCCACCGGGCCGGGTGCCAGCACCACGTCCGCGCTGGCGAGCAGCGCGGCCACCGCGGCACAACAGGTGCTCCGCCGTGCGCACCACGGAGTGCGCGACGCCGTTGACGTCCGGCGGGAACGACGCGGTCACGATGGCGATCCGCATGTCCACACCGTGCGGGTGTCACGGGTGCGTCAGGCGACCGCCCGCTGACCGGCCGGCGAACAGTACGGCACAACACCGGGCCATCGACGACACAGGTGGCCGCGACGCGGTCAGATGTCGTAGCTGGCGCCCGCCCGGACCACCTCGAGCGGCCCGGTGTACGCGGTGGCAGCCGACTCCAGCGTGTGCGCCTCGCTGCCCCAGGCCGCGACCAGGTGGGTGAGCAGCAGCCGACCCACCGCCGCCTTCGTCGCCATCTCACCCGCCTCCCGCCCGGTCAGGTGCAGATCCGGAGGATTGTCCGCGCCGTCGAGGTAGCTGGCCTCGCACAGGAACACGTCGGCGCTCTGGGCCAGCCGCAGCAACGCGTCGCAGGGAGCGGTGTCCGACGAGTAGCACAACGAGCGGCCGCCGTGCTCCAACCGCACGCCGTACGTCTCGACGGGGTGGTTGACCCGGTCGACGGTCACCGTGAACGGCCCGATCGGGAACGTGCCCGGCTGGAGCGCGTAGAACTGGTAGACGTCGTCCACCGTGCCGTCGTCGCCGTAGGCGGCGGCGAGCCGGTCCGGGGCGCCGGCCGGGGCGTACACCGGCAGCGCCGGGTGGGGGCCTTCGGGGGCGTACCGGCGGACCACCACGTACGTCACGGCGTCGAGGATGTGGTCACAGTGCAGGTGGGTCAGCAGGATCGCGTCCGGGGCGTGCAGCCCCACGTACCGCTGGAGGCTGGACAACGACCCCGAACCGAAGTCGACCAGGAGACGGAAGCCGTCAGCCTCGACGAGGTAGGCGGAGCACGGTGACTCGGGGCCGGGGAAACTGCCGGCGCACCCAAGGACGGTCAGTCGCATCGGGTTTTCTCACAGTCACTGTCAGTAGTATTCCTGCCGGCGGTCGTACCGGCCATGATCTCTACCGACGCGTACGCCACGCTGCGCAGCCTACGCTGAGCTACCCGAGGACAAGAATCATCCGTTGGAAGTTGTCACGAACGTGACACCTGCTCACAGCGAGCCGGGCACGGGAACGGGCCATCGACGAGTACGCCGACGGCCCGTCCAGCACAGACCCCGCGATCAGGCCCAGAGCTGCCCCTCCAGCGCGTCCTCGGCATCCGCGAGGGTGCCGCCGTACGCGCCCGTGGACAGGTATTTCCAGCCACCGTCGCAGACCACGAACGCCACGTCGGCCCGCCGGCGGTCGCGAACCGCCTCGTGGGCCACCGCGAGCGCGGCGTGCAGGATCGCGCCCGTGGAGAACCCGGCGAAGATGCCCTCCACCTCGACGAGCTGACGGGTACGCAGCACCGCGTCCCGGGTGCCGACCGAGAAACGCCGGGACAGGACGGAAGCGTCGTACAGCTCCGGCACGTATCCCTCGTCGATGTTGCGCAGCCCGTAGACCAGCTCGCCGTAGCGCGGCTCGGCCGCCACGACCTGGATGCCCTCGATCTTCTCGCGCAGGTAGCGTCCGGTGCCCATCAACGTTCCGGTGGTGCCCAGCCCGGCCACGAAGTGCGTGATGGTGGGCAGGTCGTGCAGCAACTCCGGGCCCGTCGTCTCGTAGTGCGCCCGCGCGTTGGCCTCGTTGCCGTACTGGTAGAGCATCACCCAGTCCGGGTGGTCGGCGGCGATCAGCTTGGCCGTCGCGACGGCCTGGTTGGAGCCGCCGGCCGCCTCCGAGAAGATGATTTCCGCCCCGTACATACGAAGCAGCTGGACCCGCTCGGTGGAGACGTTCTCGGGCATCACGCAGACCAGCCGGTACCCGCGCAGCTTGGCCACCATGGCCAACGAGATACCGGTGTTGCCGCTGGTCGGCTCCAGGATGGTGTCACCCGCCCGGAGCCGGCCGGCCTCCTCCGCCGCGCGCACCATGAACAGCGCCGCGCGATCCTTGATGCTGCCGGTGGGGTTCCGGTCCTCCAGCTTGGCCCAGAGCCGCACCGCCGGAGCGCCGTCGGGCACCGTCGGCGAGAGCCGGGGCAGACCGACGAGCGGCGTACCCCCACAAGCGTCGAGCAGGCTGTCGTACCGCGCCATGGCGGCCTCCCTCAGCGGGCGGCGACGGCGTCGCGAGCCGCGGCCGCGCTGTCCCCGCTCGCGCTGTGCGAGCTGATCGCCGCTGCCGCCGCGCTGTGCGAGCTGATCGCCGCTGCCGCCGCGCTGTGCGAGCTGATCGCCGCTGCCGCCGCGAAGCCGAACGCGCCGCCGGCCACGGCCGGCAGGATGGTGACGCTGTCACCGTCGGAGAGCTTCGCGTCGAGCGCGCCGAGGAAGCGGACGTCCTCGTCGTTGACGTAGACGTTCACGAAGCGGTGCAGCACGCCGGCGTCGGTGACCAGCCGGCCACGCAGCCCGGCGTGCCGGGCGTCCAGGTCGGTGAGCAGGTCGCCCAGCGTGTCGCCGGCGCCCTCGACGACCTTGGCGCCGCCGGTGTAGCTACGCAGGATGGTGGGGATGCGAACTTCGATGGCCATGATGTCGTGCTCCTTGATCGGGTGTGCCAACGGTGACGGGAAGAATCGGGTGCGGACGCTGACGGGTCAGCGGCCGGAACACTCGTAGTCGACCGTCGCCGGGCTCTGCCCGAACATGTAGGACTGCACGGCGTGCGGATCGACCCCGGCCTCCACGATCTGGACCGGCTCCTCGGTCACCACGCCGTCGACGATCCGGAACGACCGGATCTCCTCCGAGTCGGGCTCCCGGGTCGAGACGAGCAGGTAGTGCGCGCCCGGCTCACCGGCGAAGGAGACATCCGTCCGGGACGGGAACGCCTCGGTCGCGGTGTGCGAGTGGTAGATGACGACGGGCTCCTCGTCCCGGTCGTCCATCTCCCGCCACACCCGCAGGTGCTCCATCGAGTCGAACTCGTAGAAGGTCATGGACCGTGCGGCATTGTCCATCGGAATGTGCCGGGTCGGGGTGTCGCTGCCGACGGCACCGGCGACGACGCCGCACGCCTCGTCGGGGTGGTCCCGGCGCGCGTGGGCGACGATCGCGTCGATGATCGACCGGTCGATGCTCAGCACGTGCACCAGCCTAACGCCTACGACGCGGGCCCTGAAGTGGTGCGGGTCACGCCTCGTCGATCAAGGCGTTGAGCAGGGACTCCTGGAGATACCCGAGATACGCGTAGACCGACAGCTGGAACACCCGGCTGGACCCCGGGTCCTCAGTCACCGCGTCGTCCAGCTCCTCGCCCAGATCCGTGCCGTCCTTGATCTCCAACCGGACGCCCATCGCCAGTCGTGCGTCGTTGAGCGCCCGCAGCCACGCCTCGGCCGCCTCGGCGTCCAGCCGCACCTCACCGCCGGCCTCGTCGGGCAGCGCGGCCAGGATGGCCCCGGCCTGGTCGATCTTCGCGGTCTTCAGGTCGCCCTCGGTGTAGCGGCGGAACTCCGCGGTGCTGGCCGTGTCCTCGGGGTACGCCGCCGGGAACAGCCGGTCGACGACCGGGTCGGTGTGGTCGAACCCGTCGGTGAGCAGACCGACCACCTCGTTGGCGACCTTGCGCAGTACCCGCACCTCGTCGACGGCGAAGGTGGCGACGTAACGGCCCGCCTGCCGCCGGAACATGCTCATGAGCGATCCACGGTCGCCCACAGGCCGTACGCGTGCAACTGCGACGCGTCGTGCTCCATGCGCTCGCGGGCACCCGTGGACACCACGGCGCGACCCTTGTGGTGCACGTCCAACATGAGCTGTTCCGCCCTCTCCCGGCTGTAGCCGAACAGCTTCTGGAAGACCCAGGTCACGTACGTCATCAGGTTGACCGGGTCGTCCCACACGATCGTCACCCATTGCCGGTCGGGCGCCGGCACCTCGTCAGTGGCCGGCGTCTCGACCGGTGCAACCTGTGGAGCCGCCATGCCCCCCATCGTGCCACCGGTTTGCCGGAACCGAAGAACCGGAACGCCGGACGAATACGGATCGCCCGTCGTGCCCACCGCGAAGCTGCCTCGCACCTCGTCGGATGCGAAGCGCGGAGCGGGGTCGAGCCACACGACTGTCACGCGTCAGGCGAGCAGAATGCCGTGGTCGAGCGCGTCGGACAGCACCCCGTGCAGCGAGAGGCGGATCACCTCGAAGCGCCGGGAGATCTCGCGGGAAAGCTCCAACTCGACTTCGCGCAGCGCCCGCTGGGACCAGGCCCGCGCCGCGCTGTGGTTGTCGTTTCCCGGGGTACGCCACTGCTGCCAGCACCCGCCGGAGAGCGCGACCGCGACCGGCGGAAGCATCTCGTCGCGGGTCGCCGTCGGATAGCCGGCGAGCGCGTCGATCGCCTCGGTGCCGGTCAGCCCGGCGACACCCGCCGTGCTGGTGACCAGCAGGACCCGGTCCAGGTCCCGCCCCGCGCGATGGTCGGCCAGGCCGTACTGCACGGCGGTGACGATCCGACGGCGAACCCCCTCCGCTGGTGCCGCGCCGAGGACCTGGGCGGTGGCGTCGGACACGATGCCCCGCACCGCCTGGTCGCACTGCGCGGTGGCCAGCAGCGACAGTGCCGCCATCTCCCGGTCGAGCAGATCCGGCAGTCCGGCGCAGCCGACCCCGAAGACGATCTCCTGGACGGCCCGCAGATGGATGTTCGCCAGTTCCAGGGCGAGGTGCTGGCGAATCCGCTGGGAGCACGAACGGGTCCGCCGGTCGAGCCGTTCGGACCAGTCGCCCGGGTCGGCGGCCACCGTCACGCGATCGTGCTGGCCGGGGAACACCGGGGGCTCGGCGCTGGCCCGCTGCAACCCCTCCGTCGCCGACCAGCCCACCAGCGCCCGACGCAGGTCGGCGGCGGCCTCGGGACCGTCGGCAGGGAACCAGCGCGCACCCGCGAGGGCCGGGACGGCCGCGAGCAGCGCCGCCCGGTGCGCCTCGACGGTCACCGCGACCGGGTCCACCTCGCCGGCCCGACCAGCCGCCGACGCAACGGACGCCCCCGTGTCGTCCGTCGCCGCGCCGTCGGTCAGAGGAGCCCAACCGGCCGTGCCGGCCGTCACCGCGAAGACGACCTCCACCGGGGCCGCGGCCACCTCGGCGAGCAGGTTCAGCTCCTGGGCGGTGAACGCCTGGTCGGCCGCGATGACGAAGAGCAGCGCGCCGGCCCGGCCGACTGCGTCGCGTAGCACCCGGACGCCGGCCACCCCGAGCGCGCCGGTGTCCGGTGTGTCGAGCAGGGTGAAGTGACGCAGCAGCGGCTCGGGCACGCTCAGCTCGACGCGCCGTGGCGGGCGGGCCAACGCCGGGCCGGCCGCGTCCCGGTCGGCGCCGTACGAGTGCGGCTGGCGGTAGCCGGGGACGAACGCCGCCCGCGTCGGCACCTTGGCGTGCCGGACCACCAGCCAACTGCCCGCCGGCACGGTGAGCATCACCGGGTCGAGGCCGACGAGGGTGGCGAGCACGGCACGCCGGTCGGCGCCGGCGGGACCGACCGCGACCACGCCGAGCGGCTCGTCCGCCCGGGGACCTGACACTTCGAGCTCGGTGGGCAGCGGGCCACAGCTCGGCAGATCGGCTGAGCTGGCCATGTCGCCGGACGAGTCGAGCGAGGGGAGAGGGCCCTGCTGCATCGGGTGGCCTCCCGGGGCTGGCGACCGGCGCGCCGGTCGCATGGAAATTCCGGTGACATCACCCGGATGCCCGAAGAGTACTTTGGGCCGGCCGACCAGGACGAATACCGCAGATACTCACCGGTAATTGTGCGACTACTCAACTTCGGCGCGTGACGATACGGGCGCGGACGGAATTCGATGGATATGCTGCGCGGATGAGTCGATGGAAGTTCGTCGGCCGCACCGATGAACTCAACCGCCTGCTGGCGGCGGTTACCGGCGAGGCCGGCCGAGGGCTCTTCTTCAGCGGCAGCGCCGGCATAGGCAAGAGCCGGTTGTTACGCGAGGGCGTCAACACCCTGCCCACCGATCGGTACGCCATCTGGTCCATCGCCGCCAGCGCCACCACCGCGGCGCTGCCGTTCGGTGGGCTGGTGCAGGTCCTCCCCGCAGAGCAGCCACAGGGCCTCTCCCCCGCCGGGATTCTGCGCTGGGCCCTGGGCGTTCTGCAACAGCAGGCCGCCGGCCGCCGGATCGTGCTCGCCATCGACGACGCACACCTGCTCGACCCGCCCTCGGCCGCGCTGGTGCACCTGGTCGCCCGCGCCGACAACGCCACCGTCGTGGGCACCCTGCGCGACGGCGAGCAGATCCCGCTGCCGATCCGCGCACTCTGGACCGACGATCTGGTCGAGCACGTCGAGCTGACCCCGATGCCACCGTCGGAGACCGCCGGCCTGCTGGCCGCGATCCTGGGCGGCCCCGTCGACGCCAACTCCGCCGACCGGCTCGGCCGCCTGTCGGCCGGCAACCCGCTGCTGCTGCGCGAGCTGGTGCACGCCGCCAACGGCAGCGAGGAGCTGAAACGCACCTACGGCCTCTGGAGGTGGACCGGGCGGCTGGAGCTGGCGCCCAGCCTCACCGATTTGATCGACACCCGGGTCGGGCAGCTCACCGACGGCGTCCGTACGGTCGTCGAGCTGGTCGCCTTCGGCGAGCCACTCGGGCTGCACCTGCTCAACCAGGCCGCCGAGCAGTCCGATGTGGAGTTCGCCGAGGAACGCGGACTGATCACCGTGGTCCAGCACGACCGACGGACCAACGTACGCCTGGCGCACCCGCTCTACGGCGAGGTGATGCGCCGCCGCTGCCCGGTCAGCCGCACCCGACGTCTGCAGGCGCACCTCGCCGAGCTGTTGGAGCAGGTCGGCAAACGGCGTCGCGACGACCTGCTGCGGGTGGCGGTCTGGCGACTCGACTCGGGCACCGCACAGGACGCCGCCCTGCTCGTGGACGCCGCGATGCAGGCGTTCACCCGTTACGACGTACCGCTGGCGACCCGGCTGGCCCGAGCCGCGCTGCACGCCGACGGCGGCCCGGACGCGGCGGAGCTGCTGGCCACCATCCTGATGTTCGCCGACCGCCCGGAGGAGGCACTCACCGTCCTCGACGCGGTGACCCTGGAGCCGGACGACGAGCACCGCCTGTGCCGGTGGCTGACCGTCCGCGGCATGGTCAGCTACTGGGGGCTCAGTCGAGAGTCGACGGTGGAGGAGATCGCGAGCCGGGTCGAGCAGCTCGGCGACTCCGCCGACCGTGCCCGGGCGCACGCCTTCGAGGCGATCATGCGACTGCACCGGCTCGACACGGCCACCGCCGTGCGGCTCAGCCAGGCCGTGCTCGATCGGCCCGCGGCCAGCATCGCCGCCCGCGAGCTGGCCCGCAGCACCATCGCGTACGTCCAGGCCGCCGAGGGTCAGCTCACCCGCAGCGGCGCGGCCATCGCCCAGGTGCACTCCGCCGCGGCCAGCTGGCGCACCGACATGCCGTACCTGCAACTGGCCCTGGAGCTGGCCCGCGGCACCCGGCTCATGCTCACCGGCGACCTCGTCGGGATCGACGCGATCGTGGCCGACGAGTTCGCCGACCTTGCCGGCGCGGGTGACTTCCGGCTCGGCACCGGATACCTGGCGATCCTGCAGGCGTACGCCGCGCGGCTGCGCGGGCAGAGCGACGCGGCGATGCGTACCTCGTTGGGCGCCTGCGCGGTGCTGGCCACCAGCCGGGTCTACGCCGGCCTGGCCCAGGCCGAGCGGGCCCAGGCGGCGGCGCTGCGCGGCGACGCGGCGCAGGCCACCGAGGCGATGGCCGAGGCCGACCGCACCCACGCGCCGGGCATGGCGGTGCTCTACCCGTGGCTGGAACAGGCCCGGGGGGCGGTGCTGGCCGCCTCGGGTGACCTGCCGGGCGCGGTCAAGCAGCTCAGCGACCTGGCCGATCGTCTACGCGCGGACGGCTTCGCCGGGCACGAGGTGCACGTCCTGCACGACCTGGTGCGGTTGGAGCAGGCCGGCTCGCCGGTCGGCCCCACCTGCTCCGACGGCGGTCGGCGTACGGTGGCGCAGCGCCTCGCCGAGCTGTCCGAGCGGGTGGACGGCGTGCTTCCGCCGCTGCTGGCGCGGCACGCTCGGGCAGCGGTGACCGACTCGGCCCCGGATCTGCTGTCGGTGGCCGACGACTACGCCGCGCTGGAGTTGACCGTGTACGCCGCCGAGGCCACCGCCCAGGCCCTGCACCGGCTGCGCCAGCAGCACTCGGGGGCCGCCGGCGAGGCGCGCGAACGGCTGGCCGGATTGCTCGGGCGGTGCGACCTGATCCGGACACCGGCGCTACGGGCCGGAGCGCCGGTGCTGACCGAACGCGAGTGGCAGGTGGCGCGCCTCGCCGCCCACGGCGCGACCAGCAAGGCCATCGCGGAGCGGCTGTACCTCTCCGCCCGCACCGTCGAGAACCACCTGCAAAGGATCTACACCAAGCTCGGCGTGACCGGCCGGACCGAGTTGTGGGCCGCGTTGCGATCGATCCCGGGCCACGACGGCGGCGACTCGGGCTGAACCTTAGGCTGGGGCGGTGAGCACCCTCCGCCCCGCGCTGCTGACCGACCACTACGAGCTGACCATGGTCAGCGCGGCACTCAAGGACGGCACCGCCGACCGCCGCTGTGTCTTCGAGGTGTTCAGCCGTCGGCTGCCCACTGGCCGGCGGTACGGCGTCGTCGCCGGCACCGCCCGGCTGATCGAGCTGATCCGCGACTTCCGGTTCGACCCGGCCGAGGTCGACTTCCTGCGCCGCACCGGAGTGGTCGACGAGGCGGCGGCAGCCTGGCTCACCAACTACCGCTTCACCGGTGACATCGACGGCTACGCCGAGGGTGAGCTGTTCTTTCCCGGTTCGCCGATCCTGACGGTCTCCGGCGGTTTCGCCGAGTGCGTGGTGCTGGAGACGGTCGCGCTGTCCGTCCTCAACCACGACTGCGCGGTGGCTGCCGCCGCGGCGCGGATGGTCACCGCCGCCCGAGGTCGTGCGCTGATCGAGATGGGGTCGCGCCGGGCACACGAGGAGGCGGCCGTGGCGGCGGCGCGAGCCGCGTACCTGGCCGGTTTCCGGTTCACCTCCAACCTCGCCGCCGGCGAGCGGTACGGCATCCCCACGGCGGGCACGGCGGCGCACGCGTTCACCCTGCTGCACGACGACGAGCGGGCGGCGTTCGCCTCGCAGGTCGCCACGCTGGGCAGGGACACCACGCTGCTGGTCGACACGTACGACATCTCGGAGGGCATCCGCAACGCCATCACGGTGGCCGGACCGGAGTTGCGGGCGGTCCGGATCGACTCCGGCGACCTGGCGGTGATCGCGCAGCAGTCCCGGGAACTGCTCGACTCCCTGGGCGCCACCGAAACCAAGATCATCGTCTCGGGTGACCTGGACGAGTACTCGATCGCCGCCCTGGCCGCCGAGCCGGTCGACATGTACGGCGCGGGTACGGCGGTGGTCACCGGCTCCGGAGCGCCCACCGCGGGCCTGGTCTACAAGCTCGTCGAGGTGGACGGCCGGCCGGTGGTGAAGCGCTCCGAGCACAAGGCCACCATCGGGGGGCGCAAGGTGGCCGTCCGGCGGCACAAGCCCACGGGCACCGCCACCGAAGAGATCATCGTCCCCCAGGGCGTGCCCGACCGGCAGGCCAACGACCGGACGCTTCAGCGTTCGTACGTGGTCGACGGCGAGCCCGTGGCCCTGCCCACCCTCGACGAGTCCCGGGAGCACCTGCGCGAGTGCCTCATCTCCATCCCGTGGGAGGGGCTGAAGCTCTCCGCCGGTGACCCCGCCGTGCCGGTCACCGTCG
Organism: Micromonospora sp. NPDC049102; assembly: GCF_043197485.1. Classification (NCBI taxonomy): domain Bacteria; kingdom Bacillati; phylum Actinomycetota; class Actinomycetes; order Micromonosporales; family Micromonosporaceae; genus Micromonospora; species Micromonospora sp. NPDC049102. Next base: position 77,918 of record NZ_JBICTE010000010.1, on the reverse strand, counting down.
TGCCCGCCAGCTGAGCCCGCCCGCCGATCCGACCTCGAAGGGACTCCGATGGCCAACGCGCTGATCATCGTGGACGTGCAGAACGACTTCTGTGAGGGCGGCTCGCTGGCCGTCCCGGGCGGCGCCGGGGTGGCCGCCGGAATTTCCCGGCTGCTCGCCACCGAGCCGGACCGGTGGCAGCACGTGGTCGCCACCAAGGACTACCACGTCGACCCGGGTGCGCACTTCGGCGATCCGCCGGACTTCGTGGAGTCGTGGCCCCGGCACTGCGTGGTCGGCACGAGCGGCTCGGAATTCCACCCGGAGCTGGAGACCGGGCCGGTCGAGGCGATCTTCCACAAGGGCGAGCACGCCGCGGCGTACTCCGGCTTCGAGGGGCACGCCGACGACGGTGAGTGCCTGGCCGACTGGCTGCGGCGGCACGACGTGGACCGGGTCGACGTGGTCGGCATCGCCACCGACCACTGCGTCCGCGCCACCGCGCTCGACGCCGCCCGCGAGGGCTTCGCCACCACGGTCCTGCTGGAGCTGACCGCTGCGGTCGCCCCGGAGACCACCGACGTGGCGCTGCGCGCGATGGACGGCGCCGGGGTGGTCCTGCACGGTGAGCCTGTGATCAGGGCCGCATGAGGCGGTAATTGGTTGGCCAACGGTCCGCCATCCGTCGAGGATGTCGCCGGAGGTACGGACCAACGTGAACATCAAGCCTTACCGGACAGCGCTCGCCCTGCCCGGCCTGCGGTCACTGCTGCTGGTCGCCGTCCTCGCCCGCATCCCGCTCACGGCCACCGGGGTCACGCTGACCTTCCACGTGGTGCTCGACCTGGACGGGAGTTACGGCGCGGCAGGCCTCGTGGGTGCCGCGATCACGGTGGGCGCGGCGATCGGCGGGCCACTGCTCGGCCGTCTGGTCGACCGACGCGGCCTGCGTCCCGTGCTCGTGCTCACCGGGATCGCCGAGGCGGTGTTCTGGACCACCGCGCCGTCGTTGGCGTACCCACTGCTGCTGCCGGCCGCCTTCGTGGCCGGCTCGTTGGCCCTGCCCATCTTCTCGGTGGTCCGCCAGTCGATCGCCGCGCTGGTCCCGGAAGATCAACGGCGGCCGGCGTACGCGTTGGACTCCATGTCCGTCGAGCTGTCCTTCATGATCGGCCCAGCGCTGGCGGTGGCCCTGGTCACCGCCATCTCGGCGCAGACCACCATGTATCTCGTCGGTGGCGGCATCGTCGCCGCAGGCACCGCCCTGTGGTTCCTGAACCCGCCGATCCGTGGCGCGGCCGAGCCGGTCGGCCCACGACGCCAGGTGCCCCGCCGGGAGTGGCTGACGCCCCGCCTGCTCGCCGTACTGGCGGTCAGCACCGCCGCCACCCTGGTCCTCGGGGGTACCGACGTGGCGGTGGTCGCCGTCCTGCGCGCCAGCGGCGAGGTCGGCTGGACCGGCGTGGTGCTGGCCTGTTGGGCGATCGCCTCGCTGGTCGGCGGCTTCGCCTACGGGGCCGTGCACCGCTCGCTGTCGCCGCTGGCGCTCACCGCAGCGCTCGCGCTCTGCACCATCCCCGTCGGGCTGGGCGGCGCACACTGGTGGCTGCTCTCTCTCGCGCTGATCCCGGCCGGTGCGCTCTGCGCGCCGACCATCGCGGCCTCCGCCGACGCCGTCAGCCGGCTCGCCCCGCCCGAGGTACGCGGTGAGGCGATGGGCCTGCACGGCTCAGCCGTCACCGTCGGCATCGCGGTCGGCGCGCCACTCGCCGGCGCGGTGATCGACGCCAGCGCCCCGCTGTGGGGTTTCGTGGTGACCGGGGCACTCGGCGCTCTGGTCACCCTGGCCGTGCTCCCCATCGAACTACGTCGCCGACGCAACGCTGACGCGGCCACTCCACCTCCGGTCGAGGCCGACCTCACCCCCGTCACCCATTAGCCAGGCGGACCAGACCCCCGCGCGCGTTGGCTGTTCCCCAGCCCGCCCGCCGACGAGACTCCGTGGCCAGTCCCACCCCGACACCCCTGCACCAAGATCCGAGCAACTGCCCTGATGTTGCGTGGATCTTGCCGGCAGGGCACACCCACGAGCCAGCAAGCCCCACGTTCCGCGCGCCGATCTTGCACAAACTGTCGCCGATTCGCCGGCTTTGATCCGTTTGGTGACGACAGAAAGTGCAAGATCGACGCGGAGCACGGGTGCGCGGAGCACGGGTGCGCGGCAGGGCCGGGGTGGTAGCGCGACGGGCGCCGCTCCCGGTATTCCGGGGGCGGCGCCCGTCGTACAGGCTCAGTCGAGCGTCAGTGCCGGTCGATGTTGCTGGCGGTGTCCTCGGTGTAGGTGGCACCGCCGTCCGACTCGCTGGTGAGCGGCTTCGCGCCACCCTCCGGCGGGCCGGCCACGCTCTGGCCGGCGGCCAGCTCCGGGAACTTCATGTCGAATGCCGGCCGCTCGGAGCGGATTCGCGGCATCCGGTCGAAGTTGCGCAGCGGCGGCGGGCTGCTGGTCGCCCACTCCAGCGAGTTGCCGTGACCCCAGGGGTCGTTGACCTCGACCACCGGGCCGGTCTTGTACGACTTCCAGCAGTTGTAGATGAACGGCAGCGTGGAGATACCGGTGACGAACGCGCCGATCGTGGAGATCGTGTTCAGCGTGGTGAAGCCGTCGCCGGGCAGGTAGTCGGCGTACCGGCGGGGCATGCCCTCGGCACCCAGCCAGTGCTGCACCAGGAAGGTGGTGTGGAAGCCGATCATGGTGAGCCAGAAGTGCACCTTGCCCAGGCGCTCGTCGAGCATCCGGCCGAACATCTTCGGGAACCAGAAGTAGATGCCGGCGAAGACGGCGAACACGATGGTGCCGAAGAGCACGTAGTGGAAGTGCGCCACCACGAAGTACGAGTCCGACACGTGGAAGTCGAGCGGCGGGCTGGCCAGCAGCACACCGGTGAGACCGCCGAAGAGGAAGGTGACCAGGAAGCCGACCGCCCAGAGCATGGGCGTCTCGAAGCTGATCTGGCCCCGCCACATGGTGCCGATCCAGTTGAAGAACTTCATGCCGGTCGGCACCGCGATCAGGTAGCTCAGGAAGCTGAAGAACGGCAGCAGGACCTGACCGGTGGCGAACATGTGGTGCGCCCAGACGCTCATGGAGAGCGCGGCGATCGCGACGGTCGCGGCGACCAGGCCCTTGTAGCCGAAGATCGGCTTGCGGGAGAAGACCGGGATGATCTCGCTGATGATGCCGAAGAACGGCAGCGCGACGATGTAGACCTCGGGGTGCCCGAAGAACCAGAACAGGTGCTGCCAGAGCATCGGTCCACCGGTCGCCGGGTCGTACACGTGGGCGCCGAGGATGCGGTCCGCGGCCAGCGCGAACAGCGCGGCGGCCAGCAGCGGGAAGACCAGGATCACCAGGAGGCTGGTGACCAGGATGTTCCACGTGAAGATCGGCATCCGGAACATGGTCATGCCGGGCGCACGCAGGGTGAGCACCGTCGTGATCATGTTCACCGCGCCGAGGATCGTGCCCAGGCCGGAGATGGCCAGACCCATGATCCACATGTTGGCGCCGACGCCGGGCGAGTGCTCGACGCTGCTCAGCGGCGCGTACGCGAACCAGCCGAAGTCGGCCGCGCCGCCCGGGGTGAGGAAGCCGGCGGTCGCGATCGTGCCGCCGAACAGGTACAGCCAGTAGGCGAAGCTGTTCAGACGGGGGAAGGAGACGTCGGGCGCGCCGATCTGGATCGGCACGATGTAGTTCGCGAAGGCGAACACGATCGGCGTCGCGAAGAACAGCAGCATGATCGTGCCGTGCATCGTGAAGAGCTGGTTGTACTGCTCGGGCGACAGGAACTGCAGCCCGGGTCGGGCCAGCTCAGCACGCATGATCAGGGCCATCAGGCCACCGATCAGGAAGAACGCGAACGCGGTGACCATGTACATGATCCCGATCTGCTTCGCGTCCGTGGTACGCAGCAGCCGCGCGATGGCCGACCCCTTGACCGGCTCCCGGACCGGCCAGGGCCGGGTCACGACCGGCTTGGGTGCGACGGTGGTCACGAGTGGCCTCCGGTTCTCGGTTGTCCCGCTCGGCTCACGCTGGTTATTCGGCGGGCCGTCATCCGCAAGGAGGATAGTCCCCGGCAGGTCGCAGCGCCGCGTGGGGTGGCGTGACACGATCTACAACGGGCCTACAGCGGGCCGACCAGTAACCGGTAGTGCTCCCCGAAGATCCGTCCGCCGCGTCCGCGCAGCAGCGGGTCGCGCAGCGCCGGCGGCACGTCCCTGGTCCGGTCGCGGTCCCGGGTACGGTCGGCCACCCATCGGGTACGCGGGCGACGACGACTCTCGTACGCCATCAGCGCTGCCTCCACGCTGCCGGCCGCGCGCAACGATTCGGCCAGCACCACGGCGTCCTCGAGAGCCATCGCCGCACCCTGCGACAGGGTCGGCGCGGTGGCGTGCGCGGCGTCGCCGACCAGCAGTACCCGCCCCCGGTGCCAGCGACCCAGCTCGACCTCGTCGGTGATCCCGACGTGCACCTGGTCGAGCGTCTCCAGCACCTCGGGCACCGGACCACGGTAGTCGGCGAAGAGTTCCCGCAGCCGGGCGAGGGGGTCGGCGGGCGGCTCGTTGCCCGCCTCGTCGGCGTAGCAGTGCAGTCGACCCTCCCCGATGGGCACGAGCAGCAGGCCGCAACGCTGCCCGAGCAGGGCGGTCCAGTCGGTGACCGTCGGCCCGTCGCGTAGGACGGCCCGGTAGACGACGTGCCCGGTCGGGCGGGGCGGCCCGCCGAGCGCGGCCAGGGTCCGGACCGACGAACGCGGTCCGTCGGCACCGATGACCAGGTCGTACTCGGTGCGGGTGCCGTCGGTGAAGGTGACGCCGACGGCGCCCGGGAGCAGCTCGAGGGTGCGGACCTCGGCGCCGTGCCGGACGGCGCCCCCGGCGCCGCTGAGCAGCACCCGGTGCAGATCGCTGCGGGGCAGCGCCCGGCACTCCCCGACGCCGGCCCAGAGCGCGTCGAGGTCGACCTCGCAGAGCGGGGCCCCGGCGGCGTCGAAGAAACGCTGCCGGCGGATCACCTGTCCGAGGGGGCGGACCGGATCGTGCAGGTCCAGCCGGTGCAGCGCGCGGGCGGCGTTGCCGGGCAGGTAGAGACCGGTGTCGGTCAACTCTCCCGCTGGCAGTTTGTCGGTGACGTCCGGCCGGAAGCCGGCCAGGCGCAGGGCCCGGGCCACGGCCAGGCCGGCGATGCCCGCGCCGACGATGAGAATGCGCAGGGGGGAGCTACGCATGGTGGTGTACGCCTCCGGAGGGGAACGGCACGCGTTGGAGGCAACACGCTACTCGGAGCGACCGGTACACGCCAGAGCCGATCGGACCGCCGCAAACCGCTCGCCGACGCTCGCCGTCGCTGACCGGGATGCCAGCTGGCGGCCGTCCGGAGCGGGTGCGGCAATCCTCATAATTCCCCCGTTTGACGCAAGCGGTTGCGCCATAGTTTCAGACATGTAAATGTGTCGTTGAGCGTGGGAGCGCTCCCGCACTGCCCCCACCCCAGCCGGCGCCCGGCACGCGCCGAGTCAAGGAGCGTCATGAAACGTCAACTTCGGGCCCTGGCCGCCGCCGGGCTCCTGCTCACCAGTTCCCTCGTCGCCGTGGCCCTCGGCGGCAGCGCCTCCGCCGACACCCTGATCTGCGAGCAGTACGGCTCCACCGTGATCCAGGGCCGTTATGTGGTGCAGAACAACCGCTGGGGCACGACCGCCCAGCAGTGCATCAACGCCACAAGCAACGGCTTCGAGATCACCACGCTGAACGGCAGCAGCCCCACCAACGGCGCGCCCACGGCGTACCCCTCAATTTTCTTCGGTTGTCACTACACCAACTGCTCCCCCGGCACGAACCTGCCGATCCAGGTGTCGCAGATCAGCAGCGCCACCAGCAGCATCTCCTACCGGTACGTCAGCGGCGCCACCTACAACGCGTCGTACGACATCTGGCTGGACCCGTCACCCAAGCGCGACGGCGTGAACCAGATGGAGATCATGATCTGGCTCAACCGGCAGGGCTCGATCCAGCCCATCGGCTCGGTGGTCGGCACGACGAACCTGGCCGGCCGCACCTGGGAGGTCTGGCGGGGCAGCAACGGCTCCAACAACGTCATCTCGTACGTCGCGTCGTCGGCGGTCTCCAGCCTGAACTTCAGCGTCATGGACTTCATCAACGACACCCGCAACCGGGGCGCGATCACGAACTCCTGGTATCTGACCAGCATCCAGGCCGGCTTCGAGCCGTGGCAGGGTGGCGTCGGTCTCGCGGTGACCTCGTTCTCGGCCAACGTCAACGGCGGCGGGGGCAACCCGACCAACCCGCCGCCGACCACCCCGCCGCCGGGCGGCAACTCGGGCTGCGCGGTGAAGTACACGGCCAACTCGTGGAACAACGGCTTCACCGCCGACGTGCAGATCACCAATACCGGATCCAGCGCGATCAACGGCTGGACGCTCAGCTACAGCCTGCCCAGCGGGCAGACGGTCACCAACGCCTGGAACGCCACGGTGAGCCAGAGCGGGTCCGCGGTGACCGCCCGGAACGTGAGCCACAACGGTTCCCTCGCCCCCGGCGGTACGGCCAGCTTTGGCTACCAGGGGACGCTGAACGGGTCATACTCGTCCCCGAGCAGCTTCTCGCTCAACGGGACGACCTGCTCGCGCAACTGAACACCCCTCTCGGCGGGGGCGTGACCTGGACGGCCACGCCCCCGCCGAGGGTGAAAGAATCACGCTTAACTATGCATTAATATTATCTAAGTACCTTTCGGTATATGTCGGCATTAGCGTCATTTCGGCACGACGTTCCGTCATCGATAGTTGTCTTCCTGATCGCCATCCCGTTATCCCTGGGCATCGCCGCCGCCTCCGGAGCACCGCTGCTGGCCGGGCTGGTCGCCGCCGTCGTGGGCGGAATAGTCGCCGGCGCACTCAGCGGCGCACCGCTCCAGGTCAGCGGGCCAGCGGCCGGGCTCACCGTGATCGTCGCGGGCACCATCGCCGAGTTCGGCTTCGCCGGCAGCGCCGCGATCGTGACCGTCGCCGGGCTGCTGCAGATCGTGCTGGGCATCACCCGTCTCGGCCGGGCCGCGCTCGCCCTGTCGCCAACTGTCGTACACGGGATGCTGGCCGGCATCGGCCTGGTCATCGCGCTGAGCCAGGTGCACGTCGCGCTCGGCGGCGCGCCGCAGAGTTCCGCGTGGGCGAACCTGCGTGACCTCCCCGGCCAGGTCGCCGACTACCACAGTGTGTCCGTGCTGCTCGGCGCGCTGACCATGACGCTGTTGCTGGTCTGGTCACGTCTGGTCAGGACCACCATGCTGCCGGCGACCCTGGTGGCGGTGGTGGTCACCACTGTGGTCGCGACGGCCGTCGACGCCGATGTGGCGCGGGTGGATCTGCCGGCCAACCCGTTGGGCGCGCTCACCTTCGCCCGTTGGCCCGACTCGCCGCTGTGGGAGGTCATCCCGGCGGTCATCACCATCGCCCTGGTGGCGAGCGTGGAATCCCTGCTCTCGGCGGTAGCGGTCGACCGGATGCACGATGGCGCGCGGGCGAACCTCGATCGCGAACTCATCGCGCAGGGCGCGGCGAACGCCGTGTCCGGAACGCTCGGCGGCCTTCCGGTCACCGGTGTCATCGTTCGCAGCTCGGCCAATGTCGCGGCCGGGGCACGCACCCGCGCCTCGACCATCCTGCACGGAGTCTGGATCGCCGGATTCGTGATGGCCGGCGCCGTACTGCTGGAAATGATCCCGATGGCCGCGCTCGCCGCCGTCCTCGTGGTCGTCGGCCTGCGGCTGGTGAGCCTCGCCCAGATCCGCACCTACGCCCGGCATCGGGAGCTGCCCGTCTACGTGGTCACGGCGGTCGGCGTGGTCGCGACGGACCTGCTCATCGGGGTCGGGCTGGGCATGGCGACGGCGGTGCTCTTCATGCTGTGGCGGCTGGCTCGGTGTGACATCCACGTCACCGAGCCGAACCACGGCAGCTGGCTCGTGTCGATCACCGGAACACTCGCCTTCGTCGCCTCCGGACGGCTCACCCGCCGGCTCGCCGCCCTGCCCCCGGGGCAGCACGTCGAACTCGAACTGCACCTGGACTACCTCGACCACGGCGCCTACGAGACCATCCGCGACTGGCAGGGGGCCTACACGCGGGCCGGTGGCACCGTCCAGGTCAGCGAGGTGCACGGCTCGTGGTTCCATCGCGCGGGCACCGACGGGCTCGGCACCGGCAAACGCCCCGTTCGGTGCCCGACCCAGGAGATGGTTCGGCACGAGTTGCCGCCGCCCCGGTCCACTCCGATCCCGTGAGGTCGGGGCATTCCGCGCCTGGGACACCCCGACTTCCAAGAAGTCGAGTCGATCAAGCCGGGGCGGGAGCCGTCACGCCGGGTCAGACCCGGGTCAGGCGTACGGCGTCGGCGATGACCAGGCCCGTCGCGTTGCTCCACCTGCTGACAGCTACCCGGTTGGCGTCCCCGGCCGGCAGGGTGAACGTGCCGAGGGCGCGCCACTGCCCGCCGGTCGCCCGCTGGTCCACGTACACGGTCCTGTTGCCGGTGGTGGTGGCGACGATGTACGGGGTGGCGCTGTTGTAGCCGGTGTTCGTCGGCCACCACGCATCGACCCGGTAGACACCGGTCGCCGGCACGTTGAACCGGTACCAGGCCGGATCGCTGGCCGCGACCGGGTCGGCGTAGCGGTAGTCGGCGCCGTACCGCTGACTGGAGAACGTCGACACGCCCCAGTTCGCGCTTGCGGTGAAGCGGCCGGAGGTCGTGTTGTCGATGGTTGACGACCATGCCGTGCTGCCGCCGGCCATCTTCGTCGCGACGTCGGCGCGCATGACGTTCAGGTCGATGAAGGACGGGTCGATCTTGCCGGTGGTGCTGGTCTCCCGGTGGCCCCGGGCGTAGCTGCTGTCCCGGCCGAGGCGGGTGAGCACGGCAGCCGTCGCGGCGATCGACGAGTTGTACTGTGCGGCCGTCATCCCCTGGTCGACGCCGTTGTAGTCGATCTCCCACCCGATCATCAGGGTGTTGCCGTCACCCGCGGGGATGGGCCCGCTGCCGCCGCTGACCCCGGCGTGGTTGCAGCGGCCGGCGGAGATGACGTGGAAGACGCCGTTGTAGTCGACGAGCGCCTGGCAGAGCGGGCCGGCCAGATCGGAGCGACCGTTGATGCAGATGCCGAGCGCCGGGTGCGGGTTGCTGGCGCTGGAGGTCGAGGCCGTGTGGTGCCAGAGCACCCCGATCGGGTCGAAGGAGCCGGGCCGCATCCGATTGAGCCAGTCACCCTCGACGACGACCTGGACCCCGGCGCCGCGCAGCACGTCCACGAGCCAGGGGATCGTGGCCATCAGGATCCGCCGAGCAGGTCGGCGAGGCACTCGGGGGCTTTCGGCGCGGCGCTCGCCGGGGTGGGCCGGACCACGACGGTGAGGGCGGCGGCCACCAGCGCGGGGATGCCGAGCACCCCGCGGCGGCGCAGACGGATGGACGGTGGTCGGGCCATGGCGATCCTCCAGCGAAGGCGGGTTCGAAACGGATCGACGAACGTGATGACGGCACGCTATACCGTCACGTGTGTCGATGTCGATGGCCTTCGCCGACAGGTCACTGCTTGAAGGAATTCGCCGTATCAGGCGTCGCCGAGTGCGTCGATGTCGCGCATCTCCTCCGCCGTCAGCGAGAAGTGGAAGACGTCGAAATTGGCGGTGATCCGCTCCGGGGTCACCGACTTGGGGATCACCACGATCTCGTGGTCGATGTGCCAGCGCAGCACCACCTGCGCCGGAGACACGCCGTGGGCGGCGGCGATCCTGGTCAGCACCGGATCGCTGAGGTCGCTGGTCTTGAACGGGCTGTACCCCTCCAGCACCACCCCACGGTCCCGGTGCTCGGCGTGCCGCTGCCGGTCGTACAGCGCGGGACTCCACCGGATCTGGTTCACCGCCGGGTTCTCCTCGGTCGACTGGATCAGCTCGTCGATCTCGCCAGTGCTGTAGTTGCTGACCCCGACAGCCCGGGTCAGGTTCTCGTCCCGGGCGGCCAGCAACTCACGCCACAGCGGAATGCTGTCCGCCGGCGACGACGGCGGCCAGTGGATCAACCAGAGGTCCACCTGGTCGACGCCGAGCGCCTCCAGACTGGCCTCCAACGTCTCGCGCTCCCGGCCGATCCGGTCCGGCGGGAGCTTCGTGGTGAGGAAGATGTCCTCCCGACGCAGCCCGCTCTCCCGGACCGCCCGGCCGACCTCGCGTTCGTTGCCGTAGACGGTGGCGGTGTCGAGGTGCCGGTAGCCGGTGTCGAGCGCGGCCAGCACGGCGTCGTAGCCCGCCTGACCGGTGGCCTGCCAGGTGCCGAAGCCGAGCAGGGGCATCTGCACGTCACCCGGGAGCGGGGCGGTGGGCTGGTCGCTGAGGTCCATGGGTTCCGTTCTACCCCTCCGGGCCCCCGTACGCCGAGCGAACCGGACACTCCGGCAGCCAGCGCGATGGCCCGAATCGCCGGAGAATACGGGTGTGACGGACCGGCTGGACGAGTACCGACGCCGGCGCGACGCGGCCCGTACGCCCGAGCCGGTGCCCGCCCGCGCGACGGCGCCGCCTGGGGGTACGAGCTGCGCTGGGACGGCGTCCGCGCACTGGCGTACGTCTCGGGTGGGCGGTTGCGGCTGCTCTCCGAGACCGACGAGGAGATCACCGGCGGGGAAGGGTGCGTCCGGCCCGACCGACCAGCGGGACGCGGGTCCCGACCGGTGCGCAGTTCCTGCTCGTCGACCTGCTGTGGTTGGAGGGCGTGAGCAGCGTCGACGTCCCGTACGCGCAACGCCGGGAACTGCTCGATGGGCTGGCGTTGGCCGGTACGCACTGGCAGACTCCGCCGTGGTTCTACGAGGCCCTGCGCACCGGGCGGGAGCAGGGGCTGCCCGGTGTGGTCGCCAAGCGGCTGGACTCGGTCTACGAACCGGGCCGGCGCAGCCGACGGTGGCTGAGCATCGACGCGGCCTGACGGCGAGGAGCGACGTGTACCTGACCCACCTGGACTGCCCGCGCTGCGGCCTGGAGTACGCCGCCGACACGGTGCAGAACCTCTGCGACTGCGGCTCCCCGCTGCTGGCCCGCTACGACCTGCCGGCTGTCGCGAAGGCAGTCACCCCGGAACGTTTTCCGCTGCGCCCGGCCGACCTGTGGCGGTACCGGGAGCTGCTGCCCGTCGCCGACCCTCGGCACGTCACCACGCTCGGTGAGGGCTGGACGCCGCTGCTGCGGGCACCCGCGTACGGCACCGAGATCGGCATCGCCGATCTGATGGTCAAGGACGAGGGGCTGATCCCGACCGGCTCGTTCAAGGCGCGTGGCGCGGCGGTCGGCGTGAGCCGCGCCCGCGAGTTGGGCGTGCAGCGGATCGCGATGCCGACCAACGGCAACGCCGGTTCGGCGTGGGCGACGTACGCCGCGCGCGCCGGGATGGGCACCACCATCGTCATGCCGCTGGCCGCGCCGACCATCTGCCGGCGCGAGTGCGTGGCCGCCGGCGCCGACCTGCGCCTGGTGGACGGGCTGATCAGCGACGCCGGCCGGCGGGTGGCCGAGCTGATCGCCGAGTCCGACGGGACGATCTTCGACGCCGGCACGCTGCGCGAGCCCTACCGGCTCGAGGGCAAGAAGACGATGGGGTACGAGATCGTCGAGCAGCTCGGCTGGCAGGTGCCCGACGTGATCATCTATCCCACGGGCGGCGGGGTCGGCCTCATCGGCATCCACAAGGCGCTGCACGAGATGCGCGAGCTGGGCTGGGTCGGCGACAAGCTGCCCCGGCTCGTGGCGGTCCAGTCGACCGGCTGCGCGCCGATCGTGCGGGCCTTCGCCGCCGGTGAGTCCCGGGCCCGCCCGTGGGAGGACGCGCACACGGTGGCGTTCGGCATCACCGTGCCGTCGCCGCTGGGTGACGAGCTGATCCTGGCGGCGCTGCGGGCATCAGCCGGCACCGCCGTCGCCGTCGACGACGCGGAGATCCTGACCGACCTGCGGGACTTCGCCGCCCGGGAGGGGCTGCTGCTCTGCCCGGAGGGCGCTGCCTGCCTGACCGCCGCGCGCCAGCTACGGGCCGGTGGCTGGATTCGGGCTGGCGAACGGGTGGTGGTGCTCAACACCGGCGCGGGGTTGAAGTATCCGGAGACGGTCGACGTCTCCGGCGTACCCGTGCTGGCCTGAGCCGGCATCCCGCGTGGCGCGGGATGCCGGCGGGCCGCGCTACTGGTAGGTGATGTCGGACGGCGCGTAGAAGCAGTTGACGCCGTCGGCGCCCTCGCCGATCTTGGTCGGCTCGCTGCCCTTGGGTACGCCCTTGTACTTGACGCAGATCGACGTCTCCCGGTCCGGGTCGCCGACGATGGTGACGCGGCTGAAGCGTGCGGTGTCGCCCCAGTTGGTGTTGATGCCGGCGATCGTGTCGGTGTCGCGGACGACCACGTTGTCGATCACCACGTGCCGCTGGTACGACGTGGAGCAGTTGCCGCAGGCCCGGTAGAGCTTCCCGGAGTTCTCCACCCGGAAGTTCCTGATGTAGACAGTGCCCGCGCCGTTGTGCTGGAAGACCTTGTCGCTGGCCGACCGCGCCCCGCCGCCGTCGACGGTGTACGTGGTGCCGCCCCGGAAGGTGGCCGCGTCCTCACCGACGTCCTCCCACCACACGTTGACGAGCGTGCAGTTGCCCTCGCAGTGCACGCCGTCACCGGCGGGCGCACCGATGATCACGTTCCGCAGGGTGGCGCCGGCGGCCAGCTCGAACATCGGGTCCTGGCTTTCGCCCTGCCCGCCGTCGCCGATGCCGTAGTAGCGCCGGAGTCCACCGTCGAAGGTGCCGGAGACCGCAATCGTCGCGTCCACCTTCTGGCTGCTGGTGGGTGTCGGCCAGCCCGAGGGCGGCGGGGTGGTCGGGCCCGACGTGGTGGGCGGTGGGGTGCTCGGTGGCGTGCTGGTGGCCGGTGGTGTGGTCGGGGTGCCACCGCCGGACGAGTCGACCACCACGTCGTCGAAGCCGCCGCTGGCGTACGCGGTCACCAGACCGATCCGACCGGCGCCGACCAGGCTGTTGCTGCCGGAGGCGATCTGCGTGCCGTTGACGAAGCCGCGGATGGTGCTGCCACTGGCCTCGATGCGCAGGGTGTACCAGGTGCCGGCGGCGACGCCGAGCGACGCGGAGCCGATCGCGGTGATGCTGCTGCCGTTGACGGCCTGGAGTTCGGCCCGTCCAGAGCCGAGCAGGGCCAGGCGATACATCCTGGTGCTGCTGCTGGCCCGGGCGGCGAGCCCGACCAGGCCGCTCGACGAGCCGAAGCTCGTCGGCCGGACGCGGGCCTGCACGGAGTAGGTGGTCCACCCGGCGTCGCCGGCGAACTGCCGGGCCAGCTCACTGCCGGCGTTGGACTGGTTGAACACCCCCGCGCCGTCGATCGCCCAGGTGCCGCCGGACTTGGACCAGCCGGAGGCGTCGCCGTCGGTGAAGGTGTCGGTGAAGATGGTGGCCGCGAAGGCCGAGGTCATGCTGGCGGCGAGGGCCGCCACGGTCACGCCGGCGCACACCGCCAGCACCAGTGGTCGTCGTCTCCTGTGCACGGTTGTCCTCCTTGACGCGTGTGGTGGCGATCCGTGGATCCGAGCGCGCGGGGACGTGCCGGCACGGCGCGCGGCCTCGAAAGCGAGACCGGTGTGCCCCATCGGATGCCCGGATCCGACAGCGGGGTGAAGCGGGACGAAAGCCGTGGGAAAGGGCTTTCCCCGCCCCTCCGAGGCTAGGACTGGGCACGCATCAGCGTCAATGCCTGGCGCTTGCAGGTCTGTTGCAGGATTTCGCCGGCGCGATCAGAAGCTGTTCGGCTCGGTCAGCCGCCAGGCCGCGTTGATCAACCCGATGTGGGACAACGCCTGCGGCATGTTGCCGAGCTGCGCGCCGGTGGTCAGGTCGATCTGCTCACTGAACAGGCCCACGTCGTTGGCGTGGCCCACCACGCGTTCGAACAGCTCCTCGGCCCGCCGTGGCTCACCCGTCATCACCAGGCACTCCACCAACCAGAACGAGCACAGCAGGAACCCGGCCGGGTCGCTCGTCCAGCGCCGGACGAGCCCGTCCTCCGTCCCCAGCTCGCGCTCCACCATCTCGATGGTCGACCGCATCCGCGGATCGGTGGCCGGCAGAAAGTGCGCCACCGGCAGGGCGAGCACCGAGGCGTCCAGCTCCGCCGAACCGAACGAGCCGGTGAACGCGCCGATCCGGTCGTTCCACCCCTCGCGCAGCACCGCCGCGCGGATCTCGTCACGCACCCCGGCCCAGCGACGCGGGTCGGCCCGTTCACCGAGCCGGTCGGAGAGTCCGACGGCCCGATCCAGGGCCAACCAGCAGGAGACCTTCGAGGAGAGGTAGTGCCGCTCCTCCTCCCGGGTCTCCCAGATGCCCCGGTCCGGCAGGTGCCAGGTCGCCGCCACCTGCTCGGCCAGCCCGAGCACCATCTCCCGCAACTCCCCGTCGAACGTCGTACCGAGGTGGTCGCGCAGCCTCCACACCGCCGACAGCACCTCGCCCGGCACGTCGAGCTGCCGTTGCTTCCAGGCGTCGTTGCCGACGCGCACCGGCCGGCTGTCGTGGTATCCGCGCAGGTGGTTGCAGTGGTGCTCGGAGATGTCCCGTTCGCCCTCCAGTCCGAAGAGCACCGGCACCGGTTCGTCGCCGAACTGGCCGATCGAACGGGCCACCCAGGCGAACAGTCTCGACGCCTCGTCCGGGCAGGCAGCCACCCAGAGCGCCCGCATCGTCAGCGAGAAGTCCCGCAACCAGGAGTAGCGGTAGTCGTAGTTGCGGTCGCCGCCGATCTGTTCCGGCAACGAGCTGGTCGACGCCGCCACCACCGCGCCGCTGCGGGCGTACGTGAGGCCGGACAGCACCGTGGCACTGTGTCGGACCAGCTCCGGGTACCGCCCCGTGTACCGGTGCGACTGCCGGAACGCCTCCCACGCTCGCGTCGTGTCCGCGAGCGCGGTCAGCGGGTCCAGTCGGATCGGCGGCTTCCCGTACGACTGCCCGAACGCCACGTCGATCCCCACCACCTGACCGGTCGAGACCTCGAACTCGTGGGTCACCCGGTCGCGGCCCGCCCGCAGCGGCATACCTCCGACGCGCAGCACCAACGTCACCGGGCCGGCATCGGCCACCACCGCCCCGTCGGGCTGCTCGTGCAGATACGGCGTGAGCAACCCGTACTCGGGGCGGGGGGCGAAGTCCAGCGCCATCCGTACCCGCCCGGACAGTCCCTCGACCACCCGGATGAGCACGGCGGGCGAGTTCATGCCCAGTTCGTGCGCACGGGCGCCGTCCTCGGCGGCGAGCGCGTCCGTCACCGACACGCTGCCGTGCGGCGTGTGGTGCACCGTCCGCAGCACGAGCGTGTCCGGTCGGTATGCCCGCTCGACGCGGTAGCCCGGGCCACCGACGCCGACCGGCGCCAACCGGAAGTGCCCGCCGTCGGGGTCGAGGAGCCGTCCGAAGACGGACGCGCCGTCGAACCGGTCCGGGCACCACCAGTCGATCGAGCCGCCGAGGTCGACCAGCGCTCCGGAACGGGAGTCCGAGAGGAACCCGTAGTCGGAAATCGGCGGCTGCATCACCAGCCGCGCGTACCCACAGCGGCCCGGTTCAGGCCGGCGTCACGCGGTGGGCGGCTCGTCCTCGCCGGCCTCCTCGGCCCTGTCGGCCTCCTCCTTGGTGTGGTGCACGGCCTGGTCGGCGTGCTCCGGAGGGCCGTAGACGGTGTAGAGGACGAGCGGATTCGGGCCGGTGTTGACGAAGTTGTGCTTCGTCCCGGACGGCACGACGACCAGGTCGCCCGCGACGACCTCCCGCTTCTCACCGGCGACTCGGGCCTCACCCGTCCCGCTGACGAACGTCAGGATCTGGTCGATGCCCTCGTGCACCTCCTCGCCGATCTCCCCGCCCGGCGGAATGGTCATGATCACCAGCTGGGTGTGCTCGCCGGTCCACAGCACCCGCCGGAAGTCGGGGCTCTTCTCGGCGACGGTCGCGATCGTGAAATGCTCCATGGCCCGGTCATACCCCGTTCGATCACGCGTCACGCGGGGACTGGCAGATGGTGGAATTCCCCACGCTCGACAGGTTTGAGTCCGCGCCCAGCGGGGATCGACAACGCTGACCGGCGCGAACGGCCGGTCGAGCCAGGTCCCCGCTGGCGTACCGCCGAACGGCTGCGGTGGTGGGAGACGGCCAGAGCGCGGCGACGTTGCGACCACGGTCGAAGCGGCGCCGCGCGCTCGTTTTCGCGTATGCCCCAGGCGTCGCGCTGTATAGGGCAGGCGTCGCGGTGTACGTCTCAGGCGTCGCGGTGCAGCCAGGCGAGAAGATCCGGTGGTGCCAGCGCCCGCGCCCGCTCCTCGTAACGGGCCAGACCAGCCGGGTCCAGCAGGTCGCGCCCCTGACCCGAGCCGCCCCGACGGAAGAACGCCCGGCGGTCCCGCAGGACGCCCAGCGTGTCCGGGGCGAGCTGATCGGCACGCTCCCGCATCCGGCCGAAGGTGGCCGCCTCGACCAGATCGGGCCACTGCCCGGCGGGCACCGCGACACCCCACCGGTCGGCCAGAAGGCGCATCTGGCCACCCAGGTCGGCGCGAAGGTCGTCGTAGTGCACCAGTTCGACGTTCGGCTCGTGCCGGCGCGCCCAGGCGTCGCCCAGGTGCCAGAACACCCCGGGCAGCGAGCGGCCAACCGCTGATACACCACGTCACGTGGCTCACCGAGCCAGTCCAGCCAGGGCGACAGCTCGGACAGCGGCGCCGGCAGCTCCGGGGTGCCCAGCACCAGCAGCGCGCAGATCATCTGCATCCAGGTGGTGCCGCTCTTGGAACGGGTGCTGATCACGATGTCGCCGGCACGGAACGGAAAGCCGACCCAGCGGGCGCTGTCCTCGTCGTCGGAGCGGTAACGGTAGGGCGACGTGGACATCGGGCGAGCGTAGTCGCCGAACCGACAGCCAGACAGCAGATTTTCGGTACCAGAAGTGGGGAGGCATGCGAATACCTGACTAGATTGAAGTATGGTGCCCGCCCACGGGGGCCGGGCAGTGGCACCGGTCTACCGCCCCATCCTCGCCAGCCGCCGACGCGGCGAGCTGGAGGCGTTGAATCACCTCGATCCGGCGGCTGCCCCGCTCGTCGCCCCGATCCTGGAGGTCAGCGCGGTCGACCGTTCCATCTCCGACGCCCTGCGTCGGCTGCCGACCGGCCTGCTACCGGCCGTCGACGTGACAGCCCTGCCCGACTCGACCGACACCGAGCTGGCCCGGTGGGGCGTACCGCTGATGCCCGTCGTGGGGCTCGCGGAGAGCGAGCGGCGGCTCATCGCGCACGGTGCGGCGGCCCGGGCGTACGCGCGGCGGGCGCTGGTCCGGGTGCGGGTCGCGCACGACCGGGCTGGTCCGGACGCGGACACGACCGCCGTGGAGCGGATCTGGCGGTACACCGGCCTCGCGCCGGAGGAGTGCGACCTTCTGGTGGACGCGGGTGACGTCTGCTGCCCGGCGGACGTGCGGGTGGCGGAACCACGGGTACGCCGGCTGCTGGACTGGGCCCGTCGCCACGCCTGGTGCTCGGCGACGGTGGCGGCGGGCGGTATGCCTCCGACGTTGTCCCGGTTGCCCACCGACGAGCCGGTGCGGCTGGGACGCTGGGATTGGCAGCTCTGGCAGCGGCTGGCGGACGTCGGCGTCGACTACGGCGATTACGGCGTCGGCTCGGCGCTGCCCGACTCGGGCGACGCCGGCGACCGACTGCCCACGATTCGCTACACCGCCGAGGACGGTTGGTGGGTCTACCGCTGGTCGCGCCGGGGCGGCCGGGGCGACGAGCGCTTCGCCGACCTGTGTCGCACGCTGGTGGCGACATCGCACTGGTCGAGCGCCGGAGCGGCGTTCTCGTGGGGCGACCACGAACTGCTGCGGCGCGCACGCCGCGGCGCGGGGGCGGGGTCGCCCGCCAACTGGACGGCGTGGAGCACGTCGCACCATCTGGCGCACGTGCTCGCCGCGCTGCTCCGGCCCGACGACACCGACGGGCCGGGCTGGCGCCCGCCGCCGGGCCCGCCGCAGCGAGGGCGATAGCTGCGGTGAGTCCCCTTCGGGGCGCGTGTCTACTGCTTCTCGGTGAAGCCGAACTGGATGATGCCCTCGTCGTCGACGGTGGCGTCCACCGATGCTTCGCCGAGCAGTTCGGCGGCGTCGGGGTCGAGGAAGATCCGCGCGCCCTGGTTGTCGACGACCTGGTCGCCCTGCTCCGGCTCGGGCACCAGCTCCACGGTGAGCGATCCGGCGTCGGTGTCGGCCGCGATCCGTACGCCACCGTCCTGGGCCACGTCCTGTTGGCTGGCGAGGTCACGGATGACGAGCACGGCGTTGTCGGTCATGGTGAGCATTGGTGGAACTCCTCGTGGTTTCTCGGCTCGCGGTCGGTTGTCGCGCAGACCGGACAATCGGCCCGCGTGCGAGCACGCGTGGGAGGCGACGGGAGGGACGGACGGTCATCGCCGTCGCATCGAACCGGGGCGACTGAGAGGCCCCTTCTCTGCCCACCGTGCCCCGTGCCAGCCGATCCGTCAAATAGAGCGGAGTCAGTCGAGCGCTCGCTCCCTGCCTGGTCACGACCCTGATTTCCCCGCTAGCGGGCGGAACTATCCGTACGCTGAGTACATGGATGACGCCCGTCGCGCGGCCGCGGAATTCCTCGGCACGCTGTTGCTGGTCTTCTTCGGCGTCGGCGCTGCGGTCGCCGCGCGGGTCCAGGGTGGTGTGGTGGTCGTCGCGCTGGCCTTCGGGTTCGTCATGCTGGCCCTCGTCTACACGATCGGTCCGCTCTCCGGTAGTCATGTCAACCCGGCGGTGACGCTCGGTGTCCTGCTGTCCGGCAAGATCTCGGTGATCGGCGCTGTCGCCTACTGGATCGCGCAGTTCGCCGGGGCGACGGTGGCCGGTTTCCTGCTCTGGGCGCTGACCCGTTGGGGTGACGTAGCGGACCAGACCGGGGCGCTGGGCTCGAACGGATACGGCGCGCACATCAACCGGGGTGGCGCGGCCGTGGTGGAAATCGTGCTGACCTTCCTCTTCGTCCTGGTCGTCCTGGTGGTCACGAGCCGTACCGAGAATCCGGGCACCGCCGGGTTGGCCATCGGACTGGCCCTGGCCGCCACCCAGCTCGTCGGCGTGACGCTGACCGGTGCGGCGGTCAACCCGGCCCGAGCCTTCGGCCCGGCCGTCTTCGAGGGGGGAACGGCGCTCCGCCAACTCTGGGTGTTCATCGTCTTCCCGCTGCTGGGCGGTGCGCTCGCGGCGCTGGTGGCACCGCTGGTGATGGGCGCGCAGCGGCACTACTGGGGCGGACACGAGCGAGCGGTCGGCAGACCGGGACACCACGAAGGGCAATAACCTTCGTCCGGGGCTCTTTTCCGGCGATTACCTTCATGGCAGCATCGGCGCATGCATCGTCGTCTCTTTCCGCGCGCCGTCGCGCTGCTCGCGCTGGTCGCCACCGTGGCCACGGTCGGCGCGTCCGGCGCCACCGCCGAGTCGCCGACCCCCGCGACGATCCGCCTGCGCGCCACCATCGACGCGATCCTCGCCGACGACCGGCTGACCGGCGCGCAGACCTCGGTGGTCGTCGTCGACACCAGCACCGGCGAGACCCTCTACGACCGCAACGGCGACCGGCGGCTGATCCCGGCCTCCAACACCAAGTTGCTGACCTCCACCGCAGCCCTCGGGCTGCTCGGTTCCGGCCACCACTTCAGCACCGACGTGCAGGCCACCGGAGCGCGCCGCGCCGGGTTGCTCTCCGGCAGTCTCTACCTGCGGGGCGGCGGTGATCCGACCATGCTCGCGGCCGACTACGACGCGCTCGCCGCACGGGTGGCCGCCGCCGGCGTCCGGGTCGTCACCGGCTGACCGGCGGACGCGGGTCAGGCCGGGTGCTTCGGTGTGGGGGGCACCGCCGCGGGGTCGCCGCGCTCGATGAGGGCGGTGATCTCGGCGGCGTGCAGGCCGCGGAGCGTCAGGACGCGGGTGCCCCAGCGGTGCAGCCGGCAGGGGTGCGGGCTGGCATCGTTGCGACAGACCACTCCGCCGGACCAACGGCGGGGCGCGTGCACGACCACCGCACGCACCGCGAACTGGACATCCTCGCCCGTCACATACGGCGGCAGGGGAATGTCGCGGAGCGCCTCCGGATCGTCGGCGCCGGAGGAGACGGCGGGACGGAGGCGGTGGGTGGCACTGCTGCTCATCTGCACTTCCTCCACAGTGGAAGGTGAGACGGGGACAGCAGAAAAGCTACGTCGACGTGGACGGAGGGCGACGGACAAACTGTCCCGCTCAGCGCAGAGCGACAGCCTGGAGGCCGACGTTGCCGCAGTGTTCGGTGAAGACCTTCTCGACCGTCCAGGTCACCACCAGCCGGGCGTCCTTCGGCGCCGTGAACCGGATGACGAACTGGGCGCTCTGACTGGTGTACGGGTCCTCCAGACGTACCGTGCTCACCGGCCCTCCGGTCGACAACCGCACGTCCAGCCGACCGCGTGCCATCCAGATTCCGGCGTAGACCTGGACGGTGCGCGACGTACCGCTGCCGGCGACCGACAGGCTGAATCCGTTGCCGACGCCGCAGGTGTAGACGCCGTCGGAGCTGCCCCGATCCCACCGCTCGGGCGCACCGTCGGACCAACGGACGACCTCCTGGTTGCCGTCCCAGCCGACTCGGCGGCCCTTCCCGCCCCCGTCGACGATCTCCTTGGAGCCGGAGCGCTTGCGGACTGTCGAGCTACCGCCGCGCAGCCCCCAGTGCATCCAGTCGCGGGTGCCCACGGCGGTCAGGTCGACCTCGGCGGGCACCTCGGCGCGGCTCACCGACAGCAGCGACGCCGACGGCTTCTCCGCAGGAGGGGTGGTGGGCGGGCTCGTCGACGGGGTCGGCTCGGGCGAGGGTGGGCGCTGACGGGGCCGCAGACCCGGCAGCGCCGGGCCGGCATCGGTGCGCCCGTCGGCGCCCGGCAGACCCGTCGGATGGACCGCCCCGGCGGGCACGCCACCCGAGGCGCCGGCCCTGCCGTCACCCGAGTCCGGGTCGGACCGGGTGCCGAGGTACGCGACGAGCACCACGAGGCAGACGGCCGCCCCGGCTCCTTCCAGCGCCCAGCGCCGCCGCTGTCGGGCCCGCGTGAGTCGGCGCAGCGCGCGGTGGTTCAGACCGGCGGCGTCGGTTCGCGGTCGGTGCGACGCAGGTCGGTCCGCCGGGTCGTCTCCGGCCCGCGAACCATCCCGCGTACGGTCCTCGTCCGCCACCGCCCCCTCCACGTTGCCGCCCGACCGCCACCGCACATCGACCGTCCACTGTGGGTCGTTCACGATTGCACCGGCGTGGTCGACACGCTAAATCGGGACAGCATGACGTGTCCAGTCCGGATCGGGACGGTATGGGACAGGGGTTGGTCGATCCCAGCTCAGCCGATCCGCAAGCCCAGCGCCTGCGCGATGACGAGAGCCTGCTCGGCGTCCACGATCGCGCCGGCGCACTCGGCCGACGTCGGGTCGAGCGCGGTGAGGTCGCTGCGCCGCAGGTCGGCGCCGCCGAGGCGGCAACGCTGAAGCTGCGCGCCGGAGAGGTCGACACCGGTCACGGTGGCTCCGCCGAGGTTGGCGCCGGTGAGGTCGGCCTCGCGCATCCGCACGTCGCTGAGCCGGACGGCGCGCAGGTCCGCACCGGGTAGCGCGACGAACGACCAGTCGCCGCCGTCGACGCGCAACGGGCGCAGCTCGCACTGGACGAAGGTGCTGCCCACCAGCTTGCAGCCGGTGAACTCGGCCTCGAAGAAGTTGCAGCGCTTGAAGACACAGCGGGTGAACGCCGAGTCGAGGTGCCGGGACGCGTTGAACCGCACGTTGCCGAACGTGCAGCCGGTGAAGACCGCGCCCCGGGTGACCGCCTCGGTCAGGTCCACGTCGTAGAACTCGCAGGCCACGAACTGACGATCGGTCAGCTCCTCGCCGTACCAGTCCTCGTGGCGGAAGGTCACGTCCTCGGTCAACTCCGGCATCCGGCCAGGCTAACGACGCCACCGGGGGCAGCCTCTTCC
This sequence comes from Micromonospora sp. NPDC049102, assembly GCF_043197485.1. Taxonomy (NCBI): domain Bacteria; kingdom Bacillati; phylum Actinomycetota; class Actinomycetes; order Micromonosporales; family Micromonosporaceae; genus Micromonospora; species Micromonospora sp. NPDC049102. Next base: position 55,697 of record NZ_JBICTE010000010.1, on the reverse strand, counting down.
GGTAGCGGCGTACCGGCGAGTAGTTTCGGCGGCGTGAGTGTGGCGCGGAGCAATGACCCCGAGCAGATCGGCTTCGACCCGGCGCGGCTGGCCCGGATCGACGAGCACTTCGGCAGGTACGTCGACGACGGCCGGCTGGCCGGCTGGCAGGTGGTGGTCGCCCGCCGCGGCGAGGTGGCGCACTCCTCGACGTACGGGGTGCGGGACCGCGAGTCGGGGGCGCCGGTCGAGGCCGACACGCTCTGGCGGATCTACTCGATGACCAAGCCGGTCACCTCGGTCGCGGCCATGATGCTGTGGGAGGAGGGCCGCTTCGAGCTGACCGACGAGATCAGCCGGTGGCTGCCCGAGTTCGCCGACATGCGGGTCTACTCGAAAGGCTCGACGCTCAAGCCGTACACGGTGCCGGCGACCGAGCCGATCCGGGTCTGGCATCTGCTCACCCACACCGCCGGCCTGACGTACGGCTTCATGCAGACGTCGGTGGTCGACGGGCTCTACCGGGCGGCCGGCTACGACCTGTACCCGCCGGCGGACGTCGACCTGGCGACGGCCTGTGAAGTCTTCGGCGGACTGCCGCTGCTCTTCGAGCCCGGTACGGCCTGGGGTTACTCGGTCGCCACGGACGTGCTCGGTCGACTGGTCGAGGTGGTCTCCGGGCAGAGCCTCGACGCCTTCTTCGCCGACCGGATCTTCGCCCCGCTGGGCATGACGGACACCCGCTGGTGGGTCGAGGGCGACGAGGCCGAACGGCTCGCCGCTCTCTACGCGCCTGATCCGCGCAACGGGCAGGCGACCCGCTACGACCGGCTCGGCGCCCTCGCGCACCACAAGCCCGGCCTGCTCTCCGGTGGCGGTGGCCTGATCTCCAGCGCGGCCGACTACCACCGCTTCACCCAACTGCTGCTGCGCGGCGGCGAGTTGGACGGCGTACGTCTGCTCGGGCCTCGCACGGTGCGTTTCATGACCCGCAACCACCTGCCCGGCGGGCAGGACCTGGGCACCCTGTCCACCGGTGGTTTCGCCGAGAGCACCCTGGACGGGATCGGCTTCGGCCTCGGCTTCGCGGTCGTCGAGGATCCGATTCCGAGCCGGGTGCCGAGCAGCGTCGGCGAGTACTACTGGGGTGGGGTCGCCAGCACCGCCTTCTGGGTGGACCCGGCCGAGGAGATCACCGCGCTGCTGTTCACGCAGCTCATGCCGTCGAGCACCTACCCACTGCGCTCCCAACTGCGCCAGCTCGTCTACGCCGCCCTGGTCGACTGACCGGGATCGCCGTTTGACGGGCGGGCGGGCGGGCCGATCCTTAGCCTGGGCCGGACTTCCCCGATCAGTACCGGGAGTCGGCGATGGGCCAGGCCGACGCGCTGGACTACTACCGCAGCTCCGCCGACGGGGTGCGCTGGACGTACGTCTCGCCTCCACCGCTGGAATTCCACCCCGGCGACCGCGACAGCGCGGTCAGCCGGCGAGGCGGGCCGGGAAGCCGCCGGTGGCGATCGGACCCCAGGCGTCGATGGTGACCCGGATCAGCGACTTGCCCTGACGCACCATGGCCGCCCGGTAGTCGTCCCAGTCCGGGTGCTCGCCGGAGATGCTGCGGAAGTACTCGACCAGCGGCTCCAGCGCCTCGGGCAGGTCCAGCACCTCGGCGGTGCCGTCGAGCTGCACCCAGGGGCCGTTCCAGTCGTCGGAGAGCACGCAGGCCGAGACCCGGGGGTCGCGGCGGATGTTTGTCACCTTCGCCCGCTCGGGGTAGGTGGACACGACCAGCCTGCCCTCGCCGTCGATGCCGGCGGAGACCGGGGAGGACTGCGGGCGGCCGTCGGCCCGGGTGGTCATCAGCACCACCCGGTGTCGCGGGCGGAGGAAGTCGAGCAGGGTGTCCCGGTCGACCCGGGTGTTCTTCGCGATGCTGGGTGCCATCTCTCGTTCCTACCAGGGCGGCGGCGGGTCCGGGGGCGGTGGGGGTCAGCGGGGGCGGGCAGCGGTGGGTGGCACCGCCTGGGTGGGCACGCGAGGTCGCCCGGCCGGGCGCCAGGCCCGGCCGTTGGCGTAGATCACCCGAAAGCCGAGGTACGAGGCGAGTGGTGCCCAGTGCGCCGAGCCCATCCGCAGTTCGGCGGCGTTGTGCCGCTGCCCGTTGGCCAGCACGTCGAGCAGGACGGTTTCGAAGGCGGCCGATTCGACCCAGTCGACGTCCCGGGTGAATCCGCAGATCAGCGCGGCGCCGGTGACCTCCAGGAACTCGCGCAGCACCGCGTCCGACGCGCGCAGCACGGAGCAGCTGCCGAAATAGAGCCTGCGCCCCTCGCAGCGGCCGGCCATCAACTCGGCCACCTCGTTCAGCTCCACGGACTGCCAGTCGGTGAGGCAGAGGCGACTCGGCTCGCCGTGCATGGCGAAGAAGCCGACGCGGTGGTCGGCGTACTGCTTGAGCAGCCAGCGGTCCAGGAAGTAGAACAATTCGTCGCGGGTGGCCGCGTCCTTGTGGATGAACCGGATCTTGCCCAGCCGCTCCAGCAGTTCGAGGGTGGGCAGCACGGAGCCGCGTTCGTTGAGGTCGCGGTGCCACTGACCCTCGACACAGAAGACGCCACCGCGTGCCACGTGCACCTCCGCCAGTTCGCCGCCCGAGGCTGACGTTACCGGCTGCTCGTCGGCGAGGAACATCACCCTGGGTGTGGCTGATTGCGACGTTCGGTGCGGTTCTCGCGCTACCTGCGCGATCGGGGGAAATGGCTGTTTCACAAATCAGCCGAATTCACAGGCGACGCCCAGGAACAGGCGTTTCGTGAGGACAATTCTCGTTATTGCCGCCAAGCGCCCTGATCAGTGCGAGGGTGGAAATCACGGGACGTCCCGGTCGATGTCCCAGAGCCCACCCCATTCGCTCTCCTATCGGGAGGACTTCTGTGCGCGTAAACACCTTGAAGCGAGTCGCAGTCGCTTTCGCCCTGGCACTGCCCGGGGCAGCGATCGCTGCGGTGGTCGCCGCGCCGGCAGCGTACGCGGACGGCTGCTACACCTGGAACCGCAACCTGTACCAGGGACGCTCGGGCGACGACGTCCGTCAGTTGCAGATCCGCGTGGCCGGCTGGGCCGGCTACCGGGACATCGTGGAGAACGACGGCCGCTACGGACCAAAGACCGCCGCCGCGGTGAAGCGGTTCCAGCAGGCGTACGGGCTGCGCGCCGACGGCATCGCCGGCCCGCAGACCTACGCCAAGCTGTACCAACTCCAGGACAACGACTGCACCCCCGCGCACTTCAGCTACGGCGAGCTGGACAACGGGTGCGGCGGCAGCGGCTGGAGCGGCGGCCCCCTGTCGGCGGCCCAGACGAAGCAGAACGCGCTGCGCACCATGTGGAAGTTGGAGGCGCTGCGCAAGAGTCTCGGCGACAAGCCGCTGGACGTGTCGAGCGGTTACCGCAGCCGCGCCTGCAACAACCAGGTCGGCGGCGCGTCGGACAGTCAGCACCTGTACGGCAACGCGGCCGATGTCACCTCACGGACGTCGTCGCTGTGCCGGGTGGCGAAGGATGCCCGTAACCACGGCTTCAGCGGGATCTACGGACCGGGCTACCCCGATCACGACGACCACGTGCACGTCGACTCACGGCGCGAGAACAACAGCGACAACAGCTCGAACACGACGAGCTGGTCCGCACCGGACTGCGGGATCGGCGGCTGACGACTGGAGCAGCCGGTCGGCGTGACGTCGGCCCGGCGCGGGTGGGGAACCCCGCGTCGGGCCGGCGTCGTGTCGTCCCCTGAAGGGCGGCCCGGGGTAGGCCGTTCAGCTCGCCCGGGGCCAGCGCGGCGCGGTGACACCGGGAGCCGCCGGTCGGCCGGCGGCGGCAGCAGGTCGTACCCCCGTGGGGGTGACCCGCGCGGCCTGGTGCCGGGCCGGCAGTCCGGCCCGGCCGGGTGGCGGCGCCGCGTGGCCGGCGGTCGTCGCCGGCCGGACGCCGGTCGGCCGCGCGGACGACGGCCCGGTCGCGGTGAACGGGAAGGGCACGTGCACGAACGGGTTGCCGTGCCGGATCAGCGCCTCGATCTGCCGCTCGTTGAGCCCGTGTGTCTCCAGGACCCGCCGCCCCCACCGATGCAGGCGGCACGGATAGGAAGCGCCGTCGTTGCGGCACAGCGGCCCGGTCGGCCACTCCTCGGCGGTGTGCACGACCACCGCCCGGACCGCGAGCCGGACATCCTCGGGGGTCAGTGGCGCCGGCATCGGCACCTCACCCAGCACCTGGTCGATGGGATCCGTCGACTGCTCACCAACTCGCACGGCAGGCCTCCCGCAGTTCGGCAGCGGTACGGCGGACCCACCGCACCGACATCCTCGGGCAGTGGTACGGCCGGCATCGGACGAAAGTTCAATCCCGGTACGCGTCGAGCAGATCCTCTGGCGACAGCACGTGGATTCCGTCGACGGCGGTGCCGCTACGCGACACGGCAACGGTCGGCACCGATTCGTCCGCTCCGGGCAGCCGGGACCGGTGCAGAAACAGTCGGTCCAGGTCATGGGCATCGAAGGGACGGTTCTCCTGCCACTTGACCGAGCCGACGAAGCAGATGCGTTGAGCGACCGGCCCGCGATCGGCACCGACGATGTCGATCTCGGGGTCGTTCGTACGGGTCCAGTAGCCGCCGATCACCGATGCTTCGGCTGGCAGCGTGCCACCGGGCAGCCGGCGCCCCAGGAACGACAGCCAGAAACGCAGGTACGGGTCAGCCACCGCATACCTCGTCTCTCGCGACGGCCTGGTCGACAGCGGGACGGCGACCTCCACGGCCCGCTTCTGGGTCAGCAGACCCAGTGGGCGGTTCAGGGACGCCTGCGGTAGATCCCCCGCCGCACGGGAGATCAGCGTGAAGGTCCGCTCACCGGTGCCGATGGCCCGCAGCACCAGACCCGCCTGGGACTGGGGTGGGAACTCCGCCGCCAGCGCGCGTTCGCCGCTGACCAGCAGGGCCGAGGTCGGGTCGCGTACGGCGTCGGCCAGATACTCGCGCACCGACGCACCGGTCGGCCACTCGTCGAGGATCAGCGGCAGACCACCGGACACCAGATAGGCGTCGAACGCGTCGGCGGCGGACAGGTCGAGCATGTCGCGGACGTCGGCCGGGCTCAGCGGAGGGATGATCATCTCGGTGGCCCGCTGGTGAAACGGCCGACCAGCCGTCCACGATCACTCCTGGTACTGCCAACGATGGAACAACCAGAAATGAGTGTAACCGCATCCGCGTTGTTCAGACGAGGTCGGCGTCGTGCACGAGCAAAGCCACCTGGACCCGGTTGTTGAGGTCGAGTCGGGTCAGCAGGCGGGAGACGTACGCCTTCACCGTCGCCACGCTCATGAACAACTCCCCCGCGATCTCCGCGTTGGTGCGGCCCCGGCCGAGGGCGATGGCGACCTGCCGCTCCCGTTCGCTGAGCCCACCGAGCAGGCGCAGCGCCCGCTCCTGACGCGGATCGGGGCCGGGCAGGCCCGGGTTGGCGGCGGTCACGTGGTTGATCAGCGTGCGGGTCACCGTCGGAGAGAGCATCGCCTCGCCCGCGGCGACACGGCGTACCGCGTGCACGATGTCCGCCGGCGGGGTGTCCTTGAGCAGGAAACCGGCCGCGCCCGCGCGCAGTGCCCGCAGCACCTGCTCGTCGGCGTCGAAGGTGGTGAGCACCAGCACCTCGGGCGGGTGCGGTTGCGTGCGCAGCGCCTCGGTGGCAGCCAGCCCGTCCACCCGGGGCATCCGGATGTCCATCAACACCACGTCGGGGGCGTACGCGGCGACCGCCGCGGGCACCTCGCCGCCGTCGGCCGCCTCGCCCACCACCAACAGGTCCGGCAGGCCGCCGAGGATCATCGAGAGCCCCGCCCGGACCAGCGCGTCGTCGTCCACGATCAGCACCCGTACCGGCTCCGCCCCGCCGGCCAGGCCGGACCCGTCGCGGGCGCCGCGCACGTCAGGAGAGCCAGGCCCGCCGGCCGGCCCGGTCACGCCGGCCACGGCAGCCAGGCTGCCAGCCGGAAGTCGCCGGTGTCGTCCCGACCGTAGGCGAGTCGGCCGCCGGCCAGGGTGACCCGTTCGCTGATGCCGACCAGGCCGGTGCCCGCGCCCGGAAGTGTGCCGCCGACCGGAGCGCCCACCGGCCATCGGTTGGCGATCGCCACGGTCAGCCCGGTGCCCGGCCCGCCCGCGACGTCCACGGTGACGGCCGCGCCGGCCGCGTGCTTGCGGGCGTTGGTCAACCCCTCCTGGACGATCCGGTACGCGGCCCGCCCCAGCGCCGCTGGCACCTCCTCCGGCCGGGCGACGCTGTCGCTGACGTTGACCCGCACCCCGGCCGTCCGCGACTCGTCGACCAGGGCCGGCAGGTCGGCGAGGGTGGGCTGCGGCGGCTCGGGCGCGTCGCCGGTGGCGTCGCCCTCGGCCCGGAGCACCCCGATGACCTCCCGCAGGTCCTGCAGAGCGGCGTGCGCGCTGGCTCGGATCACCCCGGCCGCCCGCCCGACCTCGTCGGCCGGGGCGTCGGGGCGGAACTCCAGCGCGCCCGCGTGCAGGCTGAGCAGGGAGATCCGGTGGGCCAGCACGTCGTGCATCTCCCGGGCGATGCGGGTGCGTTCGAGGTGGCGGGCCTGGGCGACCCGCAACTGCTGCTCGGCCTCGGCACGCTCGGCGCGTTCGCGCAGCGAAACGATCAACTGCCGCCGGGCCCGCACGAACATCCCCCAGGCCAACACGGCGAGAGTGATCACGACACCCCACGCCACGGTGAGCCAGTACGGCCACTTCGGGTCCGGGCGCGTCCAACTGAAGACCAGGTTGCAGACCAGGCCGGCGGCGGTGATCGCGATCGCGACAGCGGTCCGCCGGTGCACCACCACGGTGAAGTAGAGGATCAACAGCGGGATGGCGGCGGCCAGCGAGAACAGGCTCAACGGAAGGGTGAGCACCGCCAACCCGAGCGGCCACCGGCGGCGCAGCCAGAGCAGCCCGCAGCACACCAGTCCGATCAGCGCGTCCACGCCGACCATCCAGTCGTGCGGCAGCGGAACCGCCGCCTCGGGGTTGGGCGACAGGCCGTCGACGGTGGCGAACAGCACCCAGAGCAGGCTGATCAGGAATGCCAGGCTGTCCACCACCCAGTCACGGGTGGTGCGACGCGGACGAGCGCGCTCGGGCTCCGCCGGCACCACCAGCTCCCCCGGCAGCAGCCAGGGGTGCTCGGGCAAGGCGATGCTGGTCATCCGACCATGCTAGGCAGCAATAGGCGCCGGCAACCAGCTACCAAAGTCGAGACCCCGCGGTCGACCAAGGTCGACGCGACGCCGACCGGTGGCCGCAGCGGATGACCGGACGGCGCGGGCAGGCTCGACCGCATGATCAGCGTGGAGAACCTCACCAAGCGGTACGGGCCGCACCCGGCGGTGGACGACGTGTCGTTCCAGTGCGAGCCGGGCACCGTCACCGGCTTCCTCGGCCCCAACGGCGCCGGCAAGTCGACAACCATGCGCATGATCTGCGGGCTGACCACACCGACCGCCGGTCGCGCCACCGTCTCCGGACACCCCTATCGGGAGCTGCCCAACCCGGGGCGGGAGGTCGGCGTGCTGCTGGACGCCTCCGCCCAGCACGCCGGGCGCACGGGCCGCGAGGCGTTGACGCTGTCCGCGTACACCCTGGGTCTGGACAAGCGCGAGGTCGCCGCGAAGCTCGACCTGGTCGGGTTGAACGCGGTGGCGGCGAAGCGTCGGGTACGGGCGTACTCGCTGGGCATGCGCCAGCGGCTCGGCCTGGCGCAGGCGCTGCTCGGTGACCCCCGGGTGTTGATCCTCGACGAGCCGGCGAACGGCCTGGACCCGGAGGGGATCTTCTGGATGCGGGGTCTGCTGCGCGACTTCGCCGACCGGGGCGGCACGGTGCTGCTCTCCTCCCACCTGCTCCGCGAGGTGGAGGCGGTCGCGGACCGGCTGGTGGTGATCGGGGGTGGCCGGATCGTGGCCCAGGGCAGCAAGGACGAGTTGCTGGCCGGTGGCGGCACGGTGGTGCGGGCGCGCGACGACGTGGCGCTGCGTCGGGCGCTGGAGGCGGCCGACCTGACCGCCGCCGACAGCGCCGACGGCCTGCTCGTACAGGCGGACGCCGAGACGGTCGGCCAGGCCGCGGCCGACGCCGGAGTCGCGCTGACCGAGCTGCGCCCGGCCGGCAGCGGCGGCCTCGAACAGCTCTTCCTCACCCTGACCGCCGGCGAATCCACCAGAGAGGCCGTCCGATGACCACCACCACCGCGCCCACCGCCGGCGCCGTCGCGCCCCGGCACCATTCCCCGGTACGCCGACCGTCACTGCTCCGGCTCACCGCCGTCGAACTGCGCAAGCTCGTCGACACCCGGGCCGGCCGCTGGTTGCTGATCACCATCGGCCTCGTCGTCGTCGCGGTCGTCACCCTCCTGCTGATCTACGCGGAGGACGCCGAGCAGACCTTCGGCACCTTCTTCGTGACCTCGCTGCTGCCCGCCAACGTGCTCCTGCCGGTGCTGGGCATCCTGTCGATCACCAGCGAGTGGTCGCAGCGCACCGCCCTCACCACGTACGCGCTGGTGCCCCGGCGGGAACGGGTGGTGGCCGCGAAGCTGATCGCGGTGGAGCTGGCCGCGGTCGCCTCCGTGCTGGTCACCCTGGCCGTCGCCAGCGTCGGGACGCTCGTGGCGTCGGCCACGGGCGGTGCGGGCACCTGGCAGGTCGGCGCGACGCTGATCGTCAACGGGGTGATCGTCCAGGTGGCCGTGGTGCTGATGGGTGCCGCCTTCGGGCTGCTGCTGCTCAACACGCCGTTGGCGATCGTCGGCTACCTGCTGCTGCCGACGCTCTGGTCGGTGCTCGGCGGGATGGTCCGGCCCCTGCGCGGTCCGGCCGGGTGGCTGGACACCAGCCGGACCATGGAGCCGTTGTTCGGCAGCGATGCGCTCACCGGCGGACAGTGGGGGCGGCTGGCGGTGTCCCTGCTCGTCTGGATGGTCCTTCCGTTGGCCGCCGGCCTGGTCCGGACGCTGCGCCGCGAGGTGTCCTGACCATGGACGCGGCCGACTGTCACCCCCGCACGGTGGTCAGCGGTGGCCCGCTGGAACTGGTCGTCCTGTGGGGTGGCTTCCCGCTGCTCGGCGCGGGCGCCGGTTGGCTCCTCGCGGTGTCGACTGGGTGGCTGGCCCGGCTGTCGTGGGTGCCGTTCGGCGACCTCGTCAGGTGGTTGGACAGGCTGCCCGAACCCCAGGCGACCCTCGGCGCGATCGCCGTGGGCGTCCTCGCCGGCCTGGTCGTCGCCGGCGTCGGCACCGCCGAACGGCTGATCGTCAGCGTGGACGGGGCGCAGGTCCGACTGCGCCGCGCCGACCAGATCCGCACCGCCGCGCGGGCCGACACCCGGGTGGTGTTCCTGGCCGACAAGCACCTGGTGCTGCTCGACGGCCACGGCGCGGAACTCCTGCGGGAGTCCACGGACCTGCCGGCGGCCCAGTTGGCGGAGGCGTTCCGCGCGCACGGCTGGGCCTGGGCGGACGACGACCCGCACCGGTCGGCATACCGGCTGTGGGTGCCCGACCTGCCCGGCCTGCCGGGCGGCGCGGACGCGCTGCTGCGCGCCCGCGACCGGGCTCTCGGACGGGACCGCCGCGACGACGTGCGGGAACTGCGCCGTGAACTCGGCCGGCTCGGGGTGGTGCTGCGCGACGAGGGTGGACGCCAGTACTGGCGGACCGTCGCCCCCGGAACGGGACAGCCGACTTCGGCCGAGCGGGAGCCCGAGGGGCGGTAGCGTCAGTCCCAGGAGATCCTGGGAGCGCGCGATGACCGAGCAGCAGCCGTACCGGGTGGTGTCCCGACACCCCGGCTTCGAGTTGCGCCGTTACCCGGCCCACCTGGTGGCCGAGATGCAGGTCCAGGCGTCGTTCACCCGGGCGCCGATCGAGGCGTTCCGGCCGCTGGCCGCGTACGTCGGTGGCGCCAACCAGGCCCGGCACCCCGTCGGGTCCGGCGTGCCGGCGACGTCGACGGCCAGCGACTCGGAGAAGATCGCGATGACCGTGCCGGTCATCCAGATCGAGGGCGAGCGGCCGGGCGCGTACCTGATCCAGTTCGTCCTGCCGGCCACCGTCACCACCGCGACGGTGCCCGAGCCGGTGGACGCCCGGGTGCGGATCCGTGCGGTCGCGGCCCAACTGGCGGCGGCCGTGCGCTTCTCCGGTCGGTGGACGGAGCAGGCGTTCAGCCGGCGGGCCACCATGCTCGGCCGGTCGGTGACCGCCGCCGGGCTGCAACCCACCGGGGCCATCCGGTACGCGCGCTTCGACCCGCCGTGGAAGCCATGGTTCCTGCGGCGCAACGAGGTCGTGCTGCCGGTCGTGGAGTGAACGGGCGGTCAGCCGACCGTGCCGAGCGGGGACCGCCCGGGGCGGTGCCGCAGGGCCCGCCACGTCGGCAGCACGCTGGCGAGGACGGCCAGCAGCAGGCACAGCCCCACCACCGCGCCGACGACCGTCCACGGCACCACCAGGTCGACGGGTGCGCCCACCTGCTCGGCGAGGCCGGCACGGATGCTGAGCAGACCGACGAGCGCGACCGTCCCACCGAGCAGCGCGCCGATCAGCACCACCAGGGCGGATTCCGCCGTGACCAACCAGACGACCTGCCTCCGGGTCGCCCCGGCCAGCCGGATCAGCCGCAGGTCCGCGGCCCGACCGGCGGCGGCCAGCAGCAACGTGTTGGCGACCGCGATGGCCCCGTAGCCGGCGGTCACCCCGATGAGCAGCAGCGTGAACAGCCACACCAGGCGGTCCTCGGCGGCGTCCGCCTCGGCAGCCCAGGTGGCGACGTCGACGACCCGCCCACCGAGGGGTGCTCCGATCCGGTCCCGGACGTACACCGTGGACGTCAGCGCCGACGGGTCGTGCGCCCGTACCACCGCCCGGGGCACCAGCAGGTCACCGGGGAGCGAGCCGTCGGTGACCACGGCGACGACGCGCAGCGACACCGTCCTCCCGTCGGCGAAGACCACCTCGTACGGTGCGGACGGGCGCAGGTTCGTCGCGGCGGTGACCACTACCGTGTCGTCGCCCCGCAGGTCGCCCAGCGAACCGGCGACGACGGTGAGCACCCGGTTCGCGGCGGCGAAGCCCACCGGGTCCACGCCGAGAGCGGTGAGTGGACGGTTCGCCGGCAGCGCCCGGGGATCGGTGCGGTAGACCGTGGTCGGCAGGAGGGCGGTCCCGCCGGTCTCGGCGACTGCCGCGTCCGACAGACCCGGTCCCCGCTCGGGCACGACGATCCAACCGGCGTTCACGTTGTCCGCCCGACCTGCCGCGTACGCGGCGGTCGTGGTGCGCACCATCCCGGACACCAGCACCGCGAACGCGACGGTGAGCAGAACCGGCGCGGCGATGGAGGCGGTCCGTCGGGTGGCGGTCAACGCCCCGCCCCGGACCAGCATCCCGATCGCGCCTCCGGGCCGCCGCACCGGCGACCGCAGCAGCCGTACGACCGGCCCGACCACCGCCGGCGCGAGCACTGTGGCACCGGCCACCAGGGCCATCACCGCGTAGAGGGCGTACTGCGCGGCGATCCGGGCCTCGTCGGCCGTCGCCGTTCCGACGCTGAGCGCGATCCCGGCCGCGACCAGGAGCACACCGGTGGTGACACGCACCCGCCCGATCGGCCGCTGCTCCACCGCGGCCTCGCGCAACGCCTCCAGCGGACGGACCCGTGCCGCCCGCCGGGACGCCGACCAGACGGCCAGCAGCGCGATCACCGGTCCGGCGACGAGCGAGACCGCAACCGGCCAGAGGCTGTAGCGGACCGCGAAGGTCGCCGGCTCCAGACCGCCGTCGACCAGCAGCCGACCCATCGCCGGGGCGGGCGCCGCGCCGACCAGCAGGCCGACGAATCCGCCGCCGGCCCCGACGGCGAGCGCCTCGGCGTACACCAGGCGGCGGACCTGACGCCCGGTGGCGCCCACGGCGCGGAGGAGACCCAGCTCGCGGCGGCGCTGCGCGGCGGTGAACGCGAAGGTGGAGGCGACCACGAACACCGTGACGAAGCCGGCGAGGGCCGCCGTGGCGGTGAGCACCTGCATGCCGATCCACCGGGTACGGGCGTCACCACGAGGCTCCAAGGCGCCACGCGCGTCGCCGGTCAGCACCCGTCCATCGCCGCCGACGACACCACGCGCCGCCCGGGCGACCTGTTCCGGGTCGGCGTCGGGCGCGAGCAGCAGACCGATCGCCCGGACGCCGGGCGCGAGCACGGCGGCCACCTCGTCCGCGACGTGGACGCCGGGTGCGGCGACCAGACCGCGCACGGTGTACGGCTCCGGACCCGAGGCGGTGAGGAGGGTGACCGACGCGCCGATCGGCAGCCCGAGCGCACGGTCGACGGCCACCTCGCCGGCCCTGCGGGGCGGATCGCCGGCCGTGGTGCGCAGTCCACCGAGCTGGGCGCTGGACCACCCGTGCCCCTGGTGGGCGTCCTCGCGCCGACTGTCGACGGCCACGGGGTGACCGTCGACGAGCGGCTGGGCGTAGAAGGTCCGGTCCGGAACGGCCGCCACGACGCCCGGCAACTCGGTCAGCTTGCCGACGAGGTCCGCCGCGACCTCGGCGGACCAGGGGCGGGTCGGCACGAACGAGTCGGGAGAGGCGCCCGCCTCCGGGCTCTGCACCACCACCGCCGCCCGCGCCAGCCGGTCCGGCACCTGCGGCCGGCCGGAGGCGAGCAGCAGGGTCGCCGCCGCGACCAGCGCGACCCCGAGAGCGACGGCCACGAACGCGCTGGCCGAACGCCGGACGCTCACCACGACGGCTCCTCGACGGTCTCCCGCTCGGCGATCCGGGCGGCGACAACGGCGGCGGTGATCCCGTCGGTCAACTCGTCGACCACGCGCCCGTCGGCGAGCAGGAGGACCCGGTCGGCGTACGCGGCCGCGCCCGGATCGTGGGTCACCATCACCACCGTCTGCCCGTGGTCGTCGACAAGCGCGCGCAGCAGCCGGAGCACCTGACTCGACGCCCCGCTGTCCAGCGCGCCGGTCGGCTCGTCGGCGAAGAGCACCGCCGGACGGGTGATCAACGCTCGGGCCACGGCGACACGCTGCTGCTCGCCACCGGACAGCTCACTCGGCCGGTGCCCGGCCCGGTCGGCCAGTCCGACGGCGGCGAGCGCGACGGCCACGTCCCCGGCCGGTGGACGGCGGCCGGCAAGGCGGGACGGCAACTCGACGTTCTGCGCGGCGGTCAGTGTGGACACCAGGTTGAACGCCTGGAACACGAAGCCGATCCGGTCCCGCCGCAGTCGGGTCAGCTCGTCCTCGCCGAGGTCGTCAAGTCGGACACCGTCGATCGTGACGGTCCCCTCGGTCGGGGTGTCCAACCCGGCCGCGCAGTGCAACAGGGTGGACTTCCCCGAGCCGGACGGGCCCATCACCGCCGTGAACGTGCCGCTCGCGAAGCTGGTCGTCACGCCGTCGAGCGCCGTCACCGGCCGTCCCGGGGTGCCGTACACCGCGCGTAGTCCCGTCAGGGTCACCGTGTCTGTGGTCATGGCCGTCACAGTGCCGCTTCCGGCCGGTGTCACGCGTCGTGCCAGCGCGGACAGTTTCTCGCCCGCCCCTGGGCGGACCTCGGGAGCGGCAGGCGACCGGGAGTCGTACCCGGGGATGACGGCCCACGGGTGGACGCGCCCGCCGCCGCTTGTCGATAGCGTTCGTGGCGTGATCGCTCACCTGCTGTCCCGGCGACTGCGGCCGGCGGACCTGTACGTCGTGGACGCCGTCCTGGCTGCGGCGGTCGGCGGGCTGCTCTGCCCGTACGCGGCGTTGGAGTCGCCGCTGCACGGCGGCGTCCGCGAGCCACTCTGGATTTCCGTGCTGGTCGGAATGGCCCTCGGGCTGCCGTTGGCCGTCCGGCGACGCTGGCCGGTCACCGTCGCCGCCGTCATCAGCGCGGTCACCACCGTCGCCCTGATCACCGGCGTGATCCCCAACTTCGCCGCTGCCGCGCCGGCCCTCGCCATCGGCCTGTCCTTCTACACGGTGGCGGTGTCGACGACCACGCGCCGATCGATGCTCAGCGCCGCCGTCTGCCTCGCCCTGGTGAGCGTCGCGCTGGTGCTGACCGCAGGTGACCTCTGGTCACGGACCGGGGCGGTCGCCTACGCCCTCGTCATGATCGCGCCGGCCTGGCTGATCGGCTGGCTGATCCGGGAGCGGCGTGCCCTGGCCGCCCGGCAGAGTGACCACCTGGTCCGTCAGGCAGCCACCGAGGAGCGCCTGCGGGTGGCCCGCGAGCTACACGACGTGGTGGCCCACACGCTGAGCCTCATCGTGGTGAAGGCCGCCGTCGCCAACCACGTCGCCGAGGCCGACCCTCGGGAGGCGGGTGCCGCCCTCCGGGTGATCGAGGAGACCGGCCGTGGCGCGTTGACCGACGTACGTCGGGTCCTCGGTGTCCTGCGCGACGGCACCCCGTACGCACCGCCGCCGGGCTTGGACGAGCTGCCGGTGCTCGCCGAGCAGGCGGCGATCGGCGGCGTCGACGTACGGCTCGACGTACGGCGCGAGGAGCCGGCCGCCACGGTGCCGGAGTCGGTGGGCCTCGCGGTCTACCGGATCGTGCAGGAGGCGGTGACCAACGTGGTGAAGCACGCCGCTCCGGCCGCCTGCCGTGCCACGGTGACCGTCCTGCCCACCGAGGTGCGGGTGGAGGTGACCGACGACGGCCGGCGACCGGTGTCGACGGTCGGCGAGGGGCACGGGTTGATCGGCATGCGGGAACGGGTGGCGCTGCACGGCGGGGAGTTCCGGGCAGGTCCCCGCTCCGACGGTGGCTTCGCTGTCAGCGCCAGCCTGCCCTACCGGGTGGCCGCGTGATCCGCGTGCTGATCGCCGACGACCAGGCGCTGCTGCGCGGGAGCTTCCGGTTGCTGGTGGACCTCAGCGGGGACTGCACCACCGTCGCCGAGGCGGGCAACGGGGTGGAGGCCGTGGCGTTGGCCGGGCAGCACCGGCCGGACGTGGTGCTGATGGACGTCCGGATGCCGGAGGTGGACGGCATCGAGGCGACGCGTCGGATCTGCGCCGACCCGGCCACGGCCGGCAGCCGGGTCATCATCCTGACCACGTTCGACCTCGACGAGTACGTCTACGGGGCGCTGCGCGCCGGTGCCAGCGGATTCCTGCTCAAGGACACCCCGCCGGCGGACCTGTTGGCCGGAATCCGGGTGGTCGCCGCCGGGGAGGGGCTGCTCGCGCCGACGGTGACCCGCCGGCTGATCGACGAGTTCGCCCGGCGGCCGGAGCCGAGCCGACCCCTGCCCCGACGTCTCGACGGGGTGACCGATCGGGAACGCGAGGTGCTCACGCTGATCGGTCGTGGCCTGTCCAACACCGAGCTGGCGGGGCATCTCAACCTCAGCCAGGCCACGGTCAAGACCCACATCGGGCGGTTGTTGACGAAGTTGGCGGTGCGCGACCGCGCGCAACTGGTCATCGTCGCGTACGAGACGGGACTGGTGGGGCCGGGCGGCCTACGCTGAGCCGGTTCGGCCGTACACCCAGGAGGAGCCATGACCCGGTACGTCGCCCTGCTGCGGGGCGTCAACGTCGGCAGCACCCGCCTCGCGATGGCCGACCTGCGCCGGATCGTCACCGACCTCGGGCACGACGACGTCACGACGTACCTGCAGAGCGGCAACGTGGTCTTCGGCAGCACGGTGCGCGACGCGGAGAAGCTGGCCGCCGGCATCGAGCGGGCGCTCACCGACGAGCTGGGGCTCACCGTGCCGGTGCTGGTGCGCAGCGGCCGGGAGTTGGCGGCGGTGGCGGGCGGCAACCCGTACGCCGAGATCGACGACGACCCGAAGCGGCTGCTGGTGGCCTTCCTCGCGGCAGCGCCGAAGAAGTCCCTGGCCGACGCGCTCACCGTGCCCGGTGGTGAGAACGCGGCGTTCACGGTGACCGGCCGCGAGGTCTTCCTGCACTTCCCTGACGGTGGCTACGGCCGGACGAAGTTCACCAACGCGTACCTGGAGAAGAAGCTCGGCGTGGTGGGCACCACCCGCAACTGGAAATCGGTGCGCACCCTGGCGGAGCTGGCGGCCGGCTGACCCGGCCGTGTTGTCGCTCACCGACATGGCGAAGTACGCGAGGTCCCGCAACGACACCTCGGCGTCGTCGGCGCAGCCGGCCAGCCCCCAACCACCGAGCCGGTCGGCGGCGGTCACCAGGACGCGTTCGGTCGGGTCGACCTGGCCCGCCTCGACCTGCCGGGCGAACTCCAGCACCAGCAGGATCTTGAAGATCGACGCGATCACCACCTGCTCGCTCGATCCGCTCCCCCACGTCCACCCCGGCACGGTATCCAGTGGCGGTGCCCCGCCGCTGGCGTAGGGTCCGGCCGTGGACCTGCTCCGACATGCGGCACTTCGTGGTGGTCGCCCACGAGCTGCACTTCGGACGGGCCGCCGACCGTCTCGGGATGGCCCAGCCGCCGTTGAGCCAGTCGATCCAGAGGCTGGAACGGGAACTGGCCGTCGAGCTGTTCGACCGCTCCCGCCGACAGGTGCGACTCACCACCGCCGGTGGTCTGCTGCTCGCCGAGGCAGAGGAACTCCTCGCCGGGGAGGGCCGGCTGCGCAACCTCATGGTCCAGGTCCGCGCGGGTGAGCTGAGCGTCCTGCGCGCCGGTGTGCCGCCGGAGACCCCCGCGGTGACACTGCGGGGACTGCTGGACCAGCTCGCCACCCGGTCGACACGGACGGGCTGCGCTTCGGCGCCCCTGTCGACGTACCGCTGGGGGTGTTGCTGCCGCGGACCTCGCCGCTGGCGCGCGGCCGGGAGGTACCGCTCGCCGCGCTCGCCGGCCTGGACCTGGTGGCCGCGCCCCGGGCCACCGCGCCGGGCTGGCACGACCACCTGCTCGCGGTGTGCCGGCGGCACGGGTGGCAGCCGACGCGGGTACGGCCCGCCCGCAACCCGGAGTTCCTGTTCGGGTTGGTGCTGGCCGGCGGTGGGGTCGCCGTGGAGCCGGCGCCACCCACGTCGCCGTCGGTGCCGGCGGCACGGCCCTGGCCTGTGCTGTTCGACACGACCGGGTGAACCGAATCGCCGTTGCGCTCGTCACCTCGCTTTGGGCGGTGAATCATCCACCTGCTCGGGTATGGATAACGGATAGCGGATAACGAAGACGCGAAGGAGCCGCAGTGGCACTCACGATTCCTGACATCAGCCTGAACGACGGCACCACGATCCCGCAGCTCGGCTTCGGGGTTTACCAGATCGAGCCGAAGGACACCGTCGCGGCGGTGACCACGGCGCTCGAGGTGGGCTACCGGCACATCGACACCGCCGAGATGTACGGCAACGAGGCCGAGGTCGGCGAGGCTGTCCGCACGTCCGGCCTCGACCGCGGCTCGGTGTACGTGACGAGCAAGTTGAACAACGGTTTCCACCGCCCGGACGACGCCCGCAAGGCGTTCGACTCGACGCTGTCGGCGTTGAAGATGGACTACATCGACCTGTTCCTGATCCACTGGCCGCTGCCGACCCTCTACGACGGTGACTACGTCTCGACGTGGAAGGTGCTGGAGGAGTTCCAGCGCGACGGTCGCGCCCGCTCGATCGGCGTGTCGAACTTCCAGGTGGCGCACCTGCAGCGGCTGGCCGACGAGGCGAGCGTGGTGCCGGCGGTCAACCAGATCGAGGCGCACCCGTACTTCACCAACGACGAGGTCCGCGCCTACGGCCGCGAGCACAACATCCTCACCGAGGCCTGGTCGCCCATCGCGCAGGGCAAGGTGCTGGACGACCCGACGGTGGTCGACATCGCCGGGCAGGTCGGCCGTACGCCGGCGCAGGTGGTGCTGCGGTGGCACGTGCAGCGCGGCGACATCATCTTCCCGAAGTCGACCACCCCGAAGCGGATCGAGGAGAACACCGGGATCTTCGACTTCGAGCTGGACGACGCGGCGATGGAGCGGATCACCGGACTGAACAAGGGCGAGGCCGGGCGGCAGGGCCCGAACCCGGACACCTTCGCCTACGTACCCCGCTGAGCCGCGCGCGCTGCCCCGGAGTCACTGCTCCGGGGCAGCGTGCTGTTCGGGGTGGGTCACCCGCTTCACGATAGGACGCCGCTCCTCGACCTCGTGCTCGGCCCAGAGCCGGGCGAAGCGTGGCGACGTGCCGAGCAGCTCGGTGACCAGCTCGCGGATCGCCGGATCGTCCGGGTAACGGCCGTAGGCGGCCCGCAGGTCGGCGACCGTGCTGTGCACGAACCGGCGGGCGTCGGCATCGGACCAGTGGGCGTCGGTCACCGGCTG
Source organism: Micromonospora sp. NPDC049102 (assembly GCF_043197485.1). Lineage (NCBI taxonomy): Bacteria > Bacillati > Actinomycetota > Actinomycetes > Micromonosporales > Micromonosporaceae > Micromonospora > Micromonospora sp. NPDC049102. The sequence continues at coordinate 37,325 of NZ_JBICTE010000010.1, read as the reverse complement.
CCGGAAGGTCCAGCGGATCACGCGCAGGGGTCTCCGTCATGGCGTCGAGCAGGTGCCGCAGCCCGGGCGGCACCACGCGGCTCGGTCCGACGGGCGACGGCGGGTTCTCCCCCCTCCCCCCGCGACCCGGATGCAGTACCGCGTACGACCTGCCGAGCGCACCCCGGCGGCTGGCCGCCCTACGGGAGGTCGCCGGGCAGACCGGCGCGACGGCCCAGCAGGGTGAAGCCCGCCTTGGGGCAGACCGCGTTCGAGGCGGGGTTGTCGACGGACGGGTACGCGTGCGCATAGCGCCGGTCCCGTCGGGCGCGCGCCACGTCGAGAGCCGCGCGCACCGCGGCGGTCGCCAGCCCCTGCCCCCGGTACGCGGGCAGCACCGCCCAGCCCAGCTCGTACACCGGTTGGTCGCACCACTCGCGAGCCCAGTAGCCGACGCTGCCCGCCCGCGTGCCGTCCCGCAGCACCACCGTGAACATGCACCCCTGCCCGCCCTCGGCGAAGTGCACGTACCGGTCGTGCCGGGCGACCACCTGCTCGTCGGTCTCCGGGCCGCCCGGGTGTCTGCGCGTGTCCGGTGAGTTGAGCTGCCGCAGCAGATCGAGATCATCCTCGTGCCACGGCTCGATGCGTACCGGCGTCATTCCGTCCCCCTCGTCGACCCCAGTCAAGCCGGTCCCACCGACATTCCGTCCCGAAACGGCACGCGCTAGTTCCGATCTAGCGGACAGGCGATCGTCACCTCGCGCCTGTAGGACGGCGGGGTCGTTGGTCACACCGACCACGACGTCGCCGGCCATCGGACGAGAGGTACGAAAGATGAACAGACGCGCCACCGGCCTGGCCATCGAGGCCGAGGGGCTCACCCGCTCGTTCGGGGAGACCCGGGCGCTGGCCGGCATGGACCTGCGGGTGCCCGCCGGCACCGTCTACGGCCTACTCGGCCCGAACGGGGCCGGCAAGACCACGGCGGTCCGGGTGTTGGCGACGCTGCTGCGTCCCGACGGCGGCACGGCGCGGGTCTTCGGGCACGACGTGGTCACCGAGGCCGACAAGGTCCGCAGCCGGGTCAGCCTCACCGGCCAGTACGCCTCCGTCGACGAGGACCTCACCGGCACGGAGAACCTGGTGCTGCTGGCCCGTCTGCTGGGCCTGCGCAAGCCGGCCGCCCGGGACCGCGCGGCGGCGCTGCTGGCTGCGTTCGGTCTGACCGAGGCGAGCGACCGCCAGGTGAAGAAGTACTCGGGTGGCATGCGACGACGCATCGACATCGCCGCGAGCATCCTGAACGCCCCTGACCTGCTCTTCCTCGACGAGCCGACGACAGGCCTCGACCCGCGCAGCCGTAACCAGGTGTGGGAGATCGTCCGCGCCGTGGTGTCGCACGGCACGACCGTGCTGCTGACCACCCAGTACCTCGACGAGGCCGACCAGCTCGCCGGGCGGATCGCGGTCGTCGACCACGGTCGGGTGATCGCGGAGGGCACACCGGGCGAGCTGAAGTCGTCGGTCGGCTCCGGCACGGTCCACCTGCGACTGCGCGACCCCGGCCAGCGGCCCCAGGCCGAGCAGGTACTCCGGGAGGCACTGAACGTGCCGGTGCAGCTCGCCGCCGATCCGGTGGCCCTGACCGCCCGCGTCGGCGAGGCCGGCACCGACCTCGACGCCAGCGCGCAGGCGGCCCGCGCACTCGGTGACCTGACCCGCGCCGGCATCGTCGTCGACGACTTCTCCCTCGGCCAGCCCAGCCTGGACGAGGTCTTCCTGGCCCTGACCGACCACCCGGCCGTGTCGGCCGACGAGCGCGACGACGAGCTGGAGGCAGCCCGATGAGCGACACCACCACCACCGCCGCCACCACCGCCGAACGGGCACCGTCGGTCTACGTACCGTCCGCCGAGGCGTTGGCGACAGTCCTCGCGCCGGGTGCCCGACCGACCCGGCCGAGCGCGTTGGGCGCGTCGCTCACCTTCGGCTGGCGAGCCCTGCTGAAGATCAAGCACGTGCCGGAACAGCTCTTCGACGTGACCGCATTCCCGATCATCATGGTGCTGATGTTCACGTACCTGTTCGGTGGTGCCCTCGCCGACAGCCCGCGTGACTACCTCCAGTTCTTCCTGCCCGGCATCATGGTGACAAGCGTCGTGATGATCACCATGTACACCGGCATCGGCCTCAACACCGACATCGAGAAGGGCATCTTCGACCGCTTCCGGACGCTGCCCGTCTGGCGGCCCGCCGCGCTGGTCGGCATGATCTTCGGGGACGTGCTGCGCTACGTCCTCGCCGCCCTGGTCATCCTCGGTGTCGGGCTGGCGCTCGGCTTCCGGCCCGCCGGTGGCGTCGCCGGCGTGGCCACCGGGATCGGGCTGCTGGTGGTCTTCTCGTTCGCGTTCTCCTGGGTGTGGACGTTCTTCGGCCTGATCCTGCGCAGCGAGAAGTCGGTGATGGGGGTCAGCATGATGGTGCTGTTCCCGCTGACGTTCCTCAGCAACGTCTTCGTCGAGCCGACCACCATGCCCGGCTGGCTCCAGGCGTTCGTGAAGGTCAACCCGGTGACGCAGCTGGTGGCCGCGGTACGCGCCGTCATGTCCGGCGAAACGGACCCGTCCGCCACGATGTGGCTCCTGGTGTGGAGCGCCGGCTTCGTCGTCGTCTTCGGCACCCTGACAATGCACCGCTACAACCGCCGCTAGGCCGTGTGTCAAGGTCCTCGGTCGAGCAGAGGGGCGGACGGCGGACGGCGGACACCACGATGAGGGTGATGCCTGTGAGTCATCTTGATGACCCACAGGCATCACGCTCAATGGAGGGGGCGGCTCCGATCCGGCCGGACCACGGGCCCGCGAGCGACGGTTCACCAGCGGCCGAAACGGCCGGTCCTCTCGGCCTCCGCAGGCCGGCCAGGGGCTTTGACACACGGCCTAACAGCCACCAACCCTCAACCCCCCGCTCCCGCTCCCGGCGATCTTGCACTTTCTGCGGCGACATAAGCGACGCAAATGCCCAAGTCGACAACCGAAAGTGCAAGATCGCGGAGGCGCGGGGCGCGGGGTGCGGGGTGCGGGGTGTGAGGGCTTGGGGCTTGGTTAGAGGTGCCAGGGGAGGCGGGTTTGCGGGAGGTAGCGACAGGTGGTGCCGGTGGAGACCGCGTCCCGCAGGTGGTTGGCCAGCGCGGGATGGTTGTCGTCGAGCTTGCGCAGGGTGTCGCGGATTCGCGCGGTGACCGTCTTGCGGGCGCGTTCGGCCTCGTCGCCCAGCCGTCGGCTTCGACCGGCCAGCCCCGCCGCGGCGCGCAACTCCTCGATCAACGCGCCGCGCTCGACGTCCAGCGCCCCTACCTTCGCCGTGTCGCCACGCGCGGCGGCCCGGTCGATCTCGTCGTCGAGGCGTGTCAGGTGCCGCCGGTAGCGGGCCTTCGCCTCGTCGTCGAGGACCGGGTCGCCGCCCATCCGACGGGCGGCCACCAGCACCGGCCCGGCGGCCGGGTCGAGCAGTTCCACCGCCGGGACGTCACTGCCGGGGCGGCCCAGCAGCAGGTGCAGGTCGTGCAGGCCCTTGGCGTCGGGCAGGTGTGCCACCACTCCCGCGTACGCGAGCCGCCAGACCGGCCCGTCGCGCTGGAACGCGTACCCCTCGATGGTGGGGTCGGACGGCACCACCTGACGCCGGCCGACGGCCGGGCCGCCCCCGACCACCTGGTCGCCCCCGCCTGCGTGGCCTCCGCCGCCGGCCTGGCCCGCCAGCGCGACATCGCCCAGCCCACTGCCCCCGGCCCGGCCACCGGCGGGCCCCGACGCAGCGTGATCCGACGCGGCGGGGCCCGACCCAGCGGGCCCCGACCCAGCGGGCCCCGACGCGGCGCGGCCCGACGCGGCGTGAGCCAGCCCGCCTTGGCCCGGCTCGGCGTGGGTTGGGTCCGGGTTGGCGAGCCGGAGGAGCACCTGCTTCATGCCGAGGGCGGTGGCGTCCCGGACGGTGGTGGCGCGCACCTCCGCCAGCGTCGCGGCGTCGCCCGGGTGGCCACGGCGGGCGAGGGCGTTCACCAGTTCGGCGCGGGCGATGAGTGACCAGGGTCGGGAGCCCATCCGGTCGGCGGCGTCGCGGGCCGCCGTGAAGCCGGTGATCGCGTCGTCCCAGCGCTCCTGTGCGGCGTTGACGACGGCGAGCCAGTGGTCGATGGGTCCGCTGATGTCGCAGCCGAACAGCCCTACCGCCCACTGTCCAGCGTGTGGGGTCAGCGCGACGCGGGCGTCGTCGCAGCGGCGCGGGTCCCGGGACGCGGCGGCGGCCTGTGCGCGCAGGCGCAGCCACAGCGGCGACACCGGACGCGGGTAGTGGATGCCGGCGGCCTCGATGCCGGCGGTCAACCGCACCGTTTCGTCGTCGTCGCCACGCTCGGCGGCCGTGATGGCCGACAGCAGCTCCCGGTACGGGTAGTCGGTCGGCGCCCACTCGCGCAGCAGCGCGTCGATCTCGTCGAAGCGCCCCTGCAACAGCAGCCGGGCCCAGCGCAGGTGGTGACCCATGAAGGCGAATTCGGCGTGCCCCGGGTCGGACAGCTCGGCGATGACGGTGAACCGCTCGTCCGCCTCGGCGAAGTCGCCCCGGAACGCCGCGATGATCCCACCGTCGACCGCCGCCGCCATCCGGGGACGAGCCAACTCACCCTGCTGGCCCACGGTGACGAACGCGGTGAACTCCTCCATGAAGCGCGGATCGCCCAGTTCCAGTAACGCCACCCAGCGCAGCGACGTGGCCCACAGCTCGGTCTCCCGGTCACCCGATCGTCGGGCCACGTCCCGGATCTCGGCGGTGAGCGCGGCCCTCGCCGCCGCGGTGCCCAGCCCCCAGGTGGTGTCGTGGCGGGCCCACAGGCTGAAGGTGAGCGCCTCGTCGTCGCGACCCCGACGGGCGATGGTCTCCGTGGCGGTGATCAGATCCGCTACCAGAGTGCCCGTCGGGGCGGTGGCGGCGGGCTCGCCGATCAACCGCCGGTACGCCTCGCGGATCAGGTCCGTCGTGTCGACCGCGTGGGTGGTGTCCACCTGGCGGGCGCGGTGCACGGTGAGCGCGACGCGGGCCAGCGGCACGGGGTCGTCGAGCGTACGGGCGAGCGTCGCGGCTTCGGCCAGCAGGCGTACGGCCTCCGCTCTGCCGGCGTGGTGGGACTGCACCTCCCCGAAGTCGACGAGCAGCCGAATCCGCTGCGCGGGGTCCTCGACGATCTCCAACGCTCGGCGGAAGTGCATCCCCGCCTCGTCGGCGGCGAGCCGGGCGAACGCGTCCCGCCCGGCGGCGACCAGCAGCTCGACGGCCCGGGTCCGGTCGAGCGCGGCACCGGCCAGGTAGGCGTGGCGGGCCAGGTCGGCAGGGATCGGCCGGTCGGTGGGCGCTCTCGGCGGGTCCACCGCCCGGACCACTGCGGCGTGGCGGGCCTGCCGGTCGTCGACGGTGAGCCCGTCGTACAGGGTCTCCCGGACGAGGTCGTGGGCGAAGGTGAAGCGACCGCCGCCCCGGGCGACCACCAGGCGGGCGGTCACCGCGTCGTCGAGGAGCCGGTCGACCTGCGCGGGCGGGACCCCCGCGCTGGCCGCCACGACCTGCCGGTGGAACTCGCGGCCCAGTACGGCGGCGACGGTCAGCGCCTCGACCACCGCGGCGGGCAACTGGGCGAGCCGACGTCGCACCGCCTCGCGTACGCCGGGCGGGATGGTGCCGGTCGTGCCGTCGGCGTGCCACAGCCGCGCGGTCTCCTCGACGAAGAACGGGTTGCCGCCGGTGCGGCGGTGCACCTCGTCGGCCAGGTCAGGGGCAGGTTCCCGGCCGGCGGTACGCGCCATCAACGCGGCCACCTCGTCGCGGGCCAGGCCGGTGAGGGTGATCGTGGTGGCCTTGGCGACCAGGGGCAGCAACAGCGCACGCAGCGGATGGTCGCCCGCCTCGACCTCCGCGTCGCGGTACGTGCCGATCAGCAACAGGCGTTCGAACCAGGTGTGCTGGGCGGCGAACGCCAGCAGCCGCAGCGAAGCCGGGTCGGCCCAGTGCAGGTCGTCGAGGACGACCACCACCGGCCGGCGCGCGGAGACGGCGACCAGTGCCGCGGTCACCGCGTCGTACAGGGCGAACGCCTCCTGGTCGGCGACATCCTGGCCGTCGCGAGTCGACCAGGCGACGGTGAGGCCGGGTACGTCACCGGTGCCGGTCTCGCCGAGCAGGGCGGCGAGGGCGGGCTCGGCGTCCGGGCGTGCGAGCGCCCAGTCGTCGGCGGAGCGTCGGATCGCGCGCAACACCTGCACCCACGGCCAGTAACCGGGGGCGCTGTCGGAGTCCCAGCAGGCCGCGCCGACCACGAGCGCGCCCCGCCGGCGGGCTTCCCGCGCCGCCGACGTGACGAGTGTGGTCTTGCCGATGCCCGGCTCACCGGTGACCAGGACGAGACCGCCATGGCTGGTGGCGGCCCGGTCCAGTTCGGCGCGCAGCAGACCCGCGGGGTGATCCCGCCCGATGATGGCGTCGCCGACCCGCACGTCCATGGTTTCCAGACGGTACTGGAACCCTCCGACGCTGGACGTCGAATATGCGGGCCGAACCTATTACTCCGCATCCTTCCTATACAGAGTAGGATGGGGAACGATGACGGAAGAAATGTACTCGGTTGAGCAGGTCGCCGACCGGCTCGGCTTGCACGTGCGCACCGTGCGCGGCTACATCCGCTCCGGCCGACTGCGAGCCGTACGGATCGGCAAGCAGTACCGGATCGCCGCCAGCGACCTCGACGCGCTCATCGGACAGCCGCCCGCCGCCATCGTGGCCGGCCAGGCGGAGGTGTCGAGCATCGTGCAGATCGACGGCGTCGACCGGGCGGCCGCCGACCGGCTCGGCACGCTCGTGCTCGCCAGCGCCAACACCGGCCACGACCCGGCCCGGCCGCTGCGCGTGCAGACCGTGCACGACGAGCAGCGCCGCCGCCTGAAGATCATCATCATCGGCGATCCCGCCGGCACTGCCGAACTGCTGCACCTGCTCGACGCCGTCCTCACCGCCGACAACGGCCTACTCGACCGGGAGGTCCACGATGCCTGACGAGATGCAGCAGCGCGCCGGGGTGCCGGTGCTGGTCTGCGACCCGGCCGGCCCGCCGGTCGCCACCGAGCAGGACGCGCTGGACCTCATCGGCGCGGCCTTCCTCGGCGCCCAGGTGGTGGCCGTGCCGGCCAACCGGTTCGACGAGAGCTTCTTCTCGCTGGGCACCCGCTTCGCCGGCGACGTGATGCAGAAGTTCGTCAACTACCGGCTGCGACTCGCCGTGGTCGGTGACATCTCCACGCAGCTCGCCCAGAGCTCGGCGCTGCGCGCTCTCGTGCACGAGTCGAACCGGGGCGGGCACGTCTGGTTCGTGCCCGACCTCGATGCCCTCGACGAGCGGCTGCGCGCCGCGTCCTGACGCCGCCACCGGCTCTGGAAGACCGCCAACTCCACCTCGTCGGGCTCAACGCCCCTGCTCCGGGCCTGTCCGGAGGCCCAGCACAGGTAGGCCAACCACTCCTCCGACGACCAACCGTTGCGGCGGGTGACACCGGCCTCGGCGGGGAGGTGACCGGCCACGACGCGATCGAGGATCAGGGGCTGCACGCCGCCCGCCCCCTGGCGGTAGCCGACGAAGTAGAGAACCTTCGTGAAGAAGGCCGGCCCCAACCAGGGCAGGCGGGCCTGGCCCGGGTCGCGGAACCGGCGGTACGCCGTGCGCAGCATGTCCTCGTCCAACACCGACGCCGACACCTCGTCGAGGGCCGCCACCAGGCGCTGGCCCGTCGGGTCGCCGCCGAGCGACGTGGCGGCCCGCCACGGCCCGTACCCGATGGGCCCGTAACCCCACATCAGCACCGCGGCCAGGAGTTGCCGCGCGGTCGCCGACCCGGTTCGGTACGCGTCGGCGACCGCGAACACGTCCCGCCGCCAGACATCGCCGCTGGCCGGAAAGCCGTCGGGCCAGGCGTCGGCCGGCAGCCCTGCCCGCCACCGGTCCACCTGGACGGGGATCGGGCACTCCCCCGGTAGTGCTTGCCGCATGACCGCCTCCCTCAGGTCGCGAAGCAGCCCGCCGTGCTCGGGCGCCTCCGTCGCCTGCACGCTATGGCGCGCCCACCGGCCTGACCGTCCGAGAACGTCATATCGGGGTATCGAGCCTGACGGACGTGGCTGCCCCCAAACGTGCGAGGCGGCCACACCGGACAGCGCGCGGTCAGGCGGTGGCGCAGATGGCGTACGCCGTGTCGGACCAGTTGCCGGCGAACGCGTCCTCCTCGTACGCGCCCGAGTCGACAGTCGTCGGCGCGGTCGTCGTGTTGCCGTTGGGCCGGAAGTCGTCGACGACACCCTCACCGGTGACGCCGTTCAGCTCGTAGCCGGCGCCGGTCAGCACCTTCCCGACCGGGCAACCCGCCACGACGCTCCGGAAGTCGAGCGAGTTGCTGGCGCCCACGGTGGACGTACGTACCAGGCCGGCCAGCGGGTTGGCGCAGATGGCGTACGCGGTCGCCGACCAGGTCAACGCGGTGGCATCCGACTCGTAGGCGCCCACGGTGACGGCGGTGGGCGCGGTGGCGACGCCGCCGTTGGGGCGAAAGTCGTCGACGACACCCTCACCGGTGACCCCGTTGAGTTCGTAGCCCGTGCCGGTGAGGACCTTGCCGACGGGACAGGTGGCGGTGGTCGAGTGGAAGTCGGCCGAGTCGTTGACGCTTACCGCCGACACCCGCACGAGCCCCGGCACCGGGTTGGCGCAGATCGCGTACGCGGTCACCGACCAGACGCCGGCGTACGGCTCGGCCTCATAGGCGCCCACCGTTACGGCCGTCGGCGCGGTTGCCGGGCCTCCGTTGGGGCGCAGGTCGTCGAGGATGGCCTCGCCGGTCGCGCCGTTGAGTTCGTAGCCCGTACCGGTGAGGACCTTGCCGACCGGGCAGGTGGCAGTGATGGAGTGGAAGTCGGCGGAGTCGGCGACGCTGGTCGCGGAGATCCGCACCAGGCCGGGGACCGCGGCCGAAGCCGGGCTCGCCGGGGCGAGCACCGTCGCGGCAACGACGAGACCGAGCACGAGTACGGATACTGGGGCGCCGAACCGCCGGGTTTGGTTCTGAGCACGCATGGTGTTTCTCCCGTCTGAGACCTCGACGGCCCTGTTGTGACGCCAGGATCGAAGCCGGTGGTGATGACCACTTGACGGTAAGTAGTCGCGTGACCAGGCGTTATCTCCAAACCGACTACGTCGCGTAGCAGACGGCCGACTCCCCGCGCACGAGGACTAGCCGCAACGCCGTTCAGTTCTGGACGTCGACGGGGTACGCGAATTCGGCGACGCGTTCGGCTGAGGCGCTCAGCCGTCGCGTCGGGCTGAGCCTCCGAGGCGTCGACGGCGACCGGCAAGGACGACAGCGGCACCGAGTACGACGCCGACAGCGAGCGCGGTCGCCTGCCCCGCCGGCCGGCCCCCTCGCGCAGGCGCCATGTCGGGACTGGTCGTTCCTGCGGTCCTGACGGGCTCATCCTCGGCCGGCCCTGCGCCCACTGCTGCCAGGTAGCGACGGTCGACGGTCGCCGTGAAACGCCGGGCGCGTCGCGACGTCTCGGCGGTCATCCGCGGCGCACGCGCCTCGGCCCAGAACCGCCGGCCAACGCGCCCCTTGAAGAACTGGTCCGCGAGCACCTCCAGGTGCCGTGCGGTGAGAACATCCACCTCCCACATCAACTGCCAGTGGGACACGATGAGGTTCGCGTAGACGTGCTTGCGGAACCATTCGATGTCGGTGGCGTCCTCGATCGGCCCCCAGCATTCGAGAAGCGCGGGTTCGTCGATGGCCATCTTGAGCAGGTCGGTGTGCAGGGCGCGCAGGGCCTGCTCACGGGCCGCCTTGGCCTCCCGTGCCTGCAGCGCCAGCGACGACACCACACCGATGAGCGCAAGAGCCGCGAGGATCGCCGAGGCAGCGCCGTACGTCTGGCCGACGTTGCCCAACAACGGCCAGTCGTACCCGGGCCGCCTGCCGATCCAGAGTAGGACAGCGGGCGAGAACAGGACGGCTGCCAGCATGGCCAGGACGGCGAGGAGCAGGATCGTTGGCGTGGCGGAACGACGGGCCAGATCGGCGACCGTCCGGAGTCGGGGCACACTGCCTCCACGCTCGCTGGTGGAGGCAGGCTACTACAGCTGCGGCAGTCCCGGCCTTGTCCCGTCGACCTCTCGACGGAAGAAGGATTCGAAGGGCTCGGCCTGCTCAAGCAGCGACAGCACACGGCTCCGGCAGCCCGCCACCACGGCCGGTTCAACTGTCTTCTCGGCACCGACAGGGGCACCGGAATCGTCGTAGAGAACCTCGTAGACGGCCTGACCGCCGACCACCATCAGCTCCGGAACCGCCCCGGCCGCCGCCTCCCACTGGCTGACCGATTGCGCGTCCAGCACGCGAATCTGCTCTCCGGCTTCCGCCCGGTAGCGCAGGAAATTCAGTTCCCAGATCAGGTACGGCGTCAGCGGCAGTTCGACGATCCGCAGGCGTCGAAGGCCGGAACCCAGTTGGTCAAGGTGCTCGAAGAACGCCACCAGCTCCGGGTTCGGCTCGGCGGCGATCCGAAGAGCCTCCTCCCATCGGCCATCGGCGTAGGCCTCCCAACTGGGGCTGCCCGGCTCGCGGAAGGTCTGCATCCGCTCGGTCTTGAGGATGGGGCCATCGGTTGACTCGACGGTCGAGTAGAAGTCGGCGTCGTACTCTGCGAGGCTCAACCGTTGCCGGCCGACCGCATCCAACAGATCACGCATCCGGGATGTCCGGCTTGGCGGCGACGATCATGCTTCGCGGGACGACGACAACTCGTTCGTCTGCACCCACACTCACCCCGTCGGGTAGGCGGGTGGCAAGAACGTCGGTCAGATCGCGCCCGATGACCGCGACATCGCCGTTCGACAGTTCCCAGACGTCGGGACAGGTCGTCGTTCCCCCGCTCTCACCCAGTTCTGCGGCCGACTTGCCGAGCCTGCGCGAGATGCGTGCAGTGCGGTCTGCTTCCCAATGTCCGGTCATGTTCATCTCCCACGATTGTGGATTGACGGCCGGGCTAACAAGGCGAGGGCCAGGGCCGGGTCTGAGTTTTTCGTGTTTTCGGATAGGGGAAAGTGAATCTATTTGACCTCGCGGGGTCCGCCCGTCAGCGGGTGAAGGTCGCGGGCGTGTGGACGCGGGTGGCGGGGATGCCGAGGGCCAGCAGCCGTGACCGGGCACCCGCAAGCATCCCGGGCGGCCCGCACAGGTAGACGTCCTGGTCGGGACGGTAGTGGTCGAGGGCGATGGTGAGGGCGTCGCCCTGCTCGGCCGGCTCGGCGCAGGGGTCGTCGGAGAACGCCGGCACGACGGTGAGCCAGTCGTGGGCGCATTGCAGCTTGTCGAGGGCCGTCGCGTCGTACAGGTCGACGAAGGCGCGCGCGCCGACGATCAGCGTCACCCGCCGGCCGGCCTGTGCGGTAGCGACCTGTTCGACCAGGGCGCGCAGCGGCGCGAGACCGGTGCCACCGGCGACGAGCAGCAGGTCGTTCGTGTTCGACCGGTCGAGACTCAGGCCGGTGTTGCCGGGTGGGCCGAGCCAGATCAGCTCGCCGGGGCGTACCTGCTGAACCAGGCGGTGGGAGACGGCACCGGCGGCTACCGCGCGGACGTGCAGCTCGACGGTACCGTCGGCGCGTGGGGCGTTGGCCGGCGAGAGCCAGCGCCAACGACCGGGCAGGCGTGGTGTGCAGACCGGGACGGCCTGGCCGGGGTGGTGGGGCAGCCGGCGCCAGGGACGTACGGTCAGGATGGCGATGCCGGGCGACGGCCGTTCGTGGCCGATCACCTGGGCGGGCCACCACGCCGGGCCGTCGCCGACCTGGGCGGCGACCCGACGAATGGCGCGCGTGGCGCGGTCCGCGGCCGCCTTCCACAGTGGCTGCGTTCCGTGGCGAGCGACGGTGGCGAGCAGCGCGTCGCTGACGGTGGTGGCGTATGGGAGCAGGTCATAGCGACGGTACGCGCGGCCGAGCACCAGGAGCAGCGCCGCCCGACCCGCCCGGTCGTCGCCGCCGGCCACGAGACTGCCAAGCGTGGCGAAGAACAGCGACGCCTCGCTGTTGGGCAGCAGGCCGGGGCGGTGGTCCTCCAGGGCGCACCAGAAGTCGGCGGCAGCCCGGTCGTCGGTTGCCGCCCAGGCGGCGGCGAGGCTCACGCGCTCACCTCGGCGGCCTGATCGTCCGGCAGGTAGTCGACGATCCGCCGATGCTGCGCCTCCGACAACCCCAGGCCACGCCATTGGGTCGCCTCGCCGTCGAGCCCGCGCGCCAGGCTCGCGGTGAGGTGCGCGGCGAACCCATCAAGATCAACCCCGATGAGGTACGGCGACAGCTCCGCGTCCGCCGCCACCAGCCGCAGCCAACGCTCGACGATGTCAGCCGTGGTCGTGGCACCTTCTGGTTCTTGCGGGGTGGTCATGGCGGCTCCGAGTATGGTGACGGATCGGGTGGCGCCGGGGCGGGCGGGTGCGGGGTTGCGCCGTTGAGGGCCGGCACAACTCCGGAGCCAGCACCCGCCCCGGGCCATGCATCCACCCTCGCCAAGGCCTCGGTCTCCCGGTATGACTACTCGCTGTATCTGCGCTGTACCTACGCTGCACCCAGAGCCGATAGGCTGCCCAAAGCGGCCAGGATGCGATGGGAGGCGAGAACTTTGCCGACCGTCGAAGCGTGGACAGGTCGCGAAACCCGTGCGCTGCGACAAGCGCTGCGCATGAGCATTCGCGACTTCGCAGAGAACCTCGGCGTCAGTGAGCGCACTGTCTCCAAGTGGGAGGCTGGCCGAGAAGCGGTTCACCCTCGACCCGAGATGCAGGCCGCACTGGACACGGTGCTGAGCAGAGCCGGCAGTCAGGCGGCAGATCGATTCGTCAGCACCACCAACAGAGCCGTTCCTCAGCACCACCCCGTCAGTAGTGGCTACCGGGTTCAGTCCCACAAGTTCATTCCGGTTTATATCGGCGCATCCGCAGCCGCGGAACTGGCAGCGCAAGAAGCCTTCAAGTCACGTCACCACGAGTGGCTGGAGGTGACGGTCGCCGGGTTGCCCCACCCGGAGGGAACGTGCACCGCCCACGTCTTTGCCTGCGGCGTCGTGGTCCTGCACGTCATGCAGGAACTGCACTTCCCCACCTTGGCCGCATTGGCAGCATGGCGATACGCCACCTACGAGGAGGACGTGCCGTGGACGGCCGGCCAGGTTGCGGGGCTTCTCTCGCCTCCTCCGTCCTCGGAGCCCGTCGCGCCCGAGTACGTCCTGTCGATGTACGTCCTCAAGGAGTCGGCATGGACCGGTGACGAGCTAGAGAACGCGCTACGCCTCATGAGCCTGCCGTCCGTGCTGGTCAACCGCCGCGCACAGCCTCGTCCCGAACCGGTCGACGACCACGTCGAACGCCGGTTGCTGGCCCAGGGTTTCGCACAGCCGTCAGTCCAGCCCTTCGGCGTCCATGGCGTCTCCCTGGGCTTCGCCAGTTGGGCGGGCCTGGCCTACCACGCCATCTCCCCCGAGCAAGCCCTCATGGTCGACGACCTCGTGTCCTGCGAGGTCGACGTGCAGATGCTCTGGGCGTACTGCCGCCACATCCAGCGTCAGGTCGAAGACGGGCGAGACCCGGACATGCCACCAGAGTTCGGCTGGCGCTTCCTACGCGCGGCCCACTCACGGCTGACCACAGCCAGGGCACGCGAGACAACGCAACACTGCATGATGCGGGACGCGGCGCTCTCGACGAGCGGCCTCCCGGCACGTCTGATGCAGGCCCAGATCGCCCTTCGCGAGACCGCGGAGTTGAGTGGCAGAGTCGACGCATGAGCGAGACGCGTGCCGCCCTGATCGTGATCGACATGCAGAACGGCTTCATCAACGATCGAAGTCGGGGTGTCATCCCGAAAGTCGTCGAGCTGGTGGAGCACTGGGAGACGACCGGGCGGCCGGTGGTGTTCACCCGCTACCACAACTACCCCGACAGCCCATTCGAACGACTGATCCACTGGTCCTCCGTGCAGAGCCCACCCGAGACGGAGATCGTGCCTGAGCTGGCAGAGCATGCTGGCCGCGCCAAAGCGGTGATCGACAAGAAGATTTACTCATACTTCTCCTCTGCCGGTGCGGCGTTGACGGAGCAGGAGGGGTGGACTGACCTGGTCTTTTGTGGCCTGGCGACCGAGAGCTGCGTGCTGAAGTCAGCAGTTGACGCCTTCGAGCGCGACCTGACGCCGTGGCTGGTGACGGACGCGTCTGGGAGCCACGGCGGGCAACCGGCACATGAGGCCGGTCTGTTGGTTGCGCGCCGCTTCATCGGCGCCGGGCAGCTCATCACTGCCGAAGACGTGCGAATCAAATTCTGAGAGGTGCCGAGGATCCGGTCCGTGTCCGCTCGATCGCGCATCATCTGGCTCGGGCAGACTGCGGGCATGACAGAAGGTCCGGTGCTGTATCTGGTCGTCTGCGCCGCCGGTCCGGCGGAACACATCGACGAGTTGGTCGACCTGCTGCTTGCCGACGGATGGCGGGTCTGCATGATCGCCAGTCCTACGGCCGCGACATGGCTCGACCGAGCGGCGCTGCAAGAAAAGACCGGCTACCTCGTCCGTGTGGAGTGGCGGATGCCCGGCGACCCGGAGCCGCACCCGCCGGCAGACGTAGTGGTGGCCGCGCCCATCACGTTCAACACGGTGACGAAGTGGGCGCTGGGCATCAACGACACCCTGGCGCTGGGCGTGCTTAATGAGTCGCTGGGCGCGGGTCTACCGATCTTTGCCTTTCCACACGTCAAGGCGGAGCTGGCCGCGCATCCGGCCTACGCGCCTCACGTAGCAGCGTTACGTGGCGCTGGTGTCAAGGTTGCCGACGGTATGGCGCTGAACCCTGCGGCCGAGGAGGACCGCTGGGACGTGGTCATCGGGGCGCTACGAGAGATTCGCGATGTCAGACCGGGCTGGTAATACGGGTAAACACCCGGAGGAGGTGCGCGAATGATCATCGTCAGCCATGGCGACCTACTGACCGCCGAGGCGGACGCGCTCGTCAACGCCGTCAACACGGTCGGAGTCATGGGCAAGGGCATCGCTCTTCAGTTCAAGCGCGCCTACCCAGCGAACTACGCGGCCTACCGCACGGCATGCCGGGAGAACCACGTCGCCTTGGGGCGAATGTTCGTCTTCGAATCAACGCGACTCGGCCCGCGCAGATATGTGATCAACTTCCCCACCAAGGGCCACTGGCGGGCCAACTCGAAGCTCGACGACATTCGAGCCGGACTGTCCGATCTCGTCCGCGTGGTTCGTGAGCGGAAGATCACCTCTGTGGCGATGCCCGCCCTGGGCTGCGGCAACGGTGGACTCAACTGGGAAGATGTCCGGCCCCTCATCGAAGGCGCCTTCGCCGAGACCCCCGACGTGCGGGTCCTGCTCTTCCGGCCGGAGGGCGCACCCGACCCGGCCGACATGCCGATAGTGGCCAAAAGTCCACCGCTGACCCCGGTCGCGTCACGCTCATCCAGGCCACCGACCGCTACCCGAGCCGAGCACGACGACTTGCGTGAGTCGCCACTCGGGTGAGGCGGCCTCGACAATTACGCGACAACTTCTGCCTATGCGAACGGTCGCCGTGCCCCACCTGTAGCTGGGTCGTGTGCTTAGGTTGCTCGAATGACGGATCTTGAGCGGGGTGTGTACGAGCACCTGATCACACGTGAGCTGGCCACTCGCCTCCAGCACGTCGATCCCGCCCTGATCCAACACCACAACCTCGACCCCGCCGACGCCCACCACACCCTCGCCCGCCACATCGCCGCCCTGGCCGCCAGAGCCCTGCAAGCGGTCCCCAGCGGCGACGACAAGCTCCGCCACCAGGTCGAGATGGCGAACCAGATCGCCGAAGCCATCGCCACCCTGAGCCCGAAGGCAGCGACAGACCAGGACCAGGTAACAGACGCAAAGCACCTGCTCCACGCCATCGCCGCCCCGCCAACCCCACCCGCGCAGCCCGCCTTCCCGCAGCGCCCCACCACTCCCCTCTCCACAGGCGCGCTACTGGTCAACGGCCGGCACCAGCCCCGCATCGGCCACGAGGTCAACCACGAGATGGCGTCGGCCGAGAGCGTCGATCTGCTCTGCGCGTTCATCAAGTGGTACGGCCTGCGCATCGTCGAGCAGGCCATCCGCGAGCTGATCGCCCGAGGCGGCAGGGTCCGCGTCATCACCACCACCTACCTCGGCGCTACCGATCAGCGAGCGCTCGACCGGCTCGCCGAGCTGGGCGCCGAGGTCAAGGTCTCGTACGAGACGAGGACCACAAGGCTGCACGCCAAGGCGTGGCTGTTCCGCCGCTCCAACGGCACCACCACCGCGTACGTCGGCTCGTCGAACCTGTCGAAGACCGCGCTGGTGGACGGCGTGGAGTGGAACGTCCGCATCTCGAACCTGGAGCAGCCGCACGTCATCGACACGTTCACTGCGACGTTCGAGGACTACTGGAACGATCCGGCGTTCGAGGCGTACGACGCGAGCCGGGACGCCGAGCGGCTGCGGCACGCACTCACCGGGGAGCGGCGAGACCAGACTCCGACCGAGATCTCGAACCTGGACGTGCGCCCGTACCCGTACCAGGCAGAGATCCTGGCCGACCTGGACGCCGAGCGCCTGGTGCACGGGCGTTGGCGCAACCTGGTGGTGATGGCGACGGGCACCGGCAAGACAGTCGTTGCTGCACTGGATTACCGCCGGCTGCACCGCGCTAACCGGGCAGACTCGCTGCTCTTCGTCGCTCATCAGGAGCAGATCCTGCGGCAGAGCCTGTCCACGTTCCGGCAGGTCATGGGCGACGGCAGCTTCGGCGAAACCCTTGTCGCGGGCGAGAAGCCCAACGGCTGGAAGCACGTCTTCGCCTCCATCCAGTCGCTGCACCGGCGTGAGGTCGACCCCGAGGCGTACGACATGGTGATCGTCGACGAGTTCCACCACGCCGAAGCGCCCACGTACACGCGGCTGTTGGAGCGGCTACGTCCCCGCGTACTCCTGGGACTGACCGCGACCCCCGACCGGGCCGACGGCGGCGACGTGCGCCGGTGGTTCGACGGGCGCGCGGCGGTTGAGCTGCACCTGTGGGACGCGTTGGAGCGGCAGTTGCTCGCGCCGTTCCAGTACTTCGGGCTGCACGACGACGTGAACCTGTCGCACCTCGCGTGGAAACGCGGCCAAGGCTACGACCCGACCGACCTGGACGTCGTCTACACCGGCAACCACGCACGCGCGCGGTCGGTGTTGCGCGCGGTCAGCGACAAGGTGGACGTGGGGCGGATGCGAGCACTCGGGTTCTGCGTGAGCATCGGACACGCCGAGTTCATGGCCAAGTGGTTCAACGACCACGGCGTACCGGCTGCGGCGGTGACGTCGCGGGCCGGCACCGACCGGGCCGGGCTGTTGCGGGACTTCAAGGCCGGCAAGCTGCGGGTGCTCTTCACCGTGGACCTCTTCAACGAGGGCGTCGACCTGCCGATGGTCGACACGATCC
This sequence comes from Micromonospora sp. NPDC049102, assembly GCF_043197485.1. Lineage (NCBI taxonomy): Bacteria > Bacillati > Actinomycetota > Actinomycetes > Micromonosporales > Micromonosporaceae > Micromonospora > Micromonospora sp. NPDC049102. The sequence goes on along the minus strand of NZ_JBICTE010000010.1, from coordinate 19,713 downwards.
TGATGCTGCGACCCACCGAGAGCGCCACGATCTTCCTGCAACAGCTCGGCCGTGGCCTGCGCCTCGACGACGACAAGCCCTGCCTCACGGTGCTCGACTTCATCGGCGGGCAGAACGCCAACTTCCGCTTCGACCTGCGCTGGCGTGCCCTGACCGGGGTGAGCCGCCGGGCGATCACCGAGGCCGTCCGCGACGACTTCCCGAGCCTGCCGAGCGGCTGCCACGTCGAGCTGGACCGGGTGGCGAAGGAGGTCGTCCTCGCCAACCTGAAGAGCGCACTGCCCACCTCGAAGGCCGGCCTGGTCTCTGAGCTGCGGCAACTCGGTGACGTCACCCTGGCGACGTTCCTGCGCGAGACCGGCCTGGAGATCGAGGACGTGTACCGATCAGCCAGCATCGGCGGCTGGACCGGGCTGCGGCGGCTCGCCGGCGTCGAGACGGCCGCACCCGGCCCGGACGACCGCGAGCTGGGCCGCGCCATCGGTCGCATGCTGCACACCGACGACACCGACCGGCTGGAGCTGCTGACGAAGGTCGCGGCCGGACCGCCCGCGCCAGGTCAGCAGGTGTACGTGGGCAGCAGCCGACTGTTGGACATGCTGCACTTCAGCCTCTGGGGGCCGAACGCCCCGCTGGCGACGCGCGACGAACGGCTGGCACGGCTGTGGAAGGAGCCGGCGCGGTGTGCCGAGTTGCGGCAGGTCGCCGAGGTGCTGCGGGAGCGCATCCACCGGGTCACGCCCGCTCTCGCAGCCGGGGCGGTGCCATTGCGGGTGCACGCCCGGTACAGCCGCAACGAGGCGTGCGCCGCCTTCGGCATGACCAACCCGGGGTCGCTGCGCGAGGGCGTGAAGTGGCTGCCGGACGCCCAGGCCGACCTGTTCTTCGTCACCCTGGTGAAGTCCGAGGCGCACTACTCCCCCACCACCATGTACGCCGACCGGGCCATCACCGAAACGGTGTTCCAGTGGGAGTCACAGAGCACCACCTCGGCGGCGTCGGCGACCGGGCAGCGCTACACGTCGGGCGGCTCGACAGTGCACCTCTTCGTTCGGGAAACCCGTATCGCCGACCGTGACCTAGGTGCACCGCCGTACCTCTACGCCGGCACCATGACGTACAAGTCCCACACCGGCGACCGACCCATGCGCGTCCTGTGGCAGCTCCACCACGCCCTACCCGCCGACGTCTACGCCACCGCCCGAACAATCGCCGCCTAGATGAGCAAGCCCCGACCCGGCCTGGGCTGGGCTGTGGGCGTGGCCGGCGGTGACAGTCGGCCACCTGCGTCGGGGTGACGCGGTATTGAGCGGTATACCTCAGAGTCATATTTATACCTCTGAGGTATACCGCTCAACAGCACATCGGCCTCCCGGGCCAGACCGAGCTGATCGCGCGTTAGGTTGGAGCCCATGGAGCAGCGGATCAGCCTCATCACCCTCGGAGTCGCGGACGTGGCCCGCGCGAAGGCGTTCTACGAGCAGCTCGGCTGGCGGGGCCAGGAGGTCGAGGGGACGGTCTTCATCCAGGCCGGCGGCCTGGCCCTCGTCCTCTGGGGCCGCGACAAGCTCGCCGCCGACGCCGGCATCGACGACCCAGCCAGCGATGGCTTCGGTGGGATCACGCTCGCCCAGAATGTCCGCTCACAAGCCGAGGTCGACGAGGTGATCGCGACTGCGACCACGGCAGGCGCGACGGTGACCAAGCCGGCCCAGGAGACCTTCTACGGCGGCTACGCCGGCTACTTCGCCGACCCGGACGGTCACCTGTGGGAGATCGCCTGGAACCCGGGCTTCACCCTCGCGGAGGACGGCTCCCTCACCGTCCCCGACTTCAGCACCATGAACTGAGCAAGCGGCGGCAACCAGCGATGACGCCGATCACGGCGCCGGGGACGGGCAGAGCAGTGGGTCCAACACCGGCAGCTGAAGGGCGTCCAGACAGACAGCCAGCGACTCCGGGTCCGGTGAGGGCGTAGCCGTCGGAGTCGGGGTCGACGTCGGTGAGGCCGACGCGGCGGACGGCCGGACAGTCGAGGCGGGCGGAGCGGTCCATACGGCACTGACGGCCGAGCCGACCCGCGTCCTGGCTGGCACCGGCCCGACGAGCCCGATCGGGACGAGCGCCGCCCGAGCCCTCGGCAGGTTCAACGCGACGATCTCCGCCGAAGGCACCGGGCCGACGGGACCTGCCGCGCCAGGGCCCAGAGCGCCCGGTCCGAGCGTCACGAACACCACTGCGGCGACGGCGGCGGCACTGACCACCCGCCGGTCGGGGCGTACCGCCGTCGGCGGCGCGTCGTCGGGCCCCACCGACAGAGGAGGCGCGGGCGGGGCGGCCCGGTGGGCGGTCAGCAGTTCGTCGACCTGCGTGATGACGGTGGCGCGATCCTCGCTGGTCGCGAGGGTGAGATAGAAGCGGAAGTTCACCACGGCACCGGGCGGGACCAGCAGTCCGGCGAGTCGACTGTGGTCGGGCAGCAGGGTGACCGGCACTTCGGGGTGGTGGGCGGGGCCGATCAGGTCGTCGTACCGCCACTCACGCCGGTGCTCCCGACCGCCGAAGGCCACCCGTCGACTGGTCACCACGGCCATGCCGGTGTCGACGGCCCGCAGGCCCGGCGGCAGCGCCTCGGAAGAGGGCTCAGCGAAGGAACACGAGCCCGGTGTGGGTAGCCCGGGGACGTGTCGCGCCTCGGCCTCGACAAGCGTGGCGACGGGAAGGACGCGGAAGACGAGTTCGTCGTCGTCGAGGTCCACCGGCAGGCCGGTGCGGGGCTGCGTACACCCGAGGAAGCTGGCGGCTTCGATGCGGAGCCGGACCAGGTGGTCGTCGCGGCGCTGCCAGGCGTCGGTGGCGTGCCGGTACGCGCGCTGCCGGCGCTCGTTCTCGCGCTCGGCCCAGGCGGTCCGCCAAGGGACGTGGGCCACAGAGGTCACGGTCACACGCGATACAACCGCTCACGTACGTGACAGGCAACGCGACCGGGATCGATGTATCCCGTTGCGCCCGAAAGAAGAGTATTGACGGGACGCAGCGCGTAGCCCGCTGCCGGCGGCTGCTCCGGCAGCGAACCGGAACAGCCGCCGAGCCAGCACTACGGCCGCAGCGAGGTGAAGAACTGCGTCAGTTCACCCGCCAGCAGATCGGGCTCCTCCAACGGCATGAAGTGCCCGCCCCGGCCCGGTTCGCTCCAGTGCCGGATGTCCGTGCAGGCCCGCTCGGCGATCGAGCGGGGAAAGTTCGCCTGCGAGGGTTCGGTGCTCACCGTGAACGCGGCGGGCACGGTGATGTCGGGTCGCGGCGTGTTGTGGTCGAAGTCGGCGTACTGCCGGAACGACGAGCCGATCGTGCCCGTCACCCAGTACAGCGTGATGATGGTGAGCAGGGTGTCCCGGTCGATGCTGTTCGCCAGGTCACCGTGGTTGTCGCTCCAGTCCCGGTACTTGTCGACGATCCACGCGGCCAGCCCGGCGGGTGAGTCGGCGAGCGCCGCCGCCAGGGTGTCCGGGCGGGTGCCCATGATGGCGCTGTAGCCGCCGTCGGTCTCGTCGTACGCGGCCTCGGCGTCCAGGAACGCCTGCTCGGCCGGCGACAGCGGGTGGGCATCGAAGCTGGCCGGGAACGGTGGATGGATCATGTGGATACCGACCACCTGCTCCGGGTAGAGGGCGCCGAGCCAACCGGTGACCACTCCCCCGACGTCACCACCGAAGGCGCCGTAGCGTTCGTAGCCGAGCACGTCGGTCATCAGCTCGTGCAGCGTCCGGGCCAGCAGCGCCCGGGTCACCGGCTCGTTCGGTGTCTCCGAGAAGCCGAAGCCGGGCAGCGAGGGCACCACCACGTCGAACGCGCCGCCGGGCCGGTCAGGGTCGGTCAGTCGGTCGACCAGCGGCAGCATCTCGACGAAGCTGCTGGGCCAGCCGTGGCTGAGGATCAACGGCAACGGCGCGGGCGCGCCGGCCGGGCGCGCGGCCCGGACATGCAGGAAATGCAGCTTGCGGCCGCCGACGACGGCCAGGTGCTGGGGGTACGCGTTGAGCTCGGCTTGGCGAGCTGACCAGTCGAACCCGTCGTGCCAGTAGGACACCAGGTCCCGCAGGTAGTCGGGATCGACGCCGCCCTGCCACGGTCGGGTGCCGCTGCGGTCGGTGAAGCGGGTACGGGCCAGTCGAGCCCGCATGTCGTCGAGAACCGCAGCGGGAACGTCGATGCGGAACGGGGAGACAGACATGTGTCCTCCGGTGAAGGGCGCTCCCCGACGCGAGAGGTCAGCTGAGGGGGACGGCCGAAAGGAGCGCCCAGGAATGACGATGGGTGGTCACCGGGCTCACCTCCTCTCACGGCTGACGGCGGTCACCCTACACAGGCCCGCGCCGCCGACCAGCGCCCGGCGGTCAGCCCGCCCGCCGCCGGTACGGCTGTGGCCCTTGGGTCGGGAACCGCGACTGGGTACGCGGTGGGTACGCCTCGCAGTGTTCGGCCCAGTGCTCGGCGGCGGTGGCCAGGGCGTCCGCGGAGACGGTGAGGATCAGCGGGTAGATCGCCGTGGACGGGCGGCGCATCCACGGTGGCAGCGACTCGGCGGAGAACTCCACGATCAACTCCAGCCGGCGGCGGCGCAGCACCCGGCTGCGCACCGCCAGGTTGGGTTCGGTGAACCGGACCGTCGCCGGCGGCGCGCTCAGCCCGAGGGCTGCGGTGGCCTGCCCGTGCAGCCAGCCACCGAGTGCGCGGGCCTCCTCGACCATGAGGCTCGGATAGTGGTGTGACCAGGTCTGACCGTCGGCGGTGCGGGCGTCCACCTCGATGAGCAACCAGTCGTGCCAGCCGGGTGCGGCCGCGTCGAGGTCGTCGGGCGGATCGACGCCGGGCTGGTAGCCGACGGGGCGGATCCGCACCCGGGCGCCGTCGTCGGATCGGATCTCCACTCGATCATTCTGACTGACCTGAACGAGCGTTATGGTCAAAACGCGTTACTTCGTGACGGTCCGCCGGACGCCCTCATGCTGGGCGCACGCGTCCGCTCGCCCACCCGCGAGACTGACCGAGCTGTCCCGGCACTGCACCAGGTAACCCCGTCCCGCCCAGAACTGCGGCACGCAGTCGAACCAGTCGCACACCTCGGCGGCCGGCTTGCGGATCCGCGTCCCGCCACAGAAGTCGTACCCCAGGGGGTTCTCCGGCGCCCCGCAGCGCGGCCCGGACGTCGCGCTGGGCGACGGGCGTGGCGACGGCTTCCGTTTCGGCGCGGTGGTGGCGGCGGGCAGCGGGATCGCCGGCCGCAGCAGCGCGGGAGGCGCGCTGGCGGCCGGTGCCGGCGTGGCCGCCACGGCGACCTCCCCGCCACGTGTCGGGTGCGACGGGTTCGAGTCGACGAGCGCCGCCGGTACCAGCAGCGCGACGGCCGCCGCCACCGCGATGGACCTACGACCACCGGGCACGAGCGAGGAGAGCCGGGCCTGCGCCGGCGTGGCCGCCGCCGGCCGGAACGGCTTGAGCTGGGCGTGTTCCGCGATCAGCTCGTCGAGCTGGGCGAGCACCGCGGCACGCTGCTCGATCGAGTCGGCGAAGGCGAGCGTCAGCTTGAACCGGAAGTCCGCCGCCGCGTCGGTGGGCAGCAACAGCCCGGAGGTACGCCGCCGGTCCAGCACCTGGACGAGGGTCACCGGGGCTGCCGGGTCGTGGGCCAGACCGGTCATCCGGCCGTACGCCCAGTCGCGCCGGCCGCGCCCGCCGAGCAGCACCAACCGACGGCTGGTGATGACGGCCACGCCGGCGTCGGTGACGCGTACGCCGTCCGGCCGACGCGGACGCAGCGGCGCGGCCGGCACGGCGACCGTCAGGTCGGGCGCGGGCAGCACGGTCGTGTGCCGCACCTCGACGAGCTGCGCGGCGGGCAGCGCCCAGAGCACCACCTCGTCGTCGAGGAGTTCGATTGGAAGGCCCGCGCCGGCCGCCGCGGAACCGTGGAAGTCGGCGGCCAGGGCGCGCAGCCGCCGTAACTCGTCGTCGCGTCGCCGCCACGCCGTCTCAGCGCCGCGGTACGTGCTGACCCGCCGCACGTTCTGCCGCTGCGCCCAGCGGTACCGCCATGTGGAACCCGTCGATTCAGTCCTTGCCACGCCGACTCCTTCGCCGCGCAGGCCACCAATCCGGGGTGCACTCGGATTAACAGTCGTGATGGTCCGCCGGGACACGCCAGGACGGGCGAACTATCCGAACGGTGGAGCAACCCGGACGATAGGGCGATACTGCCGCGCCGATTCACCTTCGCTCGTGTCGTGCGGGGTGGTCGCTGTCTCGGTAACGTCAGCCGCAGCCGGGTGGCGACGCAGCCGCACCGCCCGCACGAAGGGGGTGAGGGTCATGCCGCCGGACACCCTGCCCGGTGTGGTCGTCGGGGTCGACATCGGCACCACGAGCACCAAGACCATGGCGTACGACACCGACGGGCGGCTGCTCGCCAGCCACTCGGCCGCGTACCCCCTCGACGACCCGCACCCCGGGTACGCCGAGCAGGACCCGGAGGTGATCCTCGCCGCCGTCGTCGAGTCGATCCGGACCGTGGTGACCGAGCTGACCGTGCCGGTCGCCGGCCTGGCCTTCTGCTCCGCCATGCACAGCCTGATCGGGCTCGACGCGGCCGGCAACCCACTCACGCCGTCGGTGACCTGGGCCGACTCCCGGGCCACCCGCCAGGCCGAGCGGTTGCGGGCCGTGCCGTCCGGGCTGGCCCTGCACCGGCGCACGGGTACGCCCGTGCACCCGATGTCGCCGCTACCCAAGCTGCTCTGGTACGCCGAGCAGGAGCCCAGGCTGTTCGAACGCGTCGCGCACTGGGTCGGCATCAAGGAATGGGTGCTGCTGCGACTCTGCGACGCGCTGGTCGTCGACCACTCGATCGCCTCGGCCACCGGCCTGATGGACATCCACACCCTCGAGTGGGACACCGAGGCGCTGACCGTCGCCGGCATCACCGAGGAGCAGTTGCCCGAACTGGTCGCCACCACCGCAGTCCTGCCCGGCCTCACCCCGCAGGCCGCCACCTCCCTCGGCCTACCTCAGCGCACCCCGGTGGTGGTCGGCGCGGGTGACGGACCGCTGGCCAACCTGGGTCTGGGCGCCGTGCACCCCGGCATCATGGCCTGCTCGATCGGCACCAGCGGCGCCCTGCGGGTCATGGTCGAACGCCCCAGCGTGGACCCGCTGGGCGGGGTGTTCTGCTACGCGCTGACCGAGGATCGCTGGGCGGTCGGCGGCGCGATCAACAACGGCGGCATCGTCCTCAAGTGGGCCGGCTCGGCGCTCGCGCCCGACCTGGGCGAGCAGTCCGAGGAGGAGCTGGTCGCCCTGGCGGCCCGCGCCCCGGCCGGCTCGGGCGGGCTCATCATGCTGCCGTACCTGCACAGCGAACGTGCTCCACACTGGAGTGCGCTGCCCCGCGGCGCGTACGTCGGGTTGACCCACGGGCACCGCCGAGAACACCTCGTCCGGGCCGCGATGGAGGGGGTCTGCCAACAGCTCGCGCTGGTGCTCACCTCCGTACGTGCCGCCGGCAACGAGGTCCGCGAGATCCGGGCCGGTGGCGGTTTCGCCCGCAGCGGCCTGTGGCGGCAGATGCTCGCCGACGTGCTCGGCATGCCGGTGAGCTTCCCGGCCGGCCGCGAGGGGTCGAGCTTCGGCGCCGCGCTGCTCGGCATGCAGGCGCTGGGCCTGATCCCCAGCATCGACGTGGCGGCCGATCTGGTCCGCATCGACGAGGTCATCCGCCCCGACCCGGCAGCCGCCGCCACGTACGCGGCGTTGCTGCCCCTCTTCGCCGAGCTGTACGACGCGCTGGCGCCCACCTTCACGTCGATGCGTCGACTGGCGCCCGGCCTACCCGCCGAACCGATGTAGGCCCTTCGGCCGGCCCGCCCCCGGGCCGACCCCCACCGGAGAAGGTCGTGATCGCCGTGCACCCACCCCTCGTCGAACCCCTGACCGTCCTTGCCGCGCCGGCCGAGCCGGTCACCACGGCTGGCGACGGCCAACTCGTCCTCGCCGCGTTGCTCGGCATCGCCGCCGTGGTGCTGCTGATCGCCTGGGCCAAGGTCCACCCGTTCCTGTCGCTGATCCTCGGCGCGGCGGTGCTCGGCGTGGTCGCCAGCGTCGCGCCCGACAAGATGATCGCCTCGTTCACCGGTGGCGTCGGCACCACTGTCGGCGGTGTCGGGCTGCTGATCGCGCTGGGGGCCATGATCGGGGGGCTGCTCGCCGAGTCCGGCGGCGCGGACGGCATCGTCAACCGGGTCGTCGGCCGGGTGTCCGGTCGCGCGCTGCCCTGGGCGATGGCCGGGGTGGCGGCACTCATCGGGTTGCCGCTCTTCTTCGAGGTCGGCGTGGTGCTGCTGGTGCCGATCGTGCTGCTCGTCTCGATGCGGACCGACGTACCGCTGATGAAACTCGGCATCCCGGCGCTGGCCGGCCTGTCGGTGCTGCACGGCCTCGTGCCACCGCACCCCGGCCCACTGGTGGCGATCTCGTCGCTCGACGCCGACCTGGGCCTGACGCTCGGGCTGGGCCTGCTCGTCGCGATCCCCACGGTCATCATCTCGGGGCCGGTCTTCGGCAACCTCATCGCCCGTTACGTGCCGGCGACCGCACCCGCCGCGCTGCTGCCCACCCGCCGCCAGCCCGCCCACCCCACGGGCGCAACCGGGACGACCGGTACCGCCGGAACGACGGATCGGCGCGACGTGGACGGTGACCTGCTCACCGACGACGATCTCGTCAACCCGGGCGGCGGTCGACCGGGCGAGCCGGTGGACGACAGCGGCACGGAGACCGCTCGTCGTACCCCGGCGTTCTGGCCAGCGGTGATCACCGTGCTGCTGCCGGTGGTGCTGATGCTGCTCCGCGCGATCGGTGAGCTGACGCTGGACGAGGGCACGGCGGGCCGAAAGACGCTCGACATCATCGGTACGCCGATCGTGGCGCTGCTCGCCGGGGTGATCCTGGCGATGTTCACCCTCGGCTACCAGGCCGGTTTCAGCAGGTCCCAGGTCTCGTCGGTGCTCGGAGGTTCGCTGCCTCCGATCGCCGGCATCCTGCTGATCGTGGCGGCCGGCGGTGGATTCAAGCAGGTGCTGGTGGACGCCGGTGTGGGCAACCTGGTCGCCGACGCCGCCAAGGACGCCAACCTCTCCCCGCTGCTGCTGGGCTGGCTGGTAGCGGTCGGCATCCGGGTGGCCACCGGCTCGGCGACGGTCGCCACCATCACGGCGGCGGGCATCGTGGCACCGCTCGCCGCGACCCTGGACCGGCCCGGGGTGGCCCTGCTGGCGCTCGCCATCGGCTGTGGGTCGCTGTTCTTCTCACACGTCAACGACGCCGGTTTCTGGCTGGTCAAGGAGTACTTCGGCCTGACCGTCGGGCAGACCATCAAGAGCTGGTCGGTGATGGAGACGCTCATCTCGGTGATCGGCTTCGCCGGCGTACTCCTGCTCGATCTGGTGGTGTGACGGCGCGGGCGCCGCTGTTCGGTGTTGAGCGTGATGCCTCTGCGTCATCTTGATGCCGCTGAGGCATCACCCTTTCGGGGACGAGCCCTCCCGGACGGGTGACTGACGTCCCGGCAACCCCATCCGCCTCCCCCGCTTCTTATCGTGCAAACGTGAGGAAAAGCGACAAGAAGCGCTCATCTTCCCTGCTCGCGATGGCGGTCGCGCTGGTGGTCGTGGTAACGACCGGCCCGGCGACCGCCGACGGTCCCGGCCCGGACCACCAGACCACCCCGGGGTACGCGCCCGACGGGCCGCCGGCCGACGGCGGGCGCGACGGGGACGGACCGAGCGACGGGGGCGGGCAGACCCCATCCGGCGGAGCGGTCGAGGAGTGAACCGCCGTCAGGCCCGGCTGATCGCGTTGGCGTGGATCGCCTCGCTCACGTACGCGGCCAGCCCGGGGGCGATGTTCTCGAAGTACGCGGTGAACCGCTCGTCGGCCAGGTACATGTCGGCCAACCCGATGTGCATCTCGTACGAGCACTCGTAGAACCAGCGGCTGATGAGCTGCCGGTGCTCCTCGGCCAGGTCCATCGCCTCCGGGCTGTCCGCCGGCACGCCCGAGGTCAGCAGCGCCACGATCCGCCGGCCCCAGTCCTCGTTCTCCGCCTTGTTCCGCAGCCAGTCGTCCTTGCTGTACCGCGCCACCCGCCGGTTCGACTCCCGGTACGCGTCGGTGTCGCCCCAACGCCGCTCCGCCTCGGCCTCGTACTCCTCCGGCCGGAAGTCACCGAAGACCTCGAACCGCTCCTCGGGTGTCAGTTGGATGTTCAACTTGCTCGCCTCCATCGCGAACTCGATCGCCGTGACCATCTCCTGCAACCGCTTGATCCGTACCGTCAGCAGCTCGTGCTGGCGGCGCAGGTGGGCGGCCGCGTCGGCCGCCGGGTCGTCGATGATCGCGGTGATCTCCTCAAGCGGGAAACCCAGCTCGCGGTAGTACAGGACGAGTTGCAACCGTTGCAGGTCCGCGTCGTCGTAACGGCGGTAACCCGTCGAGGTCCGGCCGCTCGGCGAGAGCAGACCGATCTCGTCGTAGTGGTGCAGCGTCCGTACCGTCACGCCGGCGATCCTCGCCACCTGACCCACCGTGTACGCCATGGTTCCCCTCCCTTCCGGGAACCAGGCTGCCGCCTGCCGTTACGTCAGAGTCAAGCCCGATTCTGGCCCACCGTGGCGGGGCTGTCCGGTCGCCCGTACAGATAGCCCTGGCCGCGCGGACAGCCGATGGCGGTGACCGCGTCGTGCTGGCGCTCGGTCTCCACCCCCTCGGCGATCACCGCCAGGTCGAACGCGCCGGCCAGCCGGGTGATCATCTCCACCGTGGCGTACGCCCGATCGTCCGACCCCAGCCGCGCCACGAACGAACGGTCGATCTTCAGCTCGGTGGCCGGGATGCGGTGCAGGTAGCTCAGCGACGAGTAACCGGTGCCGAAGTCGTCGATGGCGATCTGGATGCCCAGCTCCCGCAGCTGGTGCAGCCGTTCCAACACCGAGTCGGTCCCCTCGATCAACGCCGACTCGGTCAGCTCCAGCGTCAACGCCCGTGGTGCCAGTCCGGCGCTGGCGGTCGCCGCCGTGACAGTGGCGATCAGGTCCGGTCGGCGCAGGTGCGCCGCAGCGATGTTCACCGCGACAGTCGCCTCCGGCGCGCGTTCCCGCCACGTCGCCGCCGCCCGGCACGCCTCGTGGATCACCCAGCGGTCGATCGGGAGGATCAAGCCGGTCTCCTCGGCCAGCGGCAGGAACCTCGCCGGCGGCAACATCCCCAGGCGGGGGTGCCGCCAGCGCACCAGTGCCTCGGCGCTGCGCACCGCGCCGGTGGCCAGGTCGACGATCGGCTGGAACTCCAGGCGCAGTTGCTCCTCGTCGACGGCCCGGCGCAGGTCGGCGATCAGCTCGGCCCGGGACACGGCCGACTCGCGCAACGCCGGGGTGCAGGTGCGGTACGCCGACTTACCGGCGGCCTTCGCCGCGTACATGGCGATGTCGGCGTCGCGCAGGAGGTCGCTGTGGGTGGCGTGCTGCGGCCCGTACTCGGCGATGCCGATGCTCGCCGACGGGTGCACGCCCACGCCCTCCTCTCCCTCGGAGGGGCGCAGGGCGTCCAGCAACCGTTCGGCGAGGCGCTCGGGGGACACCGGACGGTCCCCCTCGACAAGCACCGCGAACTCGTCGCCGCCTAGCCGGACGATCGTGCCGTCACCGTCCACGGCAGCCCGCATCCGAGCCGCCAGCCCGGTCAGCAGGGTGTCGCCGGTGGCATGCCCGAACCGGTCGTTGACCTGCTTGAACCCGTCGAGGTCGAGCAGCAGGACGGCCACCGGCCGACCGTCGCGCAGAGCCAGACGCAGCAGTCGGTTGAACAGCAGCCGGTTCGGCAGGCCGGTGAGTTGGTCGCCGTACGCGAGCCGGCGCAGTCGCGCCACCAGGCGCAGATTCTCGTTGGCGGCCAACCCCTGACGCACCGCGAGGGCGGCGAGCAGCACCATCATGGTCACGAAGACCAGCGTCGGGGTCTGCCCGGTGGGCCGGCGGGCCTGCAACACCGCGATGATCGCCCCACCGACCGGCAGGTACGGCAGTGCCACCCGCCACCACGGCGGCAGCGGAGACTCGGCCGCCTCGTCGATGCCGTCGCAGTCCGGCGGTGGAGGGCTCCCGGTGGCCAGGCCGATCAGGAGATAGCTCACCGGCCAGCACAGGTCGATGGGGTGACCGGCGACGTAGTCACCACGGGCGACCAGCGAGACGTACACGACGTCGGCGACCACCCGGAGGGTGAGGCTCGCCGCGAGCAGGCGCATCGGCCGCCACAGCGGTCGCGCCGGGCCGGCCACCGCCACCAGGATGGTGAGCTGCATCAGGTCGAACATCGGAAAGAGGAGCCCCAGCGTGCGCGCCGGGTCGGCCAGCTCGGCGGAGGCGACCCCACGGAACACCAGCACCCACGCGACCGGTACCAGGGCCAGCGCGACGATCACGCCGTCCAGCAGCGTCCGCGCACGCCCGACCGCTGTCCGCGGCCCGGACGGTGAGCTGAGCAGCGCGGCGGTGCCGGTGAGGATGCCGGCGGTGAAGACCACCCCGACCAGCGCGTTGTGCGGCAGGTCGCCACCGGCGAGCCGCTGCACCGTCCAGATCGCCCGACCCGACGCGGCGAGCCCCATGGTGACGGCGAGTAGGGTCCAGAACCTACGCAGTGGGGTCGGATGTCGACGGGCGACGGTCACGCAGGCGACTGTCGCCCAGCCGGCCACCAGCAGCGCGCCCACGTCGCTGACCAACGCGGCACCGGGGAGCGCCGCGACCAGCCAGAACGCCTCCAGGAGGATCACCGAGCCCGCGCCGATCGGGCCGGCGGGCTTGAGCTGCCCCACAGCCTGCTTCACGTCCTGTCGCGACACGGTCGCTCCGGCTCCTGGTCGTGTGTGCACAATCGGTCGGACCGGTCCACGGCAAACCCCGAAAGCCTAGCCACCGCCGGAATACGCCGCCAGGGCCGAACATCCAGGTCGACGCGGCCTCCCCGGGCGATCATCGCGGCCTGAGTCCTGCGCGGACCGACGGATCAGGTCAGCGGCCGGCGGAGCGGTTCCAGGGTGAGCGGGGCAGCGCGGTGCCGGCCAGGGGTCGACGCACGGGTCGGCGTCGTCGCCGGCCCGGAGTGCACGGCGGGCGGGCGGCGGTGTGCACCACGGCCTCGTCCGACGACGGTCGGCCGATCAGCCAGCACAGGAAGCGGGCCATCTGCGGCTCAGCCGACCGGCAGACGCTGGGCGTCGGACTTGGCGATCTCGTACTCGGCTCCGCAGAACGTGCACTGCTGCGCGTACCGGGTGCGGATCGGGATGAGCGGAATGAAGAAGAGGGTGAACTTGGTCGACCGGCGGGTGATCACCTGCGCGGCGTGGTTACCGCAGTGGCGGCAGACCTCCTGCACGACACCGGACCGGTCGACCTTGGTACGCAGACCAAAGATGAAGAACATCGCCCGGCAGTACCCACTCCACCCGGAAAAGTCACCGAACCAGCCGCACGAGCTGCAAGATCCGCACAAGGCGGTATAGCGATTGATATACTCCCCGGATGCCGCAAGATGAGTGGGAGGTCTTCGTCGTCGACCCGTGGCGCGCAAGCATTCTGCTGGTCGCGGGCGACAAGGCAGGCCGGTGGCAGAGCTGGTATCAACAGGCCGTCCCGCTCGCGGAGCAACGCTACGAGATCTACTTGAAGGAACGCGCACAGCAGGAGGGGGGCCAGCGATGACTGGGCATGTGCGGTGGTCGGACATTCGGTCGGAGTACGTACAGCGGGCCGGTGGCGAGGAGGCCGTCGAAGCCGGAAAGCAGGAACTGCTCGCGCAGGTCGTCGGACACCGACTCGCCGAGGTACGACGAGCCCGCGGCTTCACTCAGCAGCAGATCGCCGAGCGCATGGGCGTCACGAAGGGCCGGGTGTCCCAGATCGAGCAGGGCCGGATTTCCGGCCAGGAGGTGGTGGCCCGATACGCCGTCGCCCTCGGCGGTCGACTCCACCAGGCCATCTACTTCGACGACGGTGATATCTCCGCCATCGCGTGAGCCGCCTGCGGGCAACACTCTCTCCCCACCCACAAGATCGTGCTCGATCCAGAACGTAGTGGCCAATGGCGCAAACGGGGCCACTACATCCCTGATCGAGCACGATCATGGCGGGACGGTCAGAGGGTGGGCTGGGGCTCCAGGCCGGGGACCTCCTCGGCGAGCCAGATCGGCTGCCAGGCCGCCATCTCGTGGAAGCGGCGCAGCTCGAACAGCCCGGCCACCGAGCCGGACCAGGCGGCGTACGGCGGGTTGGTCTCGTCGAAGCCGCTCTGCACGAAGGTGAGCGTGGTGCGACCGCCGGATTCGGCCAGCTCCCAGCTCGTGACGCCGGTCGGTCCCCAGTCGACGGACATCCTCCGGCCGGGCTCCAGGTCGACGATCTTGGCGGCGTATCCCTGCTCGAAGCCGCCCATGGCGTACCGGCCGCCGACCCACGGCTCGATCCCGATCGGGTAGCCGAACCAGGCGCTGGCCTGCTCGGAGTCAGTGAGGGACTCCCACACCTTGTCGGCGGGTGCGGCGATGACCAGCTCACCGCGCAGGTCGGCGGAGGTGAAGTCGGTGCGCGGCAGCAGCGGCCTGCCTTCCAGGTGCGCGGCCAGGTTGGCGATGGACAGCGCCCAGTACGTCTGGAGCACGCCCCGGATGCTGGAGCCGCTCATCGCCTCGGCGAAGTCGAAGTGGCTCTGCGTCAGCGTGAGCACCGTGGCGTCCGGACCGTCGTCGGCGAGCTGGAACCCGGTGGTGGTCTCCACACCGTCGAGCAGCCAAGCGAAGCGCAGCGTGTCGTCGTCGGCGTGCAGCAGACGCTGATGCGGGGCGTCGCCCTCGGGCGTGTAGCGACCCCAGAACTCGTACCGCTCGGGCAGCTCGACCTCGGCGTGCTCGGCCAGCCAGAGGCGCAGCTCGGCCGGGTCGGTCAGGGCCTGGCGGACGCGCTCCACGGGCGCGGAGAGGCGGGCTTGCACCTTCAACGGCTCACTCATCGTCGTTCCCTTTCGGATAGCAGGCGACGGCCAGCTTGAAGGCATCTCCTTCGCTGCCGCCGTAGCGGGTGAACAGGTCCTGAAGTGCGGTTTGCAGGTCGTGCAGGAATTCCTGTCGCCGCTCGGCGGGCACCCGGATCTCGCCGGACACGCCGATCGAGGGCAGCTCGGGCGCCGTCCGGTCCAGGGCGGCGACGTCGGCCTGGACCTCCTCCATCAGGTCGAGCAGGTAGCCCAGGCTCAGCTCGTCACGGGCGCGGCGCAGCCCGATGCGGCCGACCAGCCGTGGTGAGAGCCAGTAGGACCGGGCGGCGGCCTGGTAGATGCCCTCGGTGATGCCCCGGACCTTGCGCAAAACTTGTTTGTCAATCGCTGTGCGAGAAGCCGCGCCGACTTTCTCGACGCGGCTTCAGGCGACGTTCAGCAGATGATCAGGGCAACCAGTCGGGTCGCAGCGGGTAGCCGTTCACACCGTCCGGGCCGTTGTGGGTGGCCAGCACCTGGTGCAGCTGGATGCCGTTGCGCTCGAACGCCATCCGCGAGCCGGCCATGTAGAGACCCCACACCCGGGCGGTCCCCGCGCCCACCTCGGAGACGCAGAAGTCCCAGTGCTCCACCAGGTTGCGACACCAGGCCGCGAGCGTCAGCGCGTAGTGCTGGCGCAGGTTCTCCTCGTGGTGCACCTCCAACCCGGCGTCGTGCACCTCACTGATCAGCCGACCCGGGCCGGCCAGCTCGCCGTCCGGGAACACGTACCTGTCGATGAACGCGCCCGAGCGGTGTGGCGCCCGGTTGTCGGCCCGCGTGATGGTGTGGTTCAGCAACCGCCCGCCCGTGCGCAGCCGCGACCGCAGCGCGCCGAAGTAGGACGGGTAGTTGCGCACCCCGATGTGCTCGGTCAACCCGATCGAGGAGATGGCGTCGAACTGCTCCGCCGGCGCGTCCCGGTAGTCCAGGTACCGCACCTCGGCCAGCTCGGTCAGACCCTCCCGCTCAATCGCGGCCTGCGCCCACTGCGCCTGCGCCTTCGACAGGGTCACCCCGAGCGCCTTGACGCCGTACTCGCGCGCGGCGTGCCGGACCATGCCGCCCCAACCGCAGCCCACGTCCAGCAGCCGCATGCCCTTCTTCAGCGCGAGCTTGCCGGCGACCAGGTCGTACTTCGCCGACTGGGCCTTCTCCAGGGTGTCGTCCGGGGAGCGGTACACCGCGCAGGTGTACGTCATCGACGGGCCCAGCACCTTCTCGTAGAAGGCGTTCGAGACGTCGTAGTGGTGCGAGATCGCCGTGCTGTCGCGGACCCGGGAGTGCCGCAGCCCGTTCATCACCCGCTTCCAGCGCGGCTGGGCCTCCTGCGGCGGGGCCGGCGGCGGCAGCAGTCGCTCCCAGCCCAGCCCCCGCACCAGCGCCACGCCGTCGGCCACCGACGGTGGGCGCAGCCGCAGCTCGTCCTTGAGCACCCGCAGCGCCTCGTACGGGTCACCCGGGTGCACCCCCTGCAACGCCAGGTCGCCGCTGACGTACGCCCGGGCCATGCCCAGGTCGCCGGGGGCCGTGAGCAGGTACGACAGTCCCCGCTCGGAACGGATCGACAGGGTGATGCCGGCATCGGTCGGCCCGACGGCGCTGCCGTCGTACCCGACGATGCGGATCGGCAACGGCCCGCCGGTGACCGCGCGGACGACATCCGCGACGGTCGGACCGGTGCGCCGGCCCCCCGCCGGCGGGGTGGCGGGGACGCTCGCCGCCCCCTGATCTCGGTCGGTCAGGCTCATGCTCGTGCTACCGCCTTCTCGTACAGTCCCGTCAGCCGGTGGTCCGGGTCGTAGCGGTCCTTCACCGCGCGCCAGGTCTCGCCGCCGTAGAGGCGATCGAAGGCGTCCCGGTCGTAGTACGCGTCGGAGTAGAGCGACTTGTGCCCGCCCAACTCCGACACCCTTCGCTCGATCGTGCGGTTGACGTCGCCGTCGGCGGCGCCGGGCGCGATCGGCACACTCCCCCAGAACCCGATGTTGACGTAGTCCTGCCCCGCGTGGAGCGGATACAGCGGCCACGAACGCGCGGAACCGGGACCCCCCGGCTCGCGCAACCGCAACGGGCAGAGCCACACCGGGGTCATCCCCACGCTGGCCGAGAACCAGCGCAGGAAGTCGGCCATCCGGTCCAGCGGGATCTCCACGTCCTGCACGACCCGTTCCCGGGCCGGCTGGCCGCGCAGCCGGTCGATCCGGGCCGCCACCTGGTGCCGGTGTTCGAGGCGGACCAGTCGGTGGTAGACGTCGCTGCGCCGGTAACGCGCCGGCCAGAGCCTGCGCACGACCGGATGCTGCGCCCCGAACGCCGCGGAGCACCAGAACCAGTCGGTGTCCCACCGCCACAGATAGTCGTACACGGTCAGCACGTCGCGGGTGCGCTGACGCAGCGACCGGTAGTAGATCTCCTGGCCGGTGTAGTCGCTGGGCGGGTCGGCCGTATCGGTGAAGGTACCCAGCACCAGGTACGCCTCACCGGGGCTGAACATCACGCCGTCCAGCGCGTCGACCGGCTCGCCGGCCCAGGATCGGGTGGCGGTCACCTCGGCGATCGCGTCGGTGAGCGCCTCCAGTTGAGTGAACCGGATGTTGCGCAACGCCACGCACCGGCCGACCGGTTGCAGCTCGATGCGCAGCCGGGTGGCGTAGCCGAGGCTGCCCAGCGAGTTGGGAAACGCGCGGAACAGGTCGGCGTGCTCCCCGTCCGGTCGGGCGCTGACGATCGCGCCGGAGCCGGTCAGGATGTCCATCTCGCGTACGGACTCGTGGGGCAGGCCGTTGCGGAAGGACGTCGACTCGATCCCGAGGCCGGTCACCGCGCCGCCCAGGGTGATCGTGCGCAGTTGCGGCACCACCAACGGCATCAGCCCGTGCGGCAGCGTGGCGTCGACCAGGTCCTCGTACGTGCACATGCCCTGCACGTCGGCGGTACGCCCGGTCTCGTCGACCGAGAGCACTCCGTTCAGGCCACTCACGTCGAGGCCCGGAGTGCGGGGAGCGGATCGGGGACGGAACAGGTTGGAGGTGCGTTTGGCCAGCCGGACAGGCTCGCCCGTGGGCACCGCGGCGTACGACCGCCGCAACGTGTCCACCGCTTGATCATGGTCAATGGGGTGATCCACACGCTCAGCGCGCATGTGATCACCTTACGCCTGGACCCGGAAAATCGTGGGATGTCCTCGCCTGCTGTTTCCCGCCCCACAGCAGGTCCGCCGGCTACCGTGGCGGTCATGCCGTCGCCCGCGATCGTCGCACTCGACTCCGCCGGACTGCCGTACCGGTTGGTCAGTCACGGCGCGGTCGGCAGTCTCGCGGAGGCCGCTGCCGTCCGCGGCGTGGCGATCCCGGACGTGGTCAAGACGATCGTCGTGCGCCGTGGCGAGGACGACCACCTGTTCGTGCTCACTCCCGGTGACCGGGTCGTCTCCTGGCCCAAGCTGCGCGCGCTGCTCGGTGTGCAGCGCATCTCCATGCCGGACGCGGCGGGTGCGCTGGCCGCCACCGGGTACGAGCGCGGCACCATCACCCCGTTCGGCGCGAGCACGGCGTGGCCGGTGATCGCCGACGAGCGCCTGCGGGGCCGGGAGATCACCCTGGGTGCGGGCGAGCGGGGTCTCGCCGTCGCGGTGAACGCCGACGCCGCCATCGCCGCCCTCGACGCCACTGTGGCCGACGTCACCGATCCGCAGCCCACCCGTTGAGCGCCGCCGCGGTCGCCGGACTGGCTCCGGCGCGCCGCCGTGGGTGAGGATGGCGCCTATGCCCACCCCCGAGGAACACCCCGACCCCGCCGGCACCGTCTACGGCGGCCGGCGCCGAGCCAGCTCGGGGCCGCTGGCCGACCCGCTGCTGCGGGTGGCGTTGGCGGTCGGGCTGGTGGGCGTACTCCTTGGTGTGGTCTTCGCCACCGGTCTGCTCGACGGCGACGACGAGCCGGTGGTGCCGGCGACCGTCGGCGCACCGTCCAGCGCGGCCGAGCCGACCGTCCCGGAGGCCGAGCCGAGCCCGACGCCCTCGGCCGAGCCGTCGCCGACCCCGTCGGCCACGCCGGCCGTCCCCAGCACCGGACCCCACGTGCTGCGGTCGCCCTCGGGCCTCTGCCTCGGGCTCGACGGTGACGGTGAGAAGGCCGGGGCCGAGCTGGCCCCGTGCACCGGAGGACCGGAGCAGCAGTGGGTGGTCAACCCGGTCGGACCGGACGCGGCGACGCTCACCAACGCCGCCCACGGGCAGTGCCTCGACGTCGAGGGCGGCAGCGGTGACGACGGCGCGCGGATGATGCAGTTCCCCTGCCACGGTCAGGCCAACCAGCAGTGGCGACTCACCGCCACCGGCGCCGGCCCGGTGCTGCTGGTGGCGGTGCACAGCGGCAAGTGCGCGCAGGCCGAGGACGACGGCGCCGAGGCCGGGGACGAGATCCGGCAGCGGCCCTGCGACGGTCGCCCCGCCCAGCAGTGGACGGTCGGCTAGTGTCCTGCGCCTGAAATTCGTTATCTAAATGTAGACTGCGGTGGTGGCAGGTCGTGGGCGGCCGAAGGCCGAGTTGGTACTCAGCGATGCT